>DGRV01000037.1:0-182 GCA_002391225.1 Christensenella sp. UBA4379
TGTCTTTGATTTCCAGGTTAAAATCGTGGACGGCGGTCACGTTATTGTCGTACACCTTTTTGACATCCGTCAGCTTTACGCTTGCCATACTCTATTCTCTCCTTCGTTTGGATTCTGCCAGGAGCTCCCTTTAGATCAGCCCTTGACCGCGCCTCCGGTGACGCCCTCCACATAATACTTCT
>DGRV01000037.1:296-466 GCA_002391225.1 Christensenella sp. UBA4379
CAGAACACGGTATAATAGGAATTGATCTGATCCTTGTTCAGCCAGTTGTACAGACCGACGGCCACGTTGGACCCGGCGGAGGAACCGAAAGCGATGTACCGCGCGAACACGAAATCCCCCCAGGGGCCCATGAACGCCGTCAGTACGGTATAGATGACGATGGGCTTGGA
>DGRV01000037.1:615-10969 GCA_002391225.1 Christensenella sp. UBA4379
CAAAGAAGCCCTTGGACACATAGTATCCCATGCCGGAGGAGGCCACATACACCAGGATCAGGCCCGGCACGGCGTTGGCCTGGGTCATCCCCAGGTCCTTGAGCACCCGGTACAGGATGATCATGGACAACATGCCGGGGAACATGCTCAGGATCAGCATGAAGCGCATCAGCGGCTGGCGCATTTTAAAGCGGAAGCGACTCAGGGTATAGCTCATGCACAGCACGATGACTGTCTGCAGCACGGCCACCACCAGGGCAATGATGAAGGTATTGGCATACCAGCGGGGGAAGTCGGTCTTAAAAAGGAAGCGGTAATTGTCCAGCCCCCACTGCTGGGGCACCACGTAGCCCACCTGCCAGGTGCTTTCCACCCGGAAGGACTGGAGCAGAATGCACGCAAAGGGAATCAGCCAGATCACGCTGATCAGGATCAGCACGAGATAGATCGAAGAATTGGCGATGGTACGCGAAGCGCGCAGGCCCATGTGCCGCCTGGCCGGCGTGGAGGGGGCGGCGCCCAATGAATTCTGTTCACTCATCACTGGAAATCCTCCTCGTTCTTGATGGACGGCAGCACGTTGTACACGATCAGGGAAATCAGGGCGACCACCACGAACACCAGGATACCGACCACGGATGCCAGATAGTACTGGCTTTCCGCGCCGGTGGTGATCTTGAACAGCCAGGTGACCAGCAGGTCCGTGTAGCCCACCGAGCCGGCTGCCGAGGAAGCCGCCGCGTTGGTCGGCGCACCGCCGGTGAGCAGGTAGATCACGTTAAAGTTGTTCATGTTGCCCGTAAAGCTGGTCAGCAGGTAGGGCCCGGTGATGAACAGCATGTAGGGCAGCGTGATCTTGGTATACTGCTGCCAGCCGTTGGCCCCGTCGATCTTCGCGGATTCATAGAGATCGGCGGGGATATTCATCAGGATGCCGGTGGCGATCAGCATCAGGTAAGGAATGCCGATCCAGATATTGACAATGATCACCGTGATTCTGGCCCAGGTCGGGTCCTCCCAGAAGGGAAGGGCCTTGTCGATCCACCCCAGATTCATCAGCGCCAGGTTGATCAGACCGTTCTTGGCGAACATCTTGCTCACGTACAGCAGGGAAATAAACTGGGGAATGGCGATGGTCAGCACCAGCACCGTGCGCCACAGCTTTTTCAGGCGGATGCCTTTTTTGTTGATGGCCATGGCCACGAACATGCCCAGGAAATAGTTGGTGAAGGTGGCAAAGAAGGCCCAGATCAGCGTCCAGGACAGCACTTCGCCGAAGGTGGCCGCGTAGGACTGGGTCCCCGCACCCCCGGTCACCTTCCAGGAGAGCATGGTATTAAAATTGTCCAATCCCACCCAGGTGAACAGGTTATTGTAATAGCCGTCGTGGGTGCCGTCGTAATTGGTGAAGGCTACCAGAATCATGAACACGATGGGCAGCACGGTAAACACCAGAATGCCCGTCAGCGGCAGGGCCAGCAGGGTCTTGTGGAACTGGTCGTCCACCAGGCTTCTCAGGTCGTCCTTTCCGCTGCGCAGCTTTTTGCCGCTTTTCAGGATCTTTTCCGCTATCTGGTTCTGCCGGATGTTCACCCGCCAGGTATAGATAAAGGCGATGATAAAGAAAATGGTCAGTACGCCGTACAGCAGGATTTTAAAGGAGTTATCGTTGTAGGTGGTCACATAGGTATCGAAGATCTCGTCATAGGCCTCCGTGGGGCCCACCTTGCCCAGAGAAGGCAGCATGCTCAGCCAGTAGCCGCCCGCCAGGACCATGTACCCGATGAACACCACTTCAAACAGCAGGAAAAGCAGGCCCCGCAGGATCTGGCCACGGGCCAGGTTTCCAAAGCCCATCACCACGTAGGAGCATTTGGTCTTCCAGTCGCCGTGGACAAAGGTCGTTACGATGTCCCTGCATTCCCGGCCGACGGCGCACACAGCGCCTTTGACCGCGTTCCAGACGGTCAGGCCCAGGTTTTTCAGCATCGCAGGGACGGACAGAACCCCCTTGGTCAGCTTGTAGATCGTCTTTTTCCAGCGGCTCAGGGGCATCACGCGCTTTTCATCGCCGCTTTTATAAATGGGATACATTTCGTTCCACAAAAGGAAACAGCCGGCCGCGGCAGGGCCGAAGATCAGCAGCGCGATGACGCCGGAAACCCACATCGGCACGCCGATTCCGGAAAAAATGCTGCCGAGGATCAGCCAGACCAGACAGCCCAGCGCCGCCACGCCCAGCGTCACCAGCACTCTTTTCAAGCCCTGCTGAGCGGCAGCCTGCTTGTTTTCGCTCATACGTTCACTTCCCTTTCAGTTTCAGGGGCGAAAGGATCAGCCGGGAAAATGCACCGGCTACCTTGAAAAAACGGCCGGAACCAATCGGGATTGGTTCCGGCCTGTCGCTTATGAATTCATGATGATGCAGGATCAGCCGGATCACTGACAAACCGCAAGAAGCATCAGTTCTTCACGATCGTGATTTCGCTGCCGTTCAGGGTAACGGTATAGTTGCCGGGCTCCGCGAATACGATGTTGTTGTCAGGATTGTCCGTGCCCAGATCCTTGATCAGTTCAGCGCCGGAAGTGACCTGAGCAAAGCCCTTGTCGGTATCCCAGCTGCCGGGATTCACGATGCGGCCGCCCATGTAATCACTCTGAGGCACGTCCAGCGTCAGGGTGTTGTTCTTAAAGTAGTAGGTGTCGGTATCGTCCGCGTTGTTCCAGCCGTTCCACGCGCCCACGAAGAGCAGGGCGGAGGTATCAAGCGTAAAGAGGCTGGAGATCTTGTCGTAGTAGTTGTCCAGCGCCTTCTGCAGGCCGGCTTCGTCGGTCGCGGCCTTCACGTCGTCACCGATGACCTTGGCGATGTCCCACCAGGAGCCGTGAATCTGGCCCTGCGGAACGGAATAGGCAGACTGGGCGATCAGGGCGGCGAGGCCGGGGTTGGCCTGTACGGCTTCGGAGGCCTGATCCACGATGTTGGAGGGGCCCCAGCTCAGGGCTTCAAAGCGCTCCATCTGGCACTGTTCGCCGGTCAGGTACTGGGCCAGGCGGTGCAGGGCGGCGGCCTTCGCGGCGTCCACCTGGGGCTTGACGCCCATCAGCTTGCAGCCGTTGAAGGAGCCCAGGTGATATTCCTTGCCGTCCACCTCGAAGGAGGGCAGGTCGGCGACGCCCATGTTGTCGCCCAGCATCTTGCTGATGTCTTCAAACGCCCAGGTGCCGGTCACCACGACGGCCGCGCCGGAGGCGAACTCAGAGGCCTGGGAGGAGGACAGGTGCATCGGGGAATCCACCAGCTTCTTCATGCCCTTGACGGCAATCAGGCCCTCGGGGCTGTTGAAGGTATCGCGCACGGAAACGAAGGTGCCGTCGTCGTCGGTGTTCCATTCGGACACGCAGCCGGTGCCGAAGAAGAAGGAAGCCAGATACCAGGCGGAGGACTGCATTTCAAAGGCGAAATACTTGTTGGCCGCTTCGCAGTCTGCGATCAGCTTTTCCAGGCTGTCCACGTCTTCTTCCGGGATGACGGACTTGTCATAGTACATGAAGTAGCCGTTGTCGCTGGTCAGCGGGTAGGCGTACAGGACATCGCCGGAGGTGGCGGCGGCCACGGTGCCCGCGTCGTTGTTGGCGATGACGGTTTCAGCGGCCTTGGCGCCCAGCTTGGCCAGCGCGCCGGCCTGCACCAGACGGGCGAACTGGTCCTGCGCAAAGCAGAACAGGTCGCCGCCGGCTTCCACGTCGGTAATCATGTTGGTAGCGGCTTCCGCTTCGGAAACGGGCTCCACCGCGGCCTTGAACACGATACCAAGATCATTGGTGGCGTTGAAGGCCTCGATCTGCTGCTTGGTCAGGTCGACCGCTTTTTCAGATACCCACACGGTGATGTTATACTCACCGGCCAGGCTGGCAGCGCTGGCGGAGACCGCCATGGACAGCGCCATCGCCAGAACGAGCAGAACGGATAAAAGCTTCTTCATGAAAAAATCATCCTTTCTTTTTGATTGGATTCCCGGCAAAGGGAAAAGACATGCGCAAAAGCAAGCCCTTCACCCAACTGCCTGAAATCTGATTATAAAATCCTTCAAAAAACATTATATCTTTTTCAGGGCGTTTGTCAATCTTTTTTTGCGCTCATCTACTCCTTTGGAGGCACCTTTTTCCCATATTCTTCATCTTTTGGGGACTTAGGGTTTACTTGACGGAATTGAGCAGCGCGTCGTCGATCTTCCCCCAGGCCCCGTTGCCCGCGCCCTCGCAGCGGACATAGACGCCCACGGTCACTTCGTCCCCGGCTTGATACGTGAACTCCGGCACCGCCGCGGTGTCCCAGTTTCCATAAGAAGTAATCTGCAGCGGCTCTTTCCCCGCCATTTCCCCGTTGATCTTCACGTAGGCGTAGATCTCGGTATCTCCCCCGTCGCCGCCCATGATGGACACGGTAAAGCGGTATTTTCCCTCCGGCAGGTTCTGCACCTTCTGCTCCAGGGTAAATTCCACGCTGTCCTTTTTCGCGCTCCAGAAGTGAGCGTGTTTGGTGCCCGTGAGGGAATCGGTCTTCTTGTCCTCCACGTAGAGCTGGTCCGCCTGCCTGAGGTCGGTAAACACCCAGCCCCGGCCGCCTTCCTCGAAGCTGTAATCCGTCAGGTAATTGTATTCCACCATGGACACGAAGCACTTGGCCGTCATCCCGCCGGCCTGGCCGGTGATCTCATACTGCGCCGGCCCGTTTTCGTGCATCTCCCTATCCTTTTCCTCCGTCAGGTTCCACTGAACGGGCACCGCCTGCCTGCTGCCGTCCGTCATCACGGCGTTCACGGTTTCAGGCAGCGGCAGGGCCGCGTTCAGGTCGCAGATCAGCTCGACGTCCTCCAGCGCGTCCGGCGAAGGCGCGATTTCGTTTCCCTCCCGCATCAGGGAAAACACCCGAAGCGACGGGAGGGCGCGCCCGTACCGGTCAAACAGGGCCTGATTGTCCACCGCGCACCCGCCATAGTAGCGTCCGGCGTCGCTTGGGTCGTATACTGCGGCATAGCTGGTCGCCCAGCCGGACCCGTACTGCTCCCAAATAGCGCTGTTTTCCTCCCAGGAGCCTCCGCCCACGCTGATCCAGCAGCCTTCCCAGTACACCACGCCGATGCCGTTCTTCATTCGGTTGACCACGGTGTCCGTTATATCACGGACGCAGTTGGCCTGCCCCTGGACGGTAAAGGGGTACGCTTTGACGATGCCCCCGCCGTCCCCGACGGAGTTCACCGAAAAGTCCGTATCCTCCGCTGTATAAGGGTAGCTGGTCTCCACCACCATCACCTTTTTTCCGTAGGTATCGGCGATTTCCGTCATAACGGCGGAAAGGTTGTCCAGCGTGCCGTGCCAGTAGGGATAGTAGGAGGTGGCGAATACGTCGTAGTCCACCTGATAGTAATCCATCTTTTTCGCGTAGGTCATGTAGCTGCCGGCCTTTTCGGGGTTAGCAAAGTGCAGCGCCACCAGGGCTTCGGGATACACCTCGCGGGTGGCCCTGGCCCCTGCCTGCATCAGGTACTGGATGTTGAACCAGATTTTTTCCCCGCAGAGCACGCCGTTGGTCTCGTTGCCCACCTGAACCATACCGACGTCTATTTTAGCTTCCCTGAGCTGCAGCAGGCAGTCCCGGGTAAACTGGTAGACGGCTTCGGTTTTTTCTTCAATTTCCATGTTTTTCCAGGCCAGCGGGACCATCTGCTTGCCCGGGTCGGCCCAGAAATCGGAGTAGTGGAAGTCCACCAGCAGCTTCATGCCGTATTTCGTTGCCCGTTTGCCGATTTCCACCGCCTTCCCGATGTCGCAGTTCCCGCCGCCATAGCCGCGGCCCTGGGCGTCCCAGGGATGGTTCCACACCCGGACGCGGATATAGTTGAAGCCGTTTTCGCTGAGAATCTGAAACACATCCTGTTCCCCGCCGTCCAGGCCGAAATACCGGACGCCGCTGTCCTCCTCGGCGATGACGGAGGAGGCGTCCATGCCAAAGATAAAATCCTCCGGCAGGTTCTCGACGCGCTTTACATACAGGCTGTCCGCAGCCTGTTCCTCCGTTTCCGCGCTGCACGGACAAAGAAGCATTCCGCTCAGGCACAGGAGGAGGATCATCGGAATCATTCTTTTTTTCATGGTCAAAATCCCTTCCTTTATAATATATATTATGGTTCTATGTGATGGAGAAGCCGCAGCGCAGCCTCTTCCGCTTCGTTGTCCACGGCCCCCGGAAGGCCGGATATGTGGAGGGAACGCGCTCCCAGGCACAGGTAATAGCTCTGCCCGTCCGGATACTGTACCCATGCCGGATAAACGCCTTTCCCTGTTTGCCCGTCCCGGGCCAGAACCCCAAGGGGAACGCCGTCCGCTTCTCGGACCGGACCTGCGGCCCGCAGCCGGTCCGTCAGCGGCAGGAGCCAATCGCGGTAGGTTTCCAGATGGTCTTCCGCAATCAGGTACAGATCCGCCTCCTCCAGCGTTTTTGCGTCCATCATGGCGTAGCTGAACGGGCGTACCCGGATCAGGCGGATGCGCTCCGGGGTTCCTTTCTTGATCTCCAGGGCAAATTCGCTTTCCCCCGGCACCGGAGCGTCCACGCAGAGGACCAGCTTGCGGGCCCGATCCGTATCCGTGATCTGGTTAAACACAAAACCCCACACCAGCACGCTGAGCATGGCCCAGAGAAGGAACAGCGGCAAAAGGTCCAGGATTTTTTTAAGCTTCCGCATCGGTTTCCTCCCAGGCGGTGATGTACCGGCGCACAAAGCGTACCCGCACCCGGGTTCCGCTTTTCGGCAGCGCCCGAATCAAGCGTTCATCTGCCTGCAGCGAAAGCAGACCCTGGTCTGTTTCCAAGTTCATCTTGTGGACGGTGATGCTGCGGGGGATGGCAAACAGCGTATCCGTCCAACGAAGCACGCCCACCGCCTCCTCTTCTTCCCCCTGGAGGATGCCTTCCATGTGCCGGCGCTCTGCCCGCCAGGGAAGCCAGTAAAAAAACAGGAGCGCCATCACCGTCCAGCCGCCCAGGATGGAAACAGCAACGACGAACAGATACATCGTCCTTTCATTGCCCATCCGGGTGTTCAGGCACAGCGCCACGCAGGCGGCCAGGGATACGGCGGACAGGCCCCATACCAGCGCCTGCCCGTTTTTGTCTTTCCGCTTTACGCGGTTCAGCTGTTCCTTTGTATATAATGAGGTCATCGCTCAGAGCCTTCCATTTCCGCGTTGAATTGTAAAAAAAGTATAGCATGGTTTTCCGTTCTTGACAAGCGGAGGGATCCGTGAGATAGTGAATGAAAAGCGCAAAGAAAAGAGGCGTTCCGCTTGAAAAAACTGCTTTGCCTGGCGGCGGCGCTGGCCCTGCTGCTCCCCGCCCTTTCTCTGTCCGAGGACGATGATTTCTTCAAAACCTATCCCCTGAGCCCCGATGGGGAAGCGATCGTCAACGACGTGGACTTTTCTCACCTGCGCGGGCAGGAGGGAAACGCCCGCGTGTTCTACGAGATCTTCGTCGGCTCCTTCTCCGATTCCGACGGGGATGGCACCGGGGACCTTCGGGGGATCATCCGGCGCATGGACTATCTGAACGACGGCGACCCGACTTCCGGGCTGAGCCTGGGGGTGGGCGGCATCTGGCTGACCCCCATCTTTGCTTCTCCTTCCTATCATAAGTACGACGTGACGGACTTTTATACTATCGACCCCGCTTTCGGGACGATGGACGACCTCCGGGAACTGATTGAAATCTGCCATGAGCGGGACGTAAAGCTCATCCTGGACCTGCCCATCAATCATACCGGGGCGCAGAACCGCTGGTTCAGAAACTTCTTAAACGCCCACCAGATGCAGAACCCAAGGAACGATTACTACGACTTTTATGTCTGGCGGAAACAAGGCGAAAGCCTCCCGGCGGGCCGGCGTTTCGCCCTTTCCCGGCAGGCGGGCGTGCTGTACGAGGCCAATTTTTCCGACTTCATGCCCGAGCCGGATTTCGACCAGCCCTTCGTGCGGCAGACGCTATTGGACGTAGCGAAATACTATTTGGACCTGGGCGTCGACGGCTTCCGCTTTGACGCGGCCAAGTATATCTACCTGGGCGACAACGCCGCCAGCGCCGCTTTCTGGGAATGGTACGTGGGCGAGCTTCGGAACATCAAGCCGGACATCTACACCGTGGCGGAGGTGTGGGACGGCGAAGGCGTGATCGACCAGTACGTTCCCTTCACCAACTGCTTTAACTTTACCACCAGCCAGGTTGGCGGCCTCTACGCCGAAACCGCCAAGACCGGCGACGTCAACCGGCTGACGGCCTATACGGAAAAAACGCTGGACAAGCTTCACCGCCTGAATGAGAGCGCCATGAACATCCCCTTCATAGCCAATCACGATACGGACCGGGCCGCGGGCTATCTGACTGTCGCCGGCGGGCAGATGAAGGTAGCGGCCAACCTGTATCTGCTTTCCCCCGGCTCTCCTTTTATCTACTACGGGGAGGAAATCGGCCTGCGCGGCTCCCGGGGCGGGGCGAATACGGACGCCAACCGCCGCCTGGCCATGCTGTGGGGGGACGGCGATTCCATTCAGGATCCTCCCGGGGCCACCTACGACCCAGCCAAGCAGACCCCCTATTCCGTTCAGGATCTGAAGCCCATGGCCACCAGCCTGTACAACTACTATAAAACCCTGATCATGCTCCGCCGGGCCAACCCGGAAATCGCCCTGGGCGAATACCGGGCCCTGCCCTTCACCGATACCAAGGTAGGCGGCTTTACCTGTACGTGGGACGGGGAAACCGTGGCGGTAATTCACAATACATCCGCCCGCACCGCCAAACTGGACCTGAGCGCCGTCACTGACCTTTCCTTCACCTCTGCCGCCTTTGTCGGCATGGGCCAGGGAAAGCTGGAAGATTCCCTCCTCACTCTGGAGGGCCAGACCAGCGTGATCCTGCGGTAATCTATGAGCTATTTTCCTGATCCCGGCCCTGAACCATTTTAATGTTCATTTGAGGTTGAAGTGATATTCTGCTGTTGCCCCAAGGGAAGTCCCGGGCGAAGATAAGGAGATGAAATCAATGAAACGAACTACCGTTTGGTTATCGATGATCCTGTGTTTCTTCCTTCTAAATGGATCCGTCCAAACCGCAGGCGCCGAGAGCGGCGTGGACGGGCCGCCGGTATACACCGCGCAAGAACAGTTTACGCAGGAGGACCTGCGCCAGGAAGCGGACCTGAGCCAGGCGACCAAACTGACGGTCACGGACGGGGCGCAGCTCGAAATCAGCGCTCCCGGCGTGTACGTCCTGTCCGGCAGCACGAAAAATGCGTCCGTTACCGTGAAGGCGGGGAAAAAGGACGTCGTGCAGCTGGTGCTGAACGGCCTGCACATCGTCAGCCAGAGCGGGCCCTGCATCAACATCCAGAAGGCGGCCAAGGTCTATATCACCACCACGGAGAGCGAAAACAGCCTGGAAATTTCCGGCCAGTCCGCAGACGGGGCCGCCGCCATCTATTCCAAGGACGACCTGACCCTGAACGGCCAGGGGACGCTGGTCCTCCGTTCCTCCAAGGACGGAGTGACCGTGAAGGGCACGCTCTGCATCACCGGCGGGACCTATGAGCTGAGCTGCCAGGACGCCGGCTTTGACGCCAAGGATTCCATCCGCGTGGCGGGCGGGGAGATCACCATCAATGAATGTCAGGACGGCCTGCACGCCGAAAACAACAAGGACGACACGCTGGGCTATGTCTATATCGCCGGCGGCAGCCTGCGGATCGCCTGCCTGGACGACGCCATCCACGGCAACGCCGCCGTGCAGATCGACGGCGGGGAAATCACCCTGACCGGGCACGAGGGAATCGAGAGCACCCGCATCCGCCTGAACGGCGGGAGCGTCGTGATCACCGCGTCGGACGACGGCCTCAACGCCGGCCGCAAATCGACGGCCTGGGAGCCTGCCGTGGAGATCAGCGGGGGGTATCTCTCCGTCACCACCACGACCTCCAAATGCGACGCCATCGACGCCAACGGGGACATCCTGATTCACGGCGGCGACCTCAATATCCATTCCAACCGTCCCTTCGACTGCGACGGGATCCTGGAGTGGACCGGCGGCACCGTCACCGTCAACGGAAGAGAAATCGCCCCGGGCCAGATCGACAGCCTGATTGTCCGCTGACTCATGCAGTTGATTTCTTTTAAGCGCTTCATTTTAGGTGAAAAAAGCATGAGGTTATTCTTTAGGGGTTGTGAAGGGGGCCGTAGCCCCCTTCAGGGAAATCCACAGAACCGGCTTCGCCGGTTCGAGGAGAATTTTTGCGGAGGTTAG
>DGRV01000001.1 GCA_002391225.1 Christensenella sp. UBA4379
ACCTGGGGCCTGCCCCAGATGGTGCAGAAGTTCTACGCCATCAAGACCGAGGGGGCCATCAGCAAGGGCACCGTCATTTCCACCGCCTTTGCGGTGGTCGTGGCCGGCGGCTGCTACTTCCTGGGCGGCTTTGGACGCCTGTACGCTGACAAGATCGACATCGCCGCCAACGGCTATGACTCCGTCGTGCCGACGATGCTGGAAACCCTCTCCCCCTTCCTGCTGGGCGTGATCGTGATCCTGGTCCTGTCCGCCTCGATGTCCACCCTGTCCTCCCTGGTGCTGGCCTCCTCCTCCACCCTGACGCTGGACTTTCTCAAGGACAACATCGTCAAGAAGATGGACGAGAAAAAGCAGGTGCTGACCATGCGGGTCCTGATCGTGGTGTTCATCCTGATCTCCGCCGTGCTGGCCATCATCCAGTACCACCGCAACGTCACCTTCATCGCCCAGCTGATGGGCGTCAGCTGGGGCGCCCTGGCCGGCGCTTTCCTGGCCCCCTTCCTCTACGGCCTGTACATGAAGCGCACCAGCCTGGCCTCCGTCTGGGTCAGCTTTATCTTCGGCGCGGGCATCATGACGCTGAACCTCTTCTTCCGCTCCGCCTTCCCGCCCTTCCTCCAGAGCCCCATCAACTGCGGCGCTTTCGCCATGGTAGCCGGCCTGATCATCGTGCCCGTGGTCAGCTTCCTGACCCCGCGGCCCAACCAGAGGATCATCGACTTCGCGTTCAGCGGCTACAACCGCACCGTCACCGTCACGCAGCGGGAAGCGTTGGGCGAAAGCGAAGAAATTTAAGCCGCACGTGTAAATGCGTAATGCCTAATGCGTAATGCCTAATGTATCCATTTCCGGCGCTTGCGCCGTAACACAATTACGCATTACGCATTGGGGGTTACAGTGTCCGGCGCTTGCGCCGCATCCCCATTACTCATTACGCATTACGAATTACGCATTTCCCGTTACAATCTTCTTTCTATCTCCCGAAAGGACTTGTCATGCTGATCTTTTCCCTTGATACTTCCGGCCCAACGGCGGGGGTTGCCCTCTGGCTGGACGGGACGATCGTCTACGAGGCGGTCGTCAAGAACAAAATGACCCACAGCGAATCCATCATGCCGATGACGGAGGAAGCCTATCTCCGCGCCGGTCTGAATGTAAAGGACACGGATTACTTCTGCGCCGTGACCGGGCCGGGCTCCTTTACCGGCGTGCGTATCGGGGTGACGGCGGTAAAGGCCATGGCCCACGCCGCCCAGAAGCCCTGCATCGAGGTCCGCGCGCTGGAAGCGATGGCGCGGAGCGCGGCCTTCCCGTCCGGCCTGGTCTGCCCGATGCAGGACGCCCGGGCGGGCCAGGTATACGCCGCCCTGTACGACGGTTCCGCCGCCCTCCTGCCCGACCGGGCCGAGGCCCTGACAGAGGTGCTGGCCGAAGTCCGGGCCCTGTCCGGGGAGCGCCCCGTGCTGTTTACCGGCGACGGGATGCTGGCCCACCAGCAGGAAATTGCCCAGGCCTTTGAAGGCCCGGCCCTGTTCGCCCCGGCGGAAAACTGCTTCGTGCGCCCCGCCGCCGCCGCCGCCCTGGCCGCGGAGCGGACACACCTGGCCGTGCCGGACAGCGACCTTCACCCCTTCTACCTCCGCCCCCCGCAGGCGGTCCGTCAGAAAAACCTGGTAGAGCACGCACCCATTCAGCTGCGCTGAATGGGTACTGGGAGGGGGAATCCTTCCCCCTCCCACGCTGCCCCCTGACGGATTTGCCTCTCGCCCCTAACGGGGCTCCCGGGCGGCAAATCCGCAAGGTACGCATTTTTGCTCCCGCAGAAGTGAAGGAGTCTTCTCTTTCTAAGGCATATTCTGCTCCGCAAAAATGCTCCTCGCGGCGTACATGCCGCCGCTGCGGATTGTAATCAGGGGGAAGTCTCCCCCTGATCACCCCCTCTTTTAAACATCAGATTCGCTATTGATCGCAGGAAATTGAATTGATATACTCATGAGTATTGAAGAAGTAAAACAAAACCAGCCCGTCCTGATCCGCCGGATGACCCTGAAGGACGTGGACGCCGTGCACGCCATCGAGACGGCCACCTTCCGCACCCCCTGGTCGAAGGCGGACTTTGAACATGAGATGACGAAAAACCCCTGCGCCCGCTACCTCGTGGCCGAGGCGGACGGGGCTGTCGTGGCCTTCGCCGGGGCCCACATCATCCTGGACGAGGGCCACATCACCAACATCGCCGTATTGGAACCTTACCGCGGCCGCGGTATCGGCCGGCAGATCACCCAGGCCCTGCTCCAGTACGCCAGCAACCTGGGGGCCTCCTACCTGACCCTGGAAGTGCGGGCACACAACGAAAAAGCCCAGGCGCTCTACCGCTCCCTGGGCTTTATCAAAGTGGGTGTCCGGAAAAAATACTACGAGGACACCGGCGAAGACGGCTGGATCATGGTCTGCGACAAATTCCCGGAAGCCCAGGAAGACTTTACGGAAGAAGAAACGCTTTTTACAGAGTGAAGAGTTTTCGTTTGCTTCGCAAACAGAGTGGAGAGTGGAGATCGGATATGGTCTGTGAATGATCAAAACCATATCTAATCTCCACTCTCCACTCTTCACTCTCCACTCTAATTATTAAGCAATTTTTCTCCCGCCTCAATTGCTTTAAGTACCTGTTCCGGTGCCGGACCGCCGGTGATGTTCCGGGCCTTTACGCAGGTTTCCGGGGCGATGGCTTCGTAGACGTCCTGGGAGAACGCCGGGGAAAAACGGCGGAGCTCCTCCAGGCTCAATTCGTCCAGGGCCTTCTGCTCGCCCAGGGCGTAGGCCACCAGCTCCCCGATCACCCGGTGGGCGTCCCTAAAGGGAATGCCCTTGCGGACGAGATAGTCCGCGCAGTCCGTGGCGTTGGTGAAGCCCAGGTTGGCCTTGCGCCGCATGACGTCCGTGCGGTAGACCGCCTTGTCCAGCATGGCGGTGAACATGGTCAGGCAGTGGATCACCGTATCGCAGGCGTCGAAATAGGCTTCCTTGTCCTCCTGCATGTC
>DGRV01000008.1 GCA_002391225.1 Christensenella sp. UBA4379
GAGATGCCCATGACCAGCTGCATGTGGTGCTCGATGACGAAGACCGTCAGCTTGAACTGGTCCTTGATCCGCTTGATGAAGCTGGACAGCTCGTCCGTCTCCTGGGGGTTCATGCCGGCCGCCGGCTCGTCCAGGAGCAAAAGCTTTGGCTCCGTCGCCAGGGCGCGGGAGATTTCCAGAAGGCGCTGTCTTCCGTAGGGCAGGCTGGTGGCCAGCTCTTCCCGCACGTCCCACAGGTCCACGGTCCGAAGCAGGGCTTCCGCCTTTTTGCGCATCTCCTTTTCCTCCGCCGCGTTCAGGTGGAGGGTCTGGGTGATAAAGTTGCTGCGGCGGCGAAGGTGCATGGCCAGCAGCACGTTGTCAAACACCGTCATGCCGGAAAAAAGCCTTATGTTCTGGAAGGTCCGGGCGATCCCGAGCTGGGTAATCTTATCCGGGGTGAGGCGGACGGGGTTGTCCAGGTACTGGTTGGCCGCCTGGCCGGCGTAGAGCTTTTTCATCTTGCCGGCGGGGTGGTTTCGCGCGATGGGCTGGCCGTTAAAAAGGACCTGGCCGTTGGTCGGCTCGTACACCCCGGTCACGCAGTTGAAGGCTGTGGTCTTCCCCGCGCCGTTGGGGCCGATCAGGGCGACGATCTCGCCTTCGTTAATGTGCATGGAAAAATCGTTGACGGCGATGACGCCGCCGAACTGCATCGTCAGATGCTCGATTTCAAGAACAGGAACGGGCTTTGCGCTCACTTGATCCCCGCCTCCTTCCTGCGCCTGCGAAGCAGGTCGGGCAGCTCCCGGGTACCCATGATCCCGCGGCGGAAGAACAGCACGACGATCATGATGATCACCGAGAAGACCACCAGGCGGAAGCCGTTGCGCAGTAGCGGCACCTGGAAGTCCCCGATGAACTGCTCGTTATCCAGGAACCGCAGCCACCACTCTGAGCACGCTACAAACAGGAAGCTGGACAATACGCTCCCCGTCACCGAGCCGATGCCGCCGATGACCACGATCAAAAGAATCTCATAGGTCATGGCCGTGGTAAAGGACTTGGCCTGGACGGTGGTCTGGTACATGGCCAGCATGGCCCCGCCTACCCCGGCAAAGAAGGAGGAAATGCAGAAGGCCAGCTGCTTGTGGTGGGCCAGGTTCACGCCCATGGCCTCCGCGGCGATCTCGTCGTCCCGGATGGACTTAAAGGCCCGGCCGTAGCCCGAGTGCAGCAGCAGCACGATCAGCGCGATGCAGATGCCGGCGATCAGGAAGGGCACGAAGGTCGACAGGTAGACCGTCACCTTTCCCTCCGCGTTGGTGATGTTGAAGCTGTTAAAGTTGGGGAACAGGCGCAGCATGTTGGAGCCGTTGGTCACCGGGCCCAGCTGGTTCCACTGGAGGATCGCCCGGATGATTTCGGCAAAGCCCAGCGTGGCGATGGCCAGATAGTCGCTCTTTAAGCGCAGCACCGGCAGGCCGATCAGCCAGGCAAAGAAAGCCGCGACCAGGCCGGCCAGGATCATGGCCACAAACCAGGGCAGGGTAAACTGGATGACGCCGCCGTTAAAATACTGGTAGACGCTGGCCCGGTGCTCCACCGGGATGGTAAAGATCGCGTAGGTGTACGCGCCGATCAGCATGAAACCGGCCTGGCCCAGGGAAAAGATCCCGGTAAAGCCGTTCAGCAGGTTCATCGAAACTGCCACCAGGGCGTAGGTCGCTCCCTTTTTGAGCACGGTAAACAGCATGGAGTTCGGGGAAATCACCTGCTCCGCGATGAAAACGCCCACGTACACGCACAGGATGATCAGCGCGGTCAGAAGGACCGCCGGATCGACTTTCTTTTGTTTGATCTGATTCGTCATCTGTCTCACCTCACACTTTGTCCGTCGTCTTTTCACCGAACAGGCCGGTGGGCTTGACGATCAGGATGATGATCAGCAGCGCGAAGGTAAAGGCGTCTGAAAACGTGGACAGGCCCAGGGGCGCTGAGATCAGGCCAGATTTAAACAGGATAACGTCCAGGCCCTTGATGATGTTCTCCATGATGCCGATGATGAAAGCGCCCAGCACCGCCCCGGGGATGGAGCCGATGCCGCCGAACACCGCCGCCACGAAGGCCTTGAGGCCGGGCATGGCGCCCGAGGTCTGGATGACGGTGGGATAGTTGGTGAAATAGAGGATGGACCCGACGCCCGCCAGGAAGGAACCGATCACGAAGGTGGCGGAGATAACGGAGTTGATCTTGATGCCCATCAGCTGGCTGGTTTCAAAGTCCTTGGAGACGGCCCGCATGGCCATGCCGATCTTCGTCTTGTTGATCAGCGTCACCAGCAGCACGACCAGCACCAGCGTCAGCACCGGGGTGACCAGGGTGACCATCTTGGTCTTGGCCCCCATCACCATCACCGTCTCCGAAATGCCGGGGATGGTCGGGTACATCTTATTCAGACCGCCCGTCACGTACAGCACCAGGTTCTGCAGCGTATAGCTGACGCCGATGGCGGAAATCATCACGCTCATGCGCGGGGCGGAGCGCAGCGGCTTATAGGCCACCCGCTCGATCACAAAGCCGATCAGGGCGGTGATGATCAGCACCATGGGGATCACCAGCCACAGCGGCAGACCGCTGGCGGAAAGATACACCATCACGATGCCGGCCACCATGAACACGTCGCCGTGGGCAAAGTTAATCAGCCTTAAAATGCCGTACACCATCGTATACCCGATGGCAATCAGCGCATACTGCCCTCCGACCGATATGCCGGACAGCAGGTAGGGGAAAACGGTATTCCACACCGTGGAAACACACCCTTTCAACGAGGTAGGAGGGAGGAAGGAAGGAAAAGGTAGGAGGTAGGAAGGAGGAGGTAGGAGGTTTTTAGAGTGGAGAGTGAAGAGTGGAGAGTGGAGATGAATAATGGTTTTCAAGATAATCAGAAACCATATCAACTCTTCACTCTGCGAGCGCAGCGAGCGAAAACTCTCCACTCTTCACTCTTAACAAAAGGATAGTTTTTTACGCGAAAAGCGGCGGAAAGGCCTCCGCCGCTGTGCTTGATTTGATCAGGACCGCGGCGTTACTCGACGGTCTGTTCGGTGACGAACTCCCAGTCGCCGGTCGCGGTGTTGGCCTTCTTGACGAAGGCGGAGTTGCGGACAGCGTCGCCGTTCTCGTCAAAGACGATGTGGCCGGAAGCGCCGTCGATCTCCATGGAGGGCAGCACGGCCATCACGGCGGCGGAATCCGTCGTGCCGGCAGCCTGCAGGGCGGCCAGGGCCATGTAGTAGCCGTCATAGCCCATGACGGACACAGCGGAGATCATGTCGTTGCCGCCGTTGTTGGCCAGGGCGGTCGCGTCGCTGTTCAGCCAGGCTTTGAAGCCTTCGTCAAAGGTGGGGTTCGCGCCTTCCTGATAGAAGGTGGTGACGGTCAGGTCGATGTTGGTCCCGACAGCCGCGGCGACCACGACGTTGCTGTCCAGCGTATCGCCGCCCAGCACCGGGAACGCCAGGTTCATGCTGGCCGCCTGCTGGATGATCAGCGTGGAATAGGCGATGGACACCGGGCAGAACAGGACTTCCGCGCCGTACATTTCAGCGTTGGTCAGGTAGGAGGTGAAGTCGGCGTTGTTGGTCGGGAACGCGTCCACGATCACTGTGCCGCCCAGGCCCTCGAAGGCTTCCTTAAAGTAGTTGATGAGGCCCTGGTCATAGTCGTTGCCCAGCTCGCCCAGGCAGTAGGCGGTCTTCGCGCCCAAGGCCTTGGAGGCGTAGTTGGCCAGCGCGGTGCCCTGGAAGGGATCCAGGAAGCAGACGCGGAAGTAGTGGCTGTTGCCCGCGGTCACCTGGGGGTTGGTGCAGGTCAGACCGATGGCGGGAATGTTGGCGTTCTTAAAGTATTCGGAACCGGCAATGGACACGCCGGAGCCGTAGGAGCCCAGCACCACGGAAACGCCGGCGCTGACCAGCTCCTGTGCGGCGGAAGGAGCCTTGTCGGTGGAGGAGCCGTTGTCCGCGTAGACCAGCTCGACCTTGTACTCTTCCCCGCCGATAACGACGGTGGGCGTTTCGAGGTTGGCGTACTGAACGCCCAGGGTTTCCTGCTTGCCGCCGGCGCCGGAGTCACCGGAAGCGGGCTCGTACACGCCGATTTTGACGACATTTTCCGCCAGCGCGGAAACAGACAGCAGCATCATGGCCGCCAGAAGGATCGCGACAAATTTCTTCATCTCTTAAACGTCCCCTTTCAGAGAATTTTTTTCATCATACCCCTTTTCATTTCTTTTTTCAAGTGAAGTGCTAAAGCAATGCAAATAAAAAACAATCGCCGCGTCTCTTCGAGAACGCGGCGAGGGGATTAGGGATTAGGGATTAGGGATTAGGCATTAGGCATTAGGCATTAGGCATTAGGGATTAGGGATTAGGCATTACGCATTCGACTATTGCCTATTGCCTACTGCCTATTGCCTCAGTGCCCCAAATACGCCTTCCTGACTGCATCATCATTCAACAGTTCCGCCGCCTGGCCGCTCATGCCGATGGTGCCGGTTTCAAGGACGTAGGCGCGGTCGGCTACGGAGAGGGCCATCTGGGCGTTCTGCTCGACCAGCAGGATCGTGGTGCCCGCCGCGTGGAGCTCGCCGATGATGGCGAAAATCTGCTCCACCAGGATCGGGGCCAGGCCCATCGACGGCTCGTCCAGCATCAGCAGGTCCGGCTTGCCCATCAGGGCGCGGCCCATGGCCAGCATCTGCTGTTCGCCGCCGGACAGGGTGCCGGCCACCTGCTTTTCGCGCTCCTTGAGCCGGGGGAAGCGGGTGAAGACGTCCTCCATCGCGGAGGCAATTTCCGTGTTCGGGCGGGAAAAAGCGCCCATCTCCAGGTTTTCCTTGACCGTCATCTGCTGGAAGATCCGCCGCCCCTCCGGGCAGAGGGCCAGGCCCTTAAAGACCATGCGGCTGGCCGGGGTGCCAGTTACGTTTTCCCCCTTGAAGCGGATGGAACCGCTGCGGGGCTTTAAAAGGCCCGCGATGGTATTCAGCGTGGTCGATTTTCCTGCCCCGTTCGCCCCGATCAGGGCGACGATTTCACCGGGCCTTACGTCAAAGGAAATGCCCTTGATGGCGTGGATCGCCCCGTAATAGACGTGAATGTCGCTGACCTCCAGCAGGAGCTCAGACTGCTGCTTCCCGCTCATTGGCCGCCCTCCTTTTTCTTGCCCAGGTAGGCCTCGATGACCACCGGATTGGACTGAATCTCCTCCGGCGTGCCCTTGGCGATCACGCGGCCGAAGTTGAGCACGCAGATGCCCTCGCAGATGCCCATGACCAGGTTCATGTCGTGCTCGATCAGCATCACGGAGATCTGGAAGGTATCGCGGATGCGCAGGATGTTGTCCATCAGCTCCTGCGTCTCGTGGGGGTTCATGCCGGCGGCCGGCTCGTCCAGAAGCAGGAGCTTGGGGTTGGTCGCCAGGGCCCGGACGATCTCCAGCCGGCGCTGGGCGCCGTAGGGAAGGCTGCCCGCCTTGACGTCCGCCAAAGAGGACATGCCGAAAATGTCCAACAGCTCCATGGCCTTTTCGTGCTGCTGCTTTTCCTTGGTAAAGTACCTGGGCAGGCGGAAAATGCCGGTGAACATGTCGTACTTGATCTGGTTGTGCAGGCCGATGCGCACGTTGTCCTCCACGGACATGTTGCCAAACAGCCGGATGTTCTGAAAGGTCCTGGCGACGCCGGCCTTGCTGACGTCCACGGTGGTCATCCCGTGGGTGTCCAGCCCGTCGATCAGGACGCTGCCGTGGGTGGGCTGATACACCTTGGTCAAAAGGTTGAAGATCGTGGTCTTCCCCGCCCCGTTCGGGCCGATGAGGCCGGCGATCTCGGTGCGTCCCAGCACCAGGTTAAAATCCTCCACGGCCTTGAGGCCGCCGAACTCGATGCCTAAGTGGCTGCACTCCAGGACCGGGTTTTTGCCAAGGTCCCTTTCCGGGATGACCGCGTTGGAGGGATAGGTTACCATTTTGGTATGCGGTCTCTGTCTTACTTCGCTCACGCCTGATCCCCTCCCTTCACGGAAACCTTGGGCTGCTTTTTGCTGAACAGACGCTTCACCCGGGCGGCCAGGTTCCTGGTCACCTGCTGAATCAGCGGGTTGTTGGTGGCCAGCATGACCAGGATCAGCACGATGGCGTACACCAGCATCCGGTAGTTGGAGAACTCACGCAGAAGCTCGGGCAGGATGGTCAGGGCGGCCGCCGCGATCACCGAGCCCAAGGTATTGCCGATGCCGCCCAGCACGACGAACACCAGGACGTTGATGGACTGGTCGAACTTGAACTTGCCGGCCACCAGGGTCGAATAGTTGAGGCCGTACAGGGCCCCGGCCATGCCCGCCAGCACGGCGCTGATGACGAAGGCCATCATCTTGTATTTGGTCGCGTTGATGCCGACGGATTCCGCGGCGATGCGGGCGTCCCGGATCGCCATGATGGCCCGGCCGGACCGGCTGTTGGTCAGGTTCAGCACCACGAAGAGGGCCACCAGCACCAGGATGAACCCGGCGGTAAAAGTGGCGATCTTCCCGACGGACACCGCCCCGTTCGGCCCGTTCAAAAGGAGCTTGCCCGGCAGGTTCGGGTTCAGAAAGTCAATGTTCAGGGCCCGGCCGTCCACCGACACGTAGATGCAGTTCATCACGTTTCGGATGATCTCGCCGAAAGCCAGGGTCACGATGGCCAGATAGTCGCCCCGAAGCCTCAGCACCGGGATGCCGATCAGCACGCCCGCCACCCCGGCCAGCAGTCCGCCGGCGACCAGGGCGATGACCAGGCGCAGGGTCGTATCCTCCATGCCCATGCCGTGCTGGAGCCACCCGGAGATGATGATGCCGGTAAACGCGCCGACGCTCATAAAGCCGGCGTGGCCCAGCGACAGCTCGCCGGAAATGCCGACCACCAGGTTCAGGGAAACCGCCATCGTGATCCAGCAGCAGATGGGCACCAGCTGGCCCTTGAGGCTGCGGGTCATGCCGCCGGAGTTCAGCAGCATCTGGCACCAGATAAAGGCGATCACCACCACGGCGTAGGTGGAGAGATTGTAGATCAGTTTTCTGCGTTTCGCGTTCATGCCGCCCACCTCACACTTTCTCCCGGACCTGCTTGCCCAGCAGGCCGGTGGGTCTGACCAGCAGCACCACGATCAGCACCGCGAACACGATGGCGTCCGCCAGCTCGGTCGATATGTAGGCGCGGCTCAGGATCTCGATGATGCCCAGCAGCAGGCCGCCCACCATCGCCCCGGGGATGGAGCCGATGCCGCCGAACACCGCGGCGGTAAAGGCCTTGATGCCCGGCATGGAGCCGGTAGTCGGCTGCAGGGTTGGGTAGGCGGTGCACAGCAGCACGCCAGCGATGGCCGCCAGCGCCGAACCGATGGCGAAGGTCATCGAAATGGTCCGGTTCACGTTGATGCCCATCAGCTCCGCCGCGCCCCGGTCCTCGGAGACGCAGCGCATGGCCTTGCCCATCTTGGTTTTGCCGGTAAAGAAGGTCAGGGCCACCATGATGACCAGGTTGGCCAGGACGGTCACCACCGTCACCCCGCTGACCTTGAGCTGGCCCGAAAACAGGGACAGGTTCGGGAAGGCGATCAGGTCCGTCGGGAAGCTCTTGGGGTTCGCGCCCCAGATCTGCAGCGCCAGGTTTTGCAGCAGGTAGCTCATGCCGATGGCCGTGATCAGCACAGCCAGCGAGGTCGCCTGCCGCAGCGGCCGGTAGGCCAGGCGTTCAATGGTCACGCCCAGCACGGTGCACACCGCCATGGCGCACAGCACGCAGAGCACCGGCGGCAGCCCCCAGTACTGGGCCCCGCAGAAAGCGATGTACGCGCCCACCATGATGACGTCGCCGTGGGCGAAATTCAGCATCTTGGCGATGCCGTACACCATGGTATAGCCCAGGGCGATGATGGCATAGATGCTCCCCAGGCTCAGCCCGTTCACCAGGCTTGACAAAAAGGCCATAACCCCACATCCTTCCGGATATTGATTCAGCAGAGGAACGACGGGCGGGTGTTAGGCATTAGGCAATAGCCATTAGGCATTAGGCATTAGAGCCAGGTGTGCCCTTTTTCACCCGCCACCGCTGATATGACGGTATTATACCATAAACCTTAGTCCGACGCAAACCTTCCGCCGGGCGGATTCGCCCCGTTGTCCGCAAAAATAAAAGAACGCCGGCTCCAGGGTAAACCCGGAGCCGGACAGCGTGAAAGACTTACTTGTTGAAGCCGACATAGGCGCCGTTTTCGATAACGACGGCGGTCGGGGTCTTGCTGACTTCGCCGTTGGCGGACCAGGTCATGGTGCCGGTCACGCCCTCGACGGTGATCTGCTGCATGGCTTCGATCAGCTTGTCGCAGCATTCCTCAGCTTCCATGTCGCCGGTGATGCCGGCCAGCTCGGAAGCGGCCACCAGGGCGTACACGGCGTCATAGGCGTCGGCAGCGAACTGGTTGGGGATCTCGTTGTAGAGCTCCTGATACCGGGCCACGAACTTCTGGGTCTTTTCGTCCTGGGCGTCGGCGGAGAAGGGGGTCAGCAGCATGACGCCCTCGGCCAGAGCGGTGTCAAAGCCCTCGATGCTGAGGATGCCGTCCATGCCGTCCACGCCGAACCACACGGGCGCGTAGTCCATCGTGCGGGCGGCCTGCAGGATCATGGAAGCGGGGGTGTAGTAGATGGGCAGGAAGACCAGTTCCGCGCCGTTATTCTTAGCGTCCGCCACCTGGACGGTGAAGTCGGTGGTGTCGTCGGTGAAGGTGGTCACGGAGACGATGTTGAAGCCCAGCTCCTTGGCCTTGGCTTCAAAGGTCTGGTAGATGCCGGTGGAATAGGCGTCGGCGTTGTTGTAGATGATGGCCACGTTGGTGGGCAGGGCGTTCTGGCTGATGTACTCAGCGGAAGCGGAGCCCTGGGCGGGGTCGGTAAAGCAGACCTGGTAGACGTTGTCCTTGTCCGCGGTCACGGCGGTGGAGGAAGCGGACGGGGTCAGCATGAACACGCGCTCTTCATAGGCCAGCGCGCCCACGGCGATGCAGGGGGTGGTGGTGGTGGTGCCCACGATCATCTGCGCGCCCTTGTCCATGGCGGCGTTGTAGGCGTTGACGGAGACTTCGGCGTCATGCTGGTCGTCTTCGTCGATCATCTCGACCTTGTACTTTCCGCCGGCGGCGCTGATTTCTTCAGCGGCAATCGCTGCACCGCGGGAGGTGGCCAGGCCGTACACGGCCGCCGCGCCGGTTTCGGGCCCGATGTGGGCGATCTTCAGCGTCACGGTTTCTTCAGCGAAAACAGGGGTCACAGCCAGCAGCATGCACAGCGCCAGCATCAGAGCGAACATCTTCTTCATGAATGTTTTCCTCCTCGACTTCAGGATCAATTCCGCGGTCTCCCGCGTTGATTGTAACATTATAAAACCGCCGCAGGCCGCCCGCAAGCCCGCAACGGTATCTTTTTTGTATTTTATGCGTAAAAACTATATCGAAAAAAGCAGAAGGAAGACGTAAAAGGTAGGAGGGAGGAGGTAGAAGGTAGCGCTCGCTGGCGCTCGCTAAGGTTGATAGTGTCGAGTGAGGAGTTAGGAGTGAGGAATGAGGAGTTGAAATTGGTTGGATGCATTACGCATTACGCATTACGAATTACGCATTCGCCGCTATTAACTCCTCACTCCTCACTCCTCACTCTGACTAAAAACCTCCTACCTACTCCCTCCTACCTAACTCAGAGCTTCTGGGTTCTCGCCAGCTGTTTATTCTTGTACGCCATGTCTCCCGTAACTTCCCGGATCACCTTGATTTCCGGGGGGAGGGGTTTTTCTTCGGCGGCGTAGACGAAGAGGATGGCCTTTTCATGGTCGAAGGGATAGACGTCGATTTCCATCCGCACGCCCTGGCAGGTCAGGCGGTACTTGGTCTTGCGGACGGAGTGGAGGCTGTTGTCCATCTCCATCAGGTAGCGGATGTATTCCTTTTCGGAGATGGGCTTTTCGGTGTCCCACCTGGCGCCGTCGGCGTTCTGATGCTTTTCGGTGTAGAAGTAGAGGTAATCCTCCCCGTTTTTCTGCTGGCGGATGCGGCGCTCCACGTCCGGCTTGGTGGGCTGCAGATAGGTCTGCATCATGTCCAGGGCCAGGCCGTTGAAGCGGGTGACGAGGGCGTCCAGGTCCGGCATTTCGATCAGGTATTTGCGCTTTTCGGAGGTATGCTCCTCCTGGCCAACGATCCGGTAGATTTCCTTTAAGGCCCGGTTGATCTTGTCCTCAAAGTTCACGGAGTTGTCGATCACCCGGAGATTGGGGTGGCCGGACCAGGCCCGCAGCGTCCGGTCGTCCATCTCCCGGGCGTATTCGAGGGATTCCGTCCTGGCCTCATTGCCCAGGTTGTAGGCAAACTCCGCCCCCTTGGCGCAGGTCACCAGGTGGAGCACCGCGTCGTAGCCGGCCAGCACCTCGTCCTCCGTCTTTCCGGCGACGCGGGAAAGCACCTCCCGGAATTCGTCGTCGGAGATATAGGCCTTGTCGTCCATCAGGGCCCGGTCGTACAGGATCAGGATGTTTTCCTCCTGGACCACCTGGGCCGCCTGCAGGGCCAGCTTTTCCTTGTGGACCTGGTCGGCCACCACGAAGTCCTGGAACGCCAGCATCGACATGCAGCCGCCGAAGGGACGGATGCCGAAGCCGGAAATCAGCTCCGTCGCCGTTTCCGGGATGGTGATGACCCGCCAGCCGTCCTCCTGCCGGAACTCGTGCAGGATGCGGCTGACCAGGGTGGTCTTGCCCGCCGCGGGGCCGCCGGTCAGTACGATCCGGGTGATTTTCTTTTCCATGGCATATTCCTCATTTCACGGTCGGTCAGGCAAACAGATAAGCTTTCAGCTCCTCTATGGTCTTAAAATACAGTCCGCAGTTTTTGCGCATGAAGCTTTCGATTTCGGGGATGTCGTTGGCCCAGCCCGCCGCGGCGAAGGGCACCCCGGCCGAAAGGGCCATATCGTAGCCTGGCTTCAGGTCGTCCACCACCAGCATCTCTTCCGGCTTTACTTTGAGCCTTTCCATGATCTGATACAGGGCGTGCGGGCTGGGCTTCCGCTCCGCCGGGGGCTCGTCCCAGCCGAAGACCAGGTCCGGCGCGGGGAGGTCGTTTTCCTTAAAATCGCGGAGGATGTTGTCCCGAAGCGAGTGGGAGACCACGCAGACATACCCACCCCGTTTTTTTTGCTCCAGCAGAATTTCCCGAATGCCCGGATAGGCCTTTGGCACGTGGCGCTGGACGTAGGCGTTCCAGAACTTTTCCTCATGCCGCATCTGCTCGGCATTCATCCCCACCTCGTCGCGGAAAAACGGCACCACGCCCGGATCGAAGTTTTTCAGGAAATAGTGTTCCAGGGTGCAGTGATAATCCGGAAAATATTTCTGCGTATATTCCACAAAGCAGGGAAAATGCACCGTCGCGGTGCTGTTGACCAGGGTATCGTCATGGTCCATCACCAGGCAGGAAATGCTCATCCGCTCCTCCTCGTCAGGCGCTCCGGCCTGTTCTGTTCTTCTATTTCATTATAAAAGCCTTCGTCCTTTCTTTCAAGCGGTTTAGCCCTGCTTTTCCAAAAAAGAAATTGTCCGAAACGATTTTCATTTTGGGGCGCGTGTGTTACAATTATTTTGTGAAATTATGCCCAAGGCTTCCCGGGGTTCCGGGCAGCCCCCGCAAAGCGCAAGGAGACTCCATGGATCAGAAACTCAGGGATCCCGGCCAACAACAGCATATCTTCATCGTCGGGGCCAAAAGCGTCGGCCAGTACGGAGGCTACGAGTCCTTCCTGGCCGAGCTGATCCGTCAGCGCCCCGAAGACGCGGGCTACGTTTACCATGTCACCGTCAAGGCCAACGGCTACGGCTGCATGGACGAAAGCGCTCTTTTCGGCGCGGAATCCTTGGGAAATAACGCCTTTTCCTGGCACGGGGCCCATATCGTCAAGCTCCCCGTCCCCCAGATCGGCTCCGCCCAGGCCATCAGCCTGGATGTGAAGGGGCTTCACTACTGCCTCAACTACTGCGAGGAAAACGGGATCGACGCCCCGGTGTTTTACCTGCTGGCCTGCCGGATCGGCCCCTTCCTGGGGTCCTTCGCCAGACGCATCCGCCGCCTGCACGGGACCCTGTACGTCAACCCCGACGGGCATGAATACCTGCGCGGCAAGTGGCCCGCCCCCGTGCGCGCCTACTGGAAGCTCTCCGAGCGCCTGACCGTCCGGTCGGCGGACCTGATGGTCTGCGATTCCGTAAAGATCGAGGAATACATCCGGGAAACCTATAAAAAATACAGTCCAAAAACCGTGTTCATCCCCTACGGGACCTATCTGACGCCCTCTCCCCTTTGGGACGACGACCCGGCCTTCACCGCCTGGTTATTAAAAAACGGCCTTAAGCCCCATGAATACTATATGTCCTGCTCCCGCCTGGTGCCGGAAAACAGCTACGAAACCATGCTGCGGGAGTATATGCGCAGCCATACCCGCCGCCCCCTGGTCCTGATCACGACGAAGGACCGGGCCTATCTGGAGGTCCTCAAGAAAAAGACCGGCTTTGAGAGCGACAGCCGCATCCGCTTTTCGGACCCCGTGTACGACCGGGACCTGCTCCGAAAAATCCGGGAGAACGCCTTTGCCAACCTCCACGGCCACACCGTGGGCGGCACCAACCCCACCCTGCTGGAAGCCCTGGCCGCCACCCAAGTGAACCTGCTAATCGACGTGCCCTTTAACCGGGAGGTGGCTCAGGACGCCGCCCTGTACTGGACCGGGGAGGAAGGCAGCCTGGCCCGCCTGATCGACCGGACGGACGACCCGACACAGACGGACGAAGCCGCCCGGCGGGACCTTACGCAAAAAGCCCGAAACAGAATCCTTTCCGCCTACACCTGGGAAAAGATCGCCGATCGGTACGGGGAACTCTGGCGGGAGCTTGACGAAGGCAGGTAAGGTCCATGGTGTTCATCGTTTTGGTCAACTTTAACGGCGCTGAGGACACGGAAGCCTGCATCCGCAGCCTCCAGTCTGTCCTCTCCCCCGCTTTCCGGGTGATCGTGGTGGATAACGGGAGCGGGGAAGATTCCCTCCGAGCTCTGCGAGCCCTTCGGGAAGAGCTCCCCTTTACCCTCCTGGAAGCGGGCGAAAACCGGGGCTTTGCCGCCGGCTGCAACGCTGGCATCCGCTATGCCCTGGAAAACGGTGCGGACCAGGTGCTGCTGCTCAACAACGACACCCTGGTGACGCCGGATTTTCTTCTTTGCCTTTTATCCCCCTTTTCTCAAAATCCCTGTTGCGGGGCCTCCACCTGCCGCATCCGTTTTGCTTCGGACCCGGGGCAGCTCTGGTACGCCGGCGGCAGCGTTTCCCCCTGGACGGGCAGGACCCGACATTTCGGCATCGGGCAGGAGGACCGGGAAAACCCGGGTCCTCCCTCCCCCGTCACCTTCGCCAGCGGCTGCTGCCTGTGCCTGAGCAGGGAGGCCATCGAAAAAGTCGGTCTTCTGGACGAGGACTATTTCCTCTACGAGGAGGACACGGATTACTGCCTCCGGCTCCGCGAGGCGGGGATGGAGATTTTCTACGTCCCCTCCGCGGTGATTCTGCACAAGGTCAGCGCCACGGTGCAAAGACACTCCGCCCAAACGGCCCCCTATCTGATCCGCAGCCGATATCTGCTGATTCAAAAACGCCTCCCCGCCCTGCGCCGTCCCCTGGCCTACCTGTTCTGCACGGCCCAGTGCCTCGTCCGCTGTCTCAAAGGGGAGTATATATTTGCCGGCCTCCGCAGGGGCATCCATTCCTTCCTGGCCGGTGAGAAGGGAAAGACTTCGTTTTCATGAAGGTGCTTGTGCTGGACCAGATCGCGTCCGTCAACTACAAATACAGCTTCAGCCTGGCCAACGCCCTGAAGGACGCCGGAGCCAAGGTGGAGATGGTCATCGACACCGAGGCGGACGCCTCTTATTGCCGCTGCCCGGTGACGCGGCGCTTCAGCACCGCCCGAAAGGACATCGGGAAGCTCCGAAAGGCCCTCAACTACCTGAGCGCCTGGCGCTTTGTGTACAAAAAAGCGATGCGGGAGGGCTTTGACGTCGTCCACCTCCAGTGGTTCGACCTCTCCCCCGCGGACGCCTATTTCATCCGGAAGCTCCGGAAAAAGGGCGTCCATCCCGTGGCCGGGGTCCACGACATCCTGCCCATGCACCAAAAGCGCTTCGACCCGTTTTTCTACCGCCTCATTTACCGTTTCTGCGATCGGATCTACGTCCAGGCCCAGGCCAATGTGGCCCACTTTTCCGCCCTCTTCCCGGAAGATAAACAAAAGCTCTCCCTGATCCCCCACGGCCATTTTCTGGACTTCGCCGCCCCCCTTCCCAAGGCCCAGGCCCGGAAGGCCCTCGGCATCCCCGAGGGCAGGACCGTTTTTCTCTTTTTCGGCCAGATCAAGAAGGTCAAGGGGCTGGACCTGCTTTTGTCCGCCTTCGGCAGCCTTCAACAAAAGCGGAGCGACCTTTTTCTGATCGTCGCCGGGAATGTGTGGAAGGACGACTTTTCGGTCTATCAGGAGCAGATCAATCGCCTCAGCCTCAAGGACGACTGCCTTCGGGCGGACATCCGCTACATCCCCGAAGAGGAGCTGAGCCTGTACTTTTCCGCCACGGACCTGTGCGTGCTGCCCTACCAGGACGTCTACCAGAGCGGCGTCCTCCAGCTGGTCTACGCCTACGAAAAGCCGCCCGTCGCCTCCCGGATTCCTTCCTTCCTGGAGCTGGTGCGGGAAGGGGAAACCGGGTATCTGTTTGACGTAGGGTCCGAGGAGAGTTTGTCGCAAGCCCTGGAGCGGGCCGCCGGGGACAGGGAACGCTGGGCGGCCCTGGGCCAGCGCGGGCAGGCCCTGGTGCGCCAGGCCCTTTCCTGGGACCGGATTGCCGGGCAGGTCCTCGCCCTGTATCAAGAGGCTATCGATGCTCCCAAAGAGAGGCAGCGGCCATGAGCAGAGGAATGCTCCAACTCATGCGCCTCAAAACAAGGCGGCTTGTGCGCGCCCTCCGCGCCCGCGTCCTTGAGGCCCTGCCCGGCCTCGAGGCCTACCCCTTCGGCCGCTGGATGCTCAGGGTGCACCCCACCGCCTGCATGGTCTACCTGTTTTTCCTGCTGCTGTGCACCACCCAGCTGCTGGGGCTCTACGTCCATCTGCCCATCATCGGGGAGCTGTACTCGACCGACTTTACCTTCCTGTCGCTCTTTTTGATCGCCGTCTGCTCCCTGATCTACACCGCCGCCCGGACCCGAAGGCTCCGCCTGTCTGCCCGCTTCCTGCCCCTGCTTTGCGCGCTGTGCCTACTGATATTGCTCGAAATCGTCCTCAGCTATCTTCGGCTCCGCCAGCCCATCCAGCTGGTGGTCAAAGAGGGGTACGTCTATCTCATTCCTCCCCTGTGCTTTTTGGCCCTGCTCCAGTACCCGGAGATCCGCCGGACAGATTTTCTGCCCCGGTTCATGGGGCTGGTGGTGCTGTTTTCCGTCCTTTCCTCCCTGGTGGCCCTGTGCGCCTTTGCGCTGTATTCCCTGTGGGGCGTGAACCTGCTCAAAGTAGAGCTGACCCGGGAAATGTTCCGCTACGGCACCCTGCGCCTGCGGGTCCAGGGGGTCGTCGTCTACACCGGGCTGATCATCAGCCTGACCAGGCTTTTGCACCGGCGGGCCCGCTACATGGACGCCCTCAATCTGACCCTGGGCCTTGTCAACGTGCTGTTCATTAGTAAGACCCGGACGGCGATGCTCTACCTGGGCCTCACCTTTTTCTGGATGGCGATGACGGAAAAGCGGGTGCACCCGCTGCTCAAGCTCTTAAGCTTTTTCCTAATCTATCTGCTCCTTGTCGCCGCCGTCGCCCTGTCGGACCGGCTGATTCCCGCCATCCGGGCCTATATGGAGCAGGACCCCGGCATCATGGTCCGCTTCCGGGCCATCGACCACTACCTGGCCCAGTTCAGGACCTACCCGCTGACGGGCATCGGCCTGATCAGCAACAGCAAAAGCATCCCGGGCTGGGAGCTGCTCTATGGTCCGAGGGGGCAGTATTACCGCAGCGACGTCGGCGCGGTCGGCCTGATCAACGAGTTCGGCCTGCTGGGCTTGTTCTGGGTGATCTGGTTCCTGCTTTATGCCTTCCGCCGGGCGGGGCGCTCCTCCGCCGTCCTGCCCCGGGTGATCCGCAGCCTCGTAGTATTTCTCACCGTCAGCATGGTCAACCTGTCCATGATGGACCCGGGCAGGTGCATGTATATCTTCCTGGTCTGTACCTTCCTTGAAACCCTGCCCGCGGACAAAGCCGGGCGACGGTAAGCGCTCATGAAGAAGAACACCCTCCGCATCGGCCTGGAAGGCTGCCTGATCCACACCGAAAACCTCGGCTGCTCGGCCCTGACCTATTCCCTGCTCGCCCTGCTGGAAAAAATCGCCGCGGATACCAGGCGGACGTTTTCTTATACGGTCTTTGAGTACCAGCCGAATCATGCGGACACGGCCCATCTATGCGAAAAGCTGTCCATCTCCCCGGACCGGCTCACTGCCGTCCGGACCACGTCCCTGTTTCATCCCCTGGCGGAGGTCAGGCACCCGGCGCTCACCCGTCAGGTTCTTTCCGCCATGCGGGCCTGCGACCTGTTTGTCGACCTGACCCAGGGGGATTCCTTCACCGACATCTACGGGGACTGGCGGTTTTCAGGGCTCACGAGGATCAAGGAAATCATCCTCCGGATGAACAAGCCCCTGATCCTCGGGCCCCAGACCTACGGCCCCTTTCAGCGGGAAAAAAGTGCGGCCCGGGCCGCGAATATCCTGAGGCACGCCCGCTATGCCATGACCCGGGACCAAAGTCCCGGGGCCCTTACGCTGTCTAAAAAAAGCGGGCGGGAGCTTTTGTCCGTCTGCGACCTGGCCTTCGGCCTGCCCTATGCGCCGGACCCGGTGGCATCAAGCGGGAAGGTCCGGGTCGGGATCAACGCTTCTTCTCTGCTGACGCAAAACAAAACGGAGCCGACGGACCTGCGGATCCCCCTGAAAACCGACTACGACCTGTATCTGACCCAGCTGCTGGAGCAGCTTTCCAAGGACGGGCAGTACGAAATTTTTCTGATCCCTCACGTGGGTGCGGACGCGGGTCCCGGGTTCGGCAGCCTGTTTCCAAAGGCCCATGTATTGCCCCCCTTTCGGGACCCGATGGAGGCCAAGGCCGTGATCGCCTCGATGGACGTCCTGGTCGCCGCCCGGATGCACGCGGTGATTGCCGCCCTGTCCAGCGGCGCCGCCGTGGTCCCGACGGGCTACAGCCCCAAGTTTGAGGGGCTGACCAAGAAGATGAACTATCCGTACCTGGTGGACCTGAGGACACTGGAAACGTCTGCGGCCGTCCGCGCCACCCTCCAAGGCATCCGGGAGCGCGCCGAACTTCGCCGGGCAGCCCAGGCCTGCCGGCCCATTTATATGGAAGACCTGAAGCGCGCGGAAGGCTGTTTTTCCAAAATGCTTACCGATATCGCCGAACACCCCGGGGAGGAAGTTTGACCATGGCCTACTATTATTCCACCAACCGAAACGTACAGCTGCTCGTCGCCCTGCTCAAGGCCCACGGCATCCGCAAGGTCGTCGCCTCCCCCGGCACCACCAACATGGAGCTGGTGGGCAGCCTCCAGCATGACGGGGCTTTCCAGATGTATTCCTGCGTCGACGAGCGGAGCGCCGCCTACCTGGCCTGCGGGCTGAGCGCCGAATCCGGCGAGCCGGTGGTGATCACCTGCACGGAGGCGACCGCCTCCCGCAACTACCTTCCCGGCCTCACCGAAGCCTATCACCGAAAGCTCCCCATCCTGGCCGTCACCGGCCTGCACAGCTACCGGGAAATCGGCCAGCTCTCCCCCCAGGTCATCGACCGGAGCGTGTCCCCCGCGGACGCCGTGCGCCTCAAGGTGCGCTTAAACCCCGTGTCCTCCCCGGAGGACGAAAGGGAAAGCGTCCTCCAAATCACCCGGGCCATTCTGGAACTGACCCGGCACGGGGGCGGGCCGGTCCACATCGATCTGCCCTGGGGCGGGCCCAAGATGGAGTATTCCGTCCAGCGCCTGCCCCAGGTGCCGCTCATCCGCCGGTATTTCCCCGGGGACAGCCTGCCCGAGATCCGTTTGGAGGAGGGGCAGAAGCTCCTTGTGCTGGCGGGGGGCCATCGGGAATGGACGAAGGCCCAGACCGAAGCCCTGGACCGGTTCTGCGAAGCATACGACGCGGCCGTCCTGTGCGACCACGCCAGCCGCTACTACGGACGCTTCCGGGTCCAGGCGACGATCCTGGCCGCCCAGGACGTTTCCTACGACGTGCTCCGGGACGTCGGGCTGCTGATCCACATCGGGGAGGAAGGCACGGACGACCGGCTGATGCAGAAGCTTTCGACCTTCGTCCGGACGGTCTGGCGGGTCAGCCCGGACGGGGAGCTGCGCGACCCCCTGCACAGGCTCGGCGCGGTGTTTGAAATGGAGGAGCAGGCCTTTTTCACCCGATACAGCGAGGGAAAAGAGCCCCAGTCCTCCGCCCTCCTGGAAGCCTTCCAAGAAACCCTGCGGAAGGTCCGGGCAAAGCTCCCGGAGCTGCCCTTTTCCAGCCTCTACGCAGCTTCCCGCCTGTCCGCGCTGCTGCCGGCGGGGGCCTGCGTCCACCTGGGCTGCAGCGACACCATCCGCGCCTGGAACTATTTTCCCCTGCCGGAGGGCGTCCGTTCCGCCTGCAATTCCGGCTGCCGGGGCATCGACGGGACGGTGTCCTCCCTGATCGGCGCGTCCCTGGCCAGCCCGGACCGGCTGTTTTTCGGCGTCATGGGAGACCTGACCTTCTTTTACGACATGACCGTCCTGGGCAACCGGCACGTAGGGCCGAACCTCCGCCTCATGATCGTCCACAACGACGGCGGGAACATCTTCCGCCATCACGGCCATCCCTCCCAGCGGTGGCTGGGCAGGGAGGAGGCGGACGAATACATCTGCGCCGGCGGGCATTTCGGCGGTCAGTCCCCCTCCTTCGTGCGCGACTTCGCGGAAAACCTGGGCTTCCGCTTCCTGACCGCGTCCGATCAGGAGAGCTTTGAAAAATGCCTGCCTGATTTCGTCTCCCCCGAGCCCTCCGTCCGCCCCGTCCTCTTCGAGGTGTTCACCGACGCCGAACAGGACGCCGAAGCCTTCGAGCGGATGGAAAAAATCGACCAGACCGGCAAGAGCCAGGCCAAGGAAGCCCTGCGCAGCGTCCTGGGCGAGCAGGGGGCCGAGAAGCTCAAACGGCTTTTTAAAAAATAACAGGTAAAAGGAGGCTCACATGCGAACCGAAGCGTCAAAGGACCGCCTGGCCGTTCAGGCCGGGCTTTGGTACGTGGTGTCCTCCGTGCTGATCCGCCTGGTCTCCCTGATCACCACGCCGCTGTTCACCCGGCTGCTCAGCACCCAGCAGTACGGGGCGGCCGGCACCTTCCAGTCCTGGTGTTCCCTGCTGACGACCGTGTTCAGCCTGAACCTGATGAGCAGCGTCGGCCGGGCCAAGCTCGACTTTCCCGGCCGGCTGGACGATTATATCAGCTCGGTCAGCGTGCTGTCGCTGCTGGTGTCCCTGGCCCTGTCTCTGGGAGCGGTTCTCTTCCTTGGGCCCGTCTCCGCCTTCCTGGAGCTGAATGAGCGGGAAACCCTGCTCCTCCTCTGTTACCTGTGCTTTTTCCCGGCCCTTTCCTTTGCGCAGGCGGGCCTTCGCTACCGCTACCGCTACCGGGAGAACATCGCCGTTCAGTGGTATCTGGCCCTGGGGCCTGCCCTTTTGTCCCTGGGGCTGATCCTGTTTTCTCCGCTGGACAGGGGCTTTTCCCGCATGGTGGGCCTGACCGCGCCCATCGTCCTTTTGTCCCTGGTGGTCTGGGCCCGGGCCCTGCCGGGGGGCCTTCGCATGAAGCAGGAATACTGGCGCTACGGCCTGAGCCTGTCCCTGCCCATGATGCTCCACGCCCTGTCCATGAGCCTCCTGGCCCAGTCGGACAAGCTGGTCATCGCCCGTTTCGGCGGACAGACGGAGGTAGCGTACTATCACCTGGTCCGCAATTACGCCCTCCTGCTCTTCCTCCTGTTCGATACCGTCAGCCAGGCCTGGCTGCCCTGGTTCCACGACAGCCTGCAGGAAGGAAGGCGGGACGAAGTCCGCAGAATGGTCCGCCTGATCTCGGCGCTCTCCTGCCTGGGCGGCCTCTTTCTCATCGCCCTTGGGCCGGAAGCGGTGCTGCTGCTCGGCGGGGACGCCTACGCCCCGGCCCTGTCCGCCGTGGCGCCGACGGTGATGGGCGTGGTGTGCCAGTGCCTGTACGCCCACTACATCAACCTCGTCCTGCACGAAAAAAAGACCCGCTACGTCTCCTTCGGCACCATGGTGGCGGCCCTGCTCAACCTCGGGCTCAACTTCCTCTTCGTCCCCCGCTACGGCTTTTCCGCGGCAGCGTACACGACCTTTGCAAGCTTCCTGACCCTGCTGCTCATTCACTTCCTGTTCGTGCGGAAAAAGCTGAACATCCGTTTGTACGACGACCGGCAACTCCTCTTCTCCGCGGGCCTCACCACGGTGATTGCCGCCTGCCTTTCCCTGCTGTACGGAAGTCTCCTGGCCCGGATCGGTGTCCTGCTGGTCTGTCTCTGCGGCATTTTGTACTGCTTCAGGGCGGAGCTTCAGAGCCTTATCTCTTTGCTCCAGGAACACATGAAGAAAAAGAGGGCGAAGCGCCGCCCTCAGGAATAAAAACGTTAAGAATACAACGATCCAGTTTGATTATACAATTGTTTTCGATAGATGCACAAGTGTTTCTTTCTTCACACTCATATTCACGTGATGACATGCCTCTTTATTTCTGTATTGTTTTCCAAATCCACAACACTTATGTATTCAATTGTTTCAAAAGTATCCTCAAGATCTTTAACTATATATAAATAGTTATCTTGTACAAAAAAACTTGAAGAAGAGCCATAATCAAACTCAATTAACGGCAACATCTCATCATTATACATATCCAAGCGCATTAACTGATTATCAGAACGATTACAAACATACAGAATACCGTTTGTTATACAGAAGGTTGTCATTCTATTAATCTCAAAGTCCGGACTCGAACCGACAAGTCTGATCGGTACAACATCTTTTTCTTTACAGGCGTATATGCCTCCATCATCAGCATAGATAAGCCGGTTATCATTTAGGATATAGTTGACCAATTCCACTCCTTTTACTGCAGAGAATTGATACGTGTCATCTGATGTTGGAGAATAGAACAATCCTTCTGATTTGTCAATACAAATGCATGAATCACGAATAGAGTCTGAATTACACCATAAATTCTCATACCCGATATCGATTTTTGTCCATATATTGCTGTCAGTATCAAGCCTCAACAATGTATGATCATCTCCATATTTTAGAACATTACCATCAATTGTCGCTATATACTCCCCTTCTTTTATTGGCGGTAAATCTAAAAAACTCTTTTTGCACAAATCCTCTGCGTTTTGTCCTTTACAGTATGAATAACGCAAGGATAAAGTTGAATAAGAAAGCGGGGCAGCAGTAACTACACATTCTTCAATAATAATATCCTTGCTTGCGTAATAATGAAGCTTTTTATTATATGGTACTTGTTTCTCCAAAATGCAAACGCAATCATAAGGTGTTACAAGAAATAAACGATACTCATTTACAAACATATGTTTCATCATGTTGACCATAATAATCTGATTATTCCATTGAATAATACCAGTATACCTATTATTGCATCGATACATGCTTTCTCCTTTTGCGCTCTTGGAACATAATAGAACAACTGATATCAACAAGATAGACATTCCCCGTTTTAGTATGCTTATCATTTTGTATCCTCTCTTCTCTACATATCAAAATAATAATGCATTATAATTGGAACGAACATAAATTTATGTACGAAAGAGTTAATCAACTCATTAGCACGAGAAAAGTATTGGTTCTTCACGTTTTCTTACACATACCCGCGATCACGGAACGGCTATAGTGTATCATCTTTTATCGTCCCTTAATATGCCGAACCAAGAATAGCGTATATTTTTTGATCCACTTTTGTACTGAAAAACAAATACCTTGTACATTTTGAAATTGGGTCTTTAACTTTTTCATAGCCCAATACTTCCACACTTCTGCGTTTATATGGCAGAAGTGTGCCATCACTATAAAAAGTATATAGATTTTTCCGGCATCTACGATAGTCTTCCATCCCCGGCTTCTTCCTGTCCAAATAGTTCGTTAATTGAAATACAGGCCAATGGTCTTGAATTTCGGGGCATATTTTTGAAGTCCAGCTGATATAATCCCCAACTTTTTGAATCATAATATGATAGAAAACCGACGCATCAACAGCAGGAAATATTTGAAGACTGATGATATCGCCCATCTGATATAATGGTTCACAATTCAGATCCAATCTAATTTTTCTTTGTTTTGGCAGCGGGGCTTGCAATGATTCTTTCAGACGAAACAGCTGACGGTTGATTGATTTGCTTTCAGAATAATTCATCAACATTTTGTCAATCTGGTCTACAGCTCTTTGAATCACATCAGTCCCTGGAATCCCATTTTTGTGCATGAAAAGCGCCAATGATAAATAATAATGGAGCATTACTTCGTCCTGAGAATCGAATAATGTTTCTACATATTGATTCAGCTTTTCAACGGCCACTTCCGGACTGTATTGGCAAAATGCAACTTTATATTCCAAAAGCAGATCTCTCGCTGTGTCGTTTCCAAATACGGAATCTGACCATGTGCCCATTTTATGTCCTTTCCGCTCACAGGAAGTGATTCGCTGTGCATCTTCCCATAGAGCAGCCATTGATTCATTGCTATGATGAATCGCCGTCGTTATTGATTTCTTTGGGCTGCAACAGGGCTACTCGTATTCTTTTGCAGCTTTCACATTGTACGATTGTTGATGATCCTGGCAGCTTTTGCATAATATCGGATCCATTTGATTTCCAATTTTTTAAAAGCTGCTTTTTGACCACGCTCCAATTCTTTCTTTATTGTAAGTCCATTTTCCTGCCGTGTCAACGACGGCAGCGGCACGGTTTTCATCTTTTACATCCCCCTGAGGGGCCTTTCCTTCCCTCAAACCAATGACGGAAGGCAGGGATCCCGACCTGTGCGGAGCCGGAAAACGGCGGGCACAGGTTTTCTGTTTTGCACTTTTTTTGTTTTTGCCCCGGATTCGTTGATTCTTGAAAAGAATCCTGCTATATTTTGGTTTGATACCCTTTCCGGACACGGGAAGGTCTTTCTCCGGCCTGGAACGAGACGGAGCGAAACATTTTAGATGGAGGCAAGAACTATGCTGTCAGAAGCCATCAAAATCGGCGTGGAGCGCGCGCCCAACAGAAGCCTGCTGTACGCCCTGGGCTATACCGAAGAAGAGCTTTCCCGCCCGCTGATCGGGGTGGTGAGTTCCTATAACGAAATCGTCCCTGGCCACATGAACATCGACAAGATCGCCGACGCCGTCAAGGCCGGCGTCCGGGCGGCCGGCGGCACGCCCGTCATGTTCCCCGCCATCGCCGTATGCGACGGCATCGCCATGGGCCACGTGGGGATGAAGTATTCCCTGGTTACCCGCGACCTGATCGCCGATTCCACCGAGGCCATGGCCATGGCCCACCAGTTCGACGGCCTGGTCATGATCCCCAACTGCGACAAGAACGTACCGGGCCTGCTGATGGCCGCGGCCCGGCTGAATATCCCGTCCATCTTCGTTTCCGGCGGCCCGATGCTGGCCGGCCACTTAAAGGACGGAAGGCGCACGTGCCTGAGCCACATGTTTGAGGCCGTCGGCGCGTACAAAGCCGGCACCCTGGACGAAAAGGGCGTGCTCGACTATGAAGAAAACGCCTGCCCCACCTGCGGCAGCTGCTCGGGCATGTACACGGCGAACTCCATGAACTGCCTGTGCGAGGCCATCGGCATGGCCCTGCCGGGCAACGGCACCATCCCGGCGGTTTATTCCGCCCGCCTGCGCCTGGCCAAGCACGCCGGCATGCAGATCATGGACCTGGTCAAAAAGAACATCCGGCCCCGCGACATCATGACCCAGGCCTCTTTCCACAACGCCGAAACGGTCGATATGGCCCTGGGCTGCTCCACCAACACGATGCTGCACCTGCCGGCCATCGCCCATGAGGCGGGCATCACCATCAGCCTGGACGAAAGCAACGCCATCTCCGCCCGCACGCCGAACCTGTGCCACCTGGCCCCCGCCGGGGACACCTTCATGGAGGACCTGGACCTGGCCGGCGGCGTCTACGCGGTAATGAAGGAACTGACGAAAAAGAACCTGCTGGACACCTCCGTCATGACCTGCACAGGCAGGACGATGGAGGAAAACCTACAGGGCGCAAAGAACCTCAACGAGGACATCATCCGCCCCATCGACCGGCCCTACAGCCAGTCCGGCGGCATCGCGGTGCTCAAGGGCAACCTGGCCCCCGACGGCTGCGTGGTCAAGCAGAGCGCCGTCGCCCAGGAGATGATGGTCCACGAGGGCCCGGCCCGGGTCTTTGATTCCGAGGACGAGGCCATCGCCGCCATCTACGACCGCCAGATTCATCCGGGCGACGTGGTGGTCATCCGCTACGAAGGCCCCAAGGGCGGCCCCGGCATGCGCGAGATGCTGAACCCGACCTCCGCCATCGTCGGCATGGGCCTGGGCGAGAGCGTCGCCCTGATCACCGACGGCCGCTTCTCCGGCGCGACCCGCGGGGCGGCCATCGGCCACGTCAGCCCCGAGGCGGCCGCGGGCGGCAACATCGCCCTGGTGCAGGAGGGAGACCGGATCTCCATCAACATCCCCGAATGCAAGATCCATCTGGACGTCAGCGACGAAGAGCTGGCCCGCCGCCGGGCCGCCTGGGTCTGCCCGGAGCCGCGCATCAAGACCGGCTACCTGGCCCGCTACGCCAAGCTCGTCACCTCGGCGGATAAGGGCGCTATCCTCGAATGACCGCCCCTGCCGATCCCCGAATCACCCGCTCCGAAAGGAGCGCCTGAGATATTGCACAATATTAAAGGAGGAAACCATCATGAAGAAATATCTGTCCCTGTGCCTGGCCCTCGCCCTGTGCCTGGCCCTGGCCCTTCCGGCCGGCGCTGAAACCGTCTTCCAGCTCGGCACCACCGTCAACGAGCAGGATTCCTTCCAGGTCGCGGCGGAAAAATTCGCCGAGCTGGTCAGCGAGCGCACGAACGGCGAATACAAGATCGAAATCTATCCCAACGGCGTGCTGGGCGGCGAGAGCGACATGCTGGACTCCATGAGCATGGACATGCTGGACCTGGGCATCATCACCTCCGGCCCCTTCGTCAACTTCTGCAAGGAAATGGGCGTGCTGGATATGCCCTTCCTCTTTGCCAACAACGAGGAAGCCTACAAGATCCTGGACGGCGAAATCGGCCAGGAACTGCTGGACAAGCTGGAGAGCGCCAACCTCAAGGGCCTGGCCTACGCTGAGCGCGGCTTCCGCAACATCACCAACTCCGTCAAGCCCGTTGCCTCCGCCGCGGACGTGGAAAACCTGAAGCTCCGCGTGATGGAGAACGAGGTCTACACCAAGACCTTCCAGGCCCTCAAGGTCAACGCCGTGCCCATGGCCTGGCAGGACGCCCTGACCGCCCTGCAGCAGGGCACCATCGAGGGCCAGGAGAACCCCATCAACGTCATCTATTCCTACAGCCTGTGGGACTATAACCAGAAGTACATCACCCTGGACCGCCACTCCTATTCCACCGCCATCATCACCATGAGCCTGGACAAGTGGAACTCCCTGGACGCGGACACCCAGGCCATTTTCAAGCAGGCCGCCCAGGAAGCCGCCGAATATGAGCGCGCATGGGTCGCCGAGCAGGAAGCTGGCCAGCTGGAGACCATCAAGTCCCACGGCGTGGAAGTCATCGAGACCCCCGACGTCGACTCCTTCCGCAACGCCGTCCAGTCCGTCTACGACGCCTATCCCCAGTACGCCGAGTATATCGGCCGGATCCAGGAAGCGCTGAAATAACGAGAGTGGAGAGTGGAGAGTGGAGAGTGAAGAGTGGAGATGGATATAGTCTGCTTTCTTCAGGATCAAAACTATATTTCTCTCCACTCTGCGGCCGCAGGCCGCGAAAACTCTCCACTCTCCACTCTGAACCTATCCGGTCGGCCTGTGCCGGCCGGAAAGTGTTTATGGGAGTGATGCGACATGAGTAAACCCTTTCCCCTGCGCCGCGTCAGCGACGTGCTGGACAAAGTCTGCGGCGCGCTGATCGTGATCCTGCTGGGCGCGATGGTGCTGGTCACCGGCGCGCAGATCCTCGCCCGGTTCCTGTGCGACTTCGTCTCCTGGATCCGCCCCCTCTCCTGGTCGGAAGAGCTGACCCGCTACATGCTGATCTGGTCCACCTTCCTGGGGGCCACCTGCGTGTATTACCACGGCGGAAACATCGCCATCACCGCGGTGCAGGGCCTGCTGCCCAAGAAGGGGCAGGACGTTCTGAAAACCATGATCCACCTGATCTGCCTGGTGCTGTTCGTCGTGCTGACGATCTACGGCATCCGCTACACCCAGAAGCTGGGCAAAAACGCCACCAGCCTGCCGATCAAGATGCGCTGGATCTTCATTTGCGTACCGGTGAGCACCTGCGTGATGGCCTGGCACGCCCTCGTACTGATGCTGGAAAGCGGCCAAACCATGCTGCTTGGCGGAAAGGAGGCGAAGAACTGATGGCAGCGATTCTGTTCAGTATCTTTATCCTCTTTCTGATCATCGGCGTGCCGGTCGCCTTCTCCATCTGCTCGGCGGCGGCGGTCACCATGTTCGCCGGTTACGGCGACCAGAAGATGATGATCGTCGTGCAGCGCATGTTCCAGAGCTGCGATTCCTTCAGCCTGATCGCCGTCCCCTTCTTTATCTTCGCCGGCGACCTTCTGGCCAAGGGGAAGATCTCGAAGGTGCTGGTCGAGTTCTGCGAGAGCTTCCTGGGCGTCATCCGGGGCGGCCTGTCCGTGGTTTCGGTGCTGGCGGGCATGTTCTTCGCCGCCATCTCCGGGTCCGGCGCGGCGACCACCGCGGCGGTCGGCGCGACCCTGGTGCCGGAACTCAAGAAGCGCGGCTATAAAGAAGACTGCGCCGCCGCCCTGGTGGCCGCCGCCGGCACGATCGGCGTGGTCATCCCGCCCTCGGTGCCGATGGTGCTCTACGCCGTCATCGCCGAGGAAAGCGTCACCCGCCTGTTCTCCTCCGGCTTTATCCCCGGCATCCTGATGGGGGCCATCCTCATCGTCATCGCCCTGGTGCAGGCCTACAAGGAGCACTATCCCAAGGGCGTGCCCTTCTCCTGGAAAAACGTGGGCCGCACCTTTTTAAAGGCCGTCCCCGCCATCCTGATGCCCCTGATCATCCTGGGCGGCATCTTCTCCGGCATCTTTACGCCCTCTGAGGCGGCGGCCGTCGCGGTCATCTACGCAGTGCTCGTGTCCGCCTTCGTCTACCGGGATCTGACCTGGAAGGGCCTCTATCAGATCATGCTGAGCTCCGCCAAGACCAGCGCGGTCATCATGATCATCATCGCCTGCTCCGGCCCCTTCGGCTGGGCCCTGGCCAACTGGCGGATCCCCGAGGCCATCTCCTCGGCGGTGCTGAGCGTTTCCACCAACAAATACATCATCATGTTCCTGATCTCGGTCATCATCCTGATCGCCGGCGTGTTCATGGAAACCAGCTCCGCGATCATCATCCTGACCCCGGTCTTCCTGCCCCTGATTGAAAGCCTGGGGGTCAGCACCCTCCACTTCGGCATCCTGTTCGTGGTGGGCATTGCCATCGGCATGATCACCCCGCCGGTCGCCATCAACCTCTTCGTCGCTACCGGCATCACCGGCCTGCCGATCGAAAAAATTTCCAAGGCCGTCGTCCCTTATCTGCTGGGCCTGATCGCGGTCTTCCTGCTGATCGTGTTCGTCCCGCTGATCGTGCCGGGGCTGCTGTAATCACAGAAAAAACGCCGGATTTCCTTCCGCTTTCGCGGGACGGGGATCCGGCGATTTTTTGATGCAATGAGTACTTTGGTGCAGTTTCAGTGCAGTTTTTTCGAAAAAACTGCACTGAAAAAATACCTGTGATATCAGTCGTTTTCGCTGTTTAGTGCAATTAGTGCAGTTTTTTTCGACTTCTTTTATGTTTTTTATTACATCGCAAAATCGTTGAAATCTCTTCCCACCAATGATCTCATCTTTCTGAAAATCAGACAGTCCGGTATCAGTTATTCAATCAAATAATCAAAGCCATGATCCTGAGCCCATGTAATTGCGTAACTCCCATCCGGAGCACGAATAATAGCATTGCTGCCACTGAAGGCATCATCTGCGATTGAGATCGCGCTATTCTATAAGATTGGGATTGAATCTGATTTACAATTCAATGAAAGACAGTCCCTGTTCTATCGCGGCGTTCACTTTCTGAAGTGCCTCAATGGCTTGCGCTTCGGTTTCATAGGAGCAGAGATCTGTCCAGCATGATATACGTGTCTGAATCATCAGAGTTTTTCCGTCGACCCTCATGCCGCCGTAACAGATCAGGACCTTCTTTTTATCCGGGCTCATGACCCTGGTTTTCTGCCGCATCTGCAGAGTCATTCCATCCTTCGCTTCCAGCTGATGGCTGGACATAAATTGTTCAATACCTTCGGAAAAAAACTCAGCAATTGAATCGCTGACAGCTTCGTCTGTAATTTCGTGAATTCTGTCTTCCATATGATCCGCGATTTCATCCGACAGATCCTCTATTTTGTCTTCTAGTGCGGATTTGATAGCTTCCTGCACTTTTTCTTCAATGAGTTGCAGCATTTTGTCGTCCATGTTGATCTCCTTCTCAATCATTATTTCACGTATCAAGTCAATAGTTGTGGTCATTATAATATGGGTAATCAATTACATCTTTTGTTCATTAGCATTATACCTTGTGCGACTCAAAAAGGCAAGCCAATGAGTGTACTTCCACTTTTTTTAAAAACATAAATCAAGTCGAAAAAAACTGCACTAATTGCACTAAACGTCAAAAGTGTCTGATACCACAAGCGTTTTTTCAGTGCAGTTTTTTCAAAATAACTGCACTGAACTGCACTGAAACTGCACTCGGATGAGTGCTGTCCGCCCGTCAGAGCTGCAGAACAATATATGAAGAAACCCGGAAGAGGCTGTGACGCTCCTCTTCCGGGTTGGCTCTCATAGTTTGGCTTTTTTCCGTTCCGCCTGCTCTTTGGAGTATACGCATCCGCAGTAATCCTGCCGGTACAGGCCGTATTCCCGGCTTTTTCGGATGGAGCGCAGGTAGCCGTCATTTTTCTTGAAGTCGGAAAACAGGTACGGGACCCCGTACTGTTCCGCCAGTTCGGCACCGATGGCGTTGAGCTTTTCGGCGTTTTTGTAGGGGCTCACGGAAAGGGTGGTGGTAAAGTAGTCATACCCTTCCCGGGCGGCCTTTTGCGCCGTCTCCTCCAGGCGCAGGCGGTAGCAGCGGAAGCACCGCTCCCCGCCCTCCGGCAGGTTCTCCAGGCCCTGGGCGATCTGTTCAAAGCGTTCGGGCTCGTAGGCCCCCACAGCCACGTCCGGCGGCAGCGTCAGGGGAAAGACGCCGATCAGCCTCTCCAGTTCCGCCGCCCTCCTGTCGTGCTCTTCCTTTGGAGAAATGTTCGGGTTAAAATAAAAGCAGGTCACCCGGAAGGTTTCGCACAACTCCTCCAGACAGCCGCTGGAGCAGGGCGCGCAGCAGACGTGCAGCAGCAGGCGGGGAGACCGGTTTTCCTGCCGGATGGCTTCGATTTCCTTTTCCATCAGCAGGCGGTAGTTCGTTTTCGGCATCGCAGAAGCTCCGTTTTTTACAAATCTGTTTACAAAGGTTAAAAACATTCTAAAAATGAAAGAAACCGGCAGGAAATCGCGTTATAATGATGAAAGTAAGAAGCGCGAGGTGATTCCTGATGAAACAGCAAGGCAAAAGCCGGAAGACACTCCCGGTCAGCCTGTTCCTGATCCTCTGCCTGCTCCTGTCCGCCTGCCCCTGCCTGGGCGACGACGGCGGACTGCCGGCGGATGAAAATATCTATTACGACGGCACCTATTACTACTACGACGAGCCGGGCAGCGAAAACTCCCCCGCCCCGGTGCTGCTGAGCCTGACGCACAGCTGCGCCTCCACAGGCGTCCAGCTGCCGGCGGCCTTCGACCCCTACACCACCTCTTATCTGCTGACGGTGGCCAGCTGGGTCAACCGGGTCAGCTTTACCCCCGTCGCGTCGGACCCTTCCGCCGCCATCGAGGTGGACGGCAGCATCATCCGCAGCGGGAGCTCCACTTCCTATTTTAAGCTCGACGACCAGCCCCGGCAGGTGGACATCCAGGTCTCCAACCGCTACGGCAGCACCCGCTACACTGTCTTCTTGCAGCGCCGGCCCAGCGAGAGGAGGACCCGGGTCTCCGCCGGCTCCGTCAACCGGATCTACCAGTCCGGGAACAAGTGGTACATTGACGCGGACCTGGGCACCGTCACCTACGCGGACGGAAACCTGTCCACCTACCTGAACAAGGCCAAGGAAAGCTATAAGTACCCCTGCGCGGCCAACTGCGTCTTTTACTTTGGGGACATCGCCGCACCCATCCGCGCCTTCAGCGTCTACGATTTCAACAGCCAGTACGACCCGGACGGGCTGTACCGCTTCATCTATATCGAGGATGAAATCGTGGCCGTCCTGCCCTATTCTCCCGATTTTTAAGGACGCCGATATGCTTCCGCCAAACGGTCCATTTCACTGAGCAGCTCTTCGGGGCTGCTTTTTATGATGACCAGGCCGTCCCATTCGGCGGAAAGGAAGCCTTCGTCCCGCATCCTTTTGAGCATGGCCGCCAGGGGGTCATAGTAGCCCAGGGTGTTGAGCAGGCCCAGGGGCCTCCTGGGAAGGCCCAGCTGCATCCGGGCGAAGAGCTCGCTGAATTCATCCAGCGTGCCCATGCCGCCAGGCAGGGCGATGCACGCCTCCGAATGGCCGATCAGGCCGGCCTTCCGCTCCTCCAGGGTATCGTAAATGTGTTCCACCGCGCCGGGCAGATGATCGCTTTCCCGGTACAGGCCGCGGATGAACTCGCTCTCGATCCGGCCGCCGCTTTGCAGCGCCGCCTGGGAGACCTCCCGCATCAGCCCGTCCAGGCAGCCGCCGAACACCAGCGTCCGCCCGGACCGCCCCAGACATTCCCCCAGCCGCCGGGCGGCCTCGGCATACTCCGGCCGATTCCCGGCGCTGGACCCGCAGAATACCGCGATTTTCTGAATCATTTTTGGCCCTCCGCATAGCGCGCTGCCGCCATCCCGGCGCAGGCCCCGTCCCCGATGGCCGTGGCCAGCTGGCGCAGGCCCTTGACCCGGCAGTCCCCGGCCACGAAGAGGCCGGGCAGGTGGGTGGCCCCGTCTTCCCCGGCGGGCAGATAGGCGGCCCCGTCCGCCCCCAGCAGGGCGGAAAAGGCCTCCGTCTGCGGGTCGCTCCCCACGGCGACAAAGACCGCGCTGACGGTGAGATTCTCCTGCGCCCCGTCCGTCTTCCGGCGGATCGTAAGGCCGGTCAGCGTTCCGTCCTCGGATAAAAACGCCTCCGGCACGCAGTTCATTTTAAGAATAATATTCTTTTTCTCCCGGACCTGGTCCTGCAGGACCTTTTCGCCCCGGAATTCCTCCCGCCGGTGGATCAGCGTCACTGTACGGCAGATGCCGGAAAGGAAGAGGGCGTCCTGCAGGGCGGTGTCCCCGCCGCCGACCACGGCCACGTCCTGCCCGTGGTAGAAGGGCCCGTCGCAGACGGCGCAGTAGGAAACGCCGGCCCCGGTCAGCTCCTCTTCTTCGGCCAGGCCCAGCCGGCGGTGCATGGTGCCCGCGGCGATGATCACGCTGGACGCTTCGTATTCCTCCGCGTCCGTCCAGACCTTCCAGCTTTTTTCCCGCCGCTCGATCTTCTGGGCTTCCTCATAGCGGAGCTCCGCCCCGCTCTCCTCCAGCTGGTTTTGCAGGTTTTCGGCAAAGTCCGACCCGCTGACGTGCGGCAGGGCCGGATAATTGTCCACCTTCGGGCTGAACACGATCTGCCCGCCGGGCGTTTCCTTTTCCAGAACGATCACCTTCGCCCCGGCCCGGGCCGCGTACAGCCCGGCCGTCATCCCCGCCGGCCCCGCGCCGATGATCAGCACATCCGTATTCGTTGCCATCCGTTTTCCTTCCCTTCAAAAACAGCCGGAGACGACGCCTCCGGCTATTTCATTCTCATATTCTGTTCACAGTGCCATTCGGCTATAGGCTGACAGCAATCTTCCTATTCCCTAATGCCTAATGCCTACTGCCTAATGCCTGCTGCCTAATGACCGTTATTGTCTTACCGTTTGATCTTGAATATATTTGCGAATCGGCCCGACGCCGACGATGTGGGCCGGCTGATCTTCCGTATCCACCACCAGGGTGGGCGCCTGACGGATGCCGTAGCGGACGGCCATTTCCTGGTTCTCGTCCGCCAGGACCTTGCGGTAGGTGATGCCGGCGTCCTTGAGCAGCTTTTCCGCCTGACGGCAGTTGGGGCAGGTCTTCGTGGCGAAGAGGAGCAGCTCGCCGGTGCCGCCGCACAGGGCCTTTTCCACCGTTTCTTCCTCAGCGCGCACGCCGTTGTGGCGCAGATGGCTGTGGGCCACGTCGTACACCAGACGGTCCCGGAACTCCTGGGACTTGCCGTCGTTCCAGTTCTGGACAGGGCGGTAATAACCGGTGATGCGGCTGTACACCTCGGTCCGCTTGCCACAGTGCGGGCAGTTGAACTGCTCGCCGGCCAGATACCCGTGCTCGGCGCAGACGGAGTAGGTGGGGCTCATCGTGTAGTAGGGCAGGCGGTAGTTTTCCGCGATCTTGCGCACCAGGGCCGCGGCGGCCTTCCAGTCCGGCAGCTTCTCGCCCAGGAAGGCGTGGAACACGGTGCCGGAGGTATAGAGGGTCTGCAGCTCGTCCTGCACGTCCAGGGCGGAGAAAATATCCTCCGTATAGCCCACGGGCAGGTGGCTGGAGTTGGTGTAGTAAGGGGTGCCGTTTTCGTTGGCGGTGATGATGTCCGGATACAGGGCCTTGTCGTGCTTGGCGAAGCGGAAGGCCGTCGATTCGGCCGGGGTGGCCTCCAGGTTGTACAGGTCCCCGTACATCTCCTGATAGTCGCTCAGGCGGGTGCGCATGTGGTTCAGCACGTCCTTGGCGAACTGCTGACACTCCTTGTGCGTCAGGTCGCTGCGCAGCCACTTGGCGTTCAGGCAGGCCTCGTTCATGCCCACCAGACCGATGGTGGAGAAGTGGTTCTCAAACGTGCCCAGGTAGCGCTTGGTGTAAGGGTAGAGCCCGGCGTTCATCAGCTTGGTGATGACGGTGCGCTTGACCTTGAGGGAGCGGGCCGCCAGGTCCATCAGGCGGTCCAGGCGCTTATAAAAGTCCGCTTTATCGCTGGCCAGATAAGCGATGCGGGGCAGGTTCACGGTGACGACGCCCACCGAGCCGGTGGATTCGCCGGAGCCGAAGAAGCCGCCGGTCTTTTTGCGCAGCTCGCGCAGGTCCAGACGGAGCCTGCAGCACATGGAGCGGACGTCGGAGGGCTCCATATCGGAATTGATGTAGTTGGAGAAATAGGGCGTGCCGTACTTGGCGGTCATTTCAAA
>DGRV01000083.1:0-6240 GCA_002391225.1 Christensenella sp. UBA4379
CTCCTCCGCATCGAGGAAGAACTGGGCGCCAGCGCCGTCTATCCCGGCATGAAGGCGTTCAACGTCAAAAGGTAATCCATCTTTCATCTAAAAAAGGCCGTGAGCACGGACAATCTCCGCGGCTCACGGCCTTTTTGCGTTCTTCCCGGGACAGCCTACTGCAAACTTTTGCTGAAATCAGAAAAAGTTTGCACTATAGTGCACAAAAATTCTAAAAATTAGAAAAGTTTGCACTATAATGCACAAAATGATTGAAAAAGGAAAAAGTTTGCAGTATAATGCACATGGAGGGATCGACATGATACGAAGAGAGCATTATTTGGCCCAGATTGCTCCGTTTCTGGAGGACGATCTGATCAAAGTGATCACCGGCATCCGGCGCTGCGGTAAGTCCACGATTCTGAAACAGCTTGCCGAAAGCCTCTCCGGGAAAACGGACAATGTGATTTTTCTGGAGTTTGAGAGCACGAGGGTCCGCACCATGCTGCCGAGCGCAGATCATGTGATCCGGTATGTGGACGAACACCGCAAGGATGGAAAATGCTATGTCTTTCTGGACGAGATTCAGGAAGTAGAAAACTGGCAGGATGTCTGCCAGACGCTGAGGCTGGAAAACTGCTCCATTTTCATTACGGGTTCCAATTCCAAATTGCTGTCTTCCGAATTTACCGAAGCGCTGAGCGGGCGGTATGTCTCCTTTCAGGTGCGTCCCTTCGTGTGGAAGGAACTTCAGGAATATGCCGCCGAACTGGGCCGGAAGCTTTCCGTAACCGATTATTTGATTTGGGGCGGCTTTCCAAAGAGGCTTGAATATGACGGGGAGGCGTTGACCCGCTACCTGGAAGATATTGATGAAACGATTATCTACAAGGATATTATCCGCCGATTCAAGATCAGAAAGGAGACTCTGTTCCGCGCCGTTGCGGATTTTGTCCTGCGTTCCAACGGCAGAATCCTGTCCTATCATTCTATTTACAAGGCGGTGAGCCAGAAGGAAAAATGCTCGCTGCATACGATCATCAAATATGTGGAATACCTGGAAAAAGCCTACGCTGTGGAACTGATGAAACAGCACTCCACCAAAACGAAACAGGAGCTGCAGTTTTACAGAAAATGCTATGACGGGGATGTGGCGCTGAATTCCATCCGCTGCCCGGACAATCGCTTTGACATCGACCACAACCTGGAAAACATCGTGTATCTGGAACTGATCTATCGCGGGTACAGCGTCATGCTCTACGATAACGCGGGCAGGGAGATTGACTTTATCGCATCCAAGGCCGGTAAAGAATACCTGATCCAGGTGGCGCACAGTGTGGTCAATGAAAAAGCCTATCAGCGGGAATTTGAAGCCTTCAACGGGCTGGACAACGCCAGACAGAAGATTCTGATTACCAATGATGAAATCGACTATTCCACCAGCACTGTCCGGCATATCAACCTGAGAGCTTTTCTGGAATCGGAGTCCCTGTAGCAATGAAAACAAAAGAGGGCTGGCCGCGTCAAAATCCGCGGCCAGCCTTTTATGTTCATCCTGATTTGCGCCGTCTCACACAGAAACATGAAAGACCGCCTCGATGGCCAGCTCAATCACCCGGGCGACCGTTCTGGCGTAGGCTGCCGCCTGGTCCGGCTGGGCGGGGACGTGAATGAAGGAAACCGGGGCGGGGCTTTGGAGGCCGGTCAGGTAGAAGGTATCGTTGCAGACGTAGGCGCCTGCGTCCTGGGAGGGTTCGATGTCGAAGCCCTCCTGTTGCATCTGGCAGCAGAGGGCTTCCACGGGCACGGGGGTCTCGTAGGTTTCCGGGCCCATTTCCAGGATCTTTTCCTGCCGGGGCTGGTGTCCCGCGTTGTCCGGGATCCGGGCGTCGCGGAAGTTCCGGGCGCGCAGCTCGGGGGTCACCGTCCGGCGGCCGCCCGCCTCGCCGAGCAGGACGATCAGATCCGCCGGGGTTTTCAGCGCCTCTTCCGCCGCCCGGCCAAAGACCACCGGCAGCAGGGCCTTTTGCACGGCCCAGTCAGAGAGCTTTTCCGGCAGCAGGCGGAGGACCTCCGCCGACGTATTGACAGCTTCCCCGCCGAAGGGCTCAAAGGCCGTAATCAGAATGCGGCGTGTCATGCGTTTGCCCGCTCCCACACGTCCGCTTCTTCCGGCACCGAGGTGATGCCGCCGTGTTTTTGGGTGGAGAGGCTGGCGGCGGTGCAGGCAAACCGGACGATTTCACGCAGCTCTTCCTCCGTCAGCTCGGCGGGGGCTTTGTTCAGCTTCAGGAAGCGGCTCATGGCGCTGCCGCCGAAAATGTCCCCCGCGCCGGTGGTATCGACCACATGGATGCCGGCGGGGCTCGGCACGGTGACGGCGGCGGACTTGGTAACGGCGTGGCAGCCCTTGGGGCCGAGGGTGGCGTAGACCAGGGACACCCCGTATTCACGGATCAGCTTCTGCGCCCCTTCCTCGGGGGAGAGGCCCCAGAGCCATTCGATCTCTTCGTCGCTGATCTTGACGATGTCCGCCTGGCGCAGGCTCCACTCCATGGCCGCCCGGGCGTCCTCCTCCCGCTTCCAGAGGGGTTTGCGCAGGTTCGGGTCCAGGCTCACCAGCAGGCCGAGGCGTTTGGCCAGGGAAACAGCCTGCCGGGTGGCGGAGGCGGCGGGCTCGTCCGTCAGGGACAGGGTACCGAAATGGAAGACCCTCGCGTCTTCCAGCAGGCCCTCGTCGATTTCCTCGGGCCTTAAACAGGTGTCGGCCCCGGGCTTTCGGGCGAAGCTGAAATCCCGGTTGCCGTTTTCGTCCAGGGAAACGAAGGCAAGGGTGGTGAACACCGCGGGGTCGGAAACAATGCCCCGGGTTTCGATCCCGGCGTCCGCCAGGGTCTGGGTGAGCAGGCGGCCGAAGGCGTCGTCTCCGACCTTGCCGATCATGGCGGTGCGGCAGCCGTATTTTGTCAGCGCCGCCAGGAAGTTGCCCGGCGCTCCGCCGGGGTTGGCGGACAGGACGGGATAGCCTGCCTCGTTTACGGATTTGGGGGCGAAGTCGATCAGCAGCTCGCCCAGGGCAATGACGTCAAACATGGCGGATCTCTCCTTTTTCTTCGCGGGTCGTCCCGCCGTATTCGTAGTGAACCGGCAGGCAGATCAGGGATGGTACGTTGGACAGGTGCTTGCTCAGCACGGTATGGACGCAGGTTTCGGCGATTTCCTGCACGGGCTGGACGATGGTGGACACGGTGAGCTCCTGATCGCCGAACATGCGGATGCCGTCAAAGCCGATCACCTGCACGTCCTCGGGGACGCGGAGGTTCAGCTTCCGGAGCATCCGGATGACCTGCCAGGCCAGGGAGTCCGTGCCGATGAAAAGGCCGTCAAAGTCCAGACGCCCATCGTGATAATGGGCGGTCAGGAAGCGCTCAAACTCGCTGAGCGGCTGGCCGTCTTCGAGGGCCATCACCTCAAACGGAAGGCCCGTTTCCACGCAGGCGCTGACAAAGCCGTCCTTGCGCTTGCTGGGCTCGTTGGTCAGCGTGGAGCCGATGCGCAGGAAGGCGGCGCTGCGGCAGCCCAGTTCTTTCAGTTTCCTGGCGGCAAGGGCCCCGCCGCCAAAGTTGTCCGCCGCCACGCAGGGCACCGAGACGGAAAAGAAACGGTCGATGGTCACAAAGGGGATGTCCTCCGGGATGACCAGGTCCGGGTTGTAGGTCAGGGCGATGACGCCGTCCACGCGGTTCTGCTCCGCCATGCGGATAAACTCCGCCTCCCGGCTGCGGTCGTATTCGGTAAAGCAGAGCAGCATCTTGTAATCCCGCTTTTCCAGCGCCATGTTGACGTGGTGCACCAGCAGGGCGAAGTAGGGGTTGATGGTGTTGGGGATGATCAGGGCGACGGTGTTGGTGCGGTCCGTGCGCAGCACCCGGCCGCTGCTGTTGTAGCGGTAGCCCAGCTTCTGAATGGCCGCGTCGACCCGGGCTTTGAATTCTGCGCCGACCGGCTGGCCGTTGACCACCCGGGAGACGGTGCCCAGGGCGACCCCGGCTTCCCGGGCGACGTCCGCCATGGTCGGGGCGTTTCTTACTCTTGCCAAAGATACATTCCTCGCTTCATTAAATTTCATGAAATGATGATAACATTTTCACGAACAAACGTCAAGAAGCGCGGCTTGTTTTTCTTCTGCATATAGAAATATTCTTTTGCGCAAACGTTTACGGAGAATCTGGGAAAAATTTGTTCAGAAAAGCCAAAATTTCTGTTGACAAGCGGCCCGGCCTGTGATATTTTATGCACGAAATCATGAAACGTTTCATGAAACGGATTCTATCGAACAGGAGGAATGCATATGACTTCGTCCGTTGCTCCCCGGCGTGTCAAGCAGAAAGGGCTGGGCCAACGCATCGCAGATCACTGGCAGCTTTACGTGCTGCTGCTGATCCCGGTGGTCATCACCGTCGTGTACAAGTACGGCCCCATGTACGGCATCCAGATCGCCTTCCGCAACTACAATCCGGGCCTGGGCATCACCGGCAGCCCGTGGGTGGGCTGGAAGTGGTTCGAGCGCTTCTTCCGGGCGCCCAACTTCGACCGGATGCTGTGGAACACCGTGAAGCTGAGCCTGTATTCCCTTCTGTGGGGCTTCCCGGTGCCGATCATCCTGAGCCTGGTCCTCAACCAGCTGCGGTTCCAGAAGCTCAAGCGCACCGTGCAGACGGTCATTTACGCCCCGCACTTTATTTCCACCATGGTCATCTGCGGTATGCTGCGCATCTTCCTGTCCCCCTCGGGCGGCCTGATCAACCTGATCGCCGGCACGAAGATCGACTTTCTCACCGAGTCCAGCGCCTTCCGCACCATCTACGTGGCCAGCGGCATCTGGCAGGAAGCCGGCTGGGGCACCATCATCTACCTGGCCACGCTGTCGAGCATCGACACCTCCCTGTACGAGGCGGCCAAGGTGGACGGGGCCTCCGTCTTCCAGCGCATCCTGCGCATCGACATTCCCTGCCTGCTGCCGATGATCATCCTGCAGCTGATCATGAGCGCCTCCGGCATCATGAACGTCGGCTTTGAAAAGGCCTACCTCCTGCAGACGGACCTGAACCGGGCCACCAGCGACATCATCGCCATTTACGTGTACGAGCAGGGCATCGTCAGCGCCCGATATGAGCTGGGTACCGCCGTCGGCCTGTTCAACACCGCCATCAACATCGTGCTGCTGGTGATCGTCAACCGCATCGCCAAGAAATTCGGCGACGTCAACTTCGTGTAACGGAAGGGAGGAAAACACTATGTCAGTTCTTTCCAGAAGAAAGCAGGGTGAGCTCGGCGGCCTGAGCGACCGCACCAGCGACATCATCCTGATCGTTTTCTCCCTCCTGATCCTTCTGATCGTGGCGTATCCGCTGTACTACGTGCTGGTGGCCTCGTTCTCGGACCCCTACGACGTGTACGCGGGCAAGACCTTCTTCCTGCCCAGCCAGGCGACCCTGGACGGCTATAAGGCGGTGTTCGCCGAGCCCAACATCGTCCGCGGCTACGGCAACAGCATCCTGTACACGGTGGTCGGCACCATCTACTCCGTGGCGCTGATCTACCTGGTGGCCTATCCGCTGTCCGTTTCCACCCTGCCGGGCAAGAAGCTCATCAGCATCTTCTTCATCATCACCATGTACTTTGGCGGCGGCCTGATCCCCACCTACCTGATCGTGCAGAAGACCGGCATCATGCAGACCATCTGGGCCATGTTCCTGCCGGGCGGCGTGGCGGTCAGCAACGCGATCATCGCCCGCAACTACTTTGAAAACAGCATCCCCATGTCCCTCAAGGAAGCCGCGAGCATCGACGGCGCGGGCCACTTCCGCATCTTCTTCTCCATGATCATCCCGCTGAGCCTGCCGATCCTCTCCGTTATGGTGATCTTCTCCATGGTGGCCTACTGGAACGACTGGTTCACCGCCCTGATCTACATGACCAACGAGCAGGCCCCCCTGCCCCTGGTGCTGCGCAACATCCTGATCAAGTCCTCCGCTTCCGCTTCCCAGGCCAGCATGATTTCCGGCGGCTACGCCGAGCTCAACAAGATGACGGAAATGATCAAGTTCGCCTCCATCATCGTCGCCGCCGCCCCCATGCTGATTGCCTACCCCTTCGTCCAGAAGTACTTTGAAAAAGGCCTCATGGCCGGAGCGGTCAAGGGCTAAAGCCAGGTAGGAGGGGGCGCTCGCTCGCGCTCGCTAAGGTAGAAGGGAGCGC
>DGRV01000083.1:6341-20628 GCA_002391225.1 Christensenella sp. UBA4379
GCTAAGGTAGAAGGGAGCGCTCGCTCACGCTCGCTAAGGTAGGAGGGAGCGCTCGCTCGCGCTCGCTAAGGTAGGAGGTAACGCTCACTGCGTTCGCTGAGGTTTATAGTGACGACCATTCACCTCCTACCTCCTACCTTCTCCCTCCTACCTCGAATCCGTTTCCCAGCATCGAAGGATGCTTCAAACAATTTTCAACTACCATAAGGAGGTTCCCCATGAAGAAGCTCGTATCTTTGTTCCTGGCGCTGATCATGCTGGTTTCCGTCGCGGCCGTCGCATCGGCGGACGAACCGGTGGCCTTCAACGTCCTGAGCGGCATCTCCGCCCTGTCCGGCGGCTATGACGGCAACGTAGTACTCAACGCCATGCAGGAGCAGGCCGGCGTCAAGATCACCTGGGACACCTGGTCTGACAGCCTTGGCGAAGTGGTCGGCACCCGCATCAGTGGCAACGCCGCCAGCAAGACGCCCATCGACGCCTTCCAGGCGGTCGGCTTCAGCAACTTTGACCTCATGCGCTACGGCGCCGCCGGCACCTTCATCGACCTGACCCCCTACATCACCCCCGAAGTGATGCCCCACCTCTCCGCCATCCTGGAAGCGCATCCGGAAATCCGCGCCGCCATCACCATGAGCGACGGCAAGATCTACGGCCTGCCCTCCGGCGAGCAGATGGGCACCGCCGGCATCGGCCGTGAAAAGGATTACTCCATCTTCTCCATTCCCCAGTTCTCCATGATCAACAAGGTCTGGCTGGACGACCTGGGACTGGCTGTCCCCACCACTCTGGACGAGCTCCACGACGCCCTGGTGGCCTTCAAGGAAAACGACATGTCCGCCAAGATCTACGGCAACGCCGCCGGTTCCACCATCCCCATGAGCACCGGCTTTGACGAGTGGTGCTGGGGCCAGAATGTGTTCTATGCCGGCTTCGGCTTCACCAACTGGATCAACGACGTCTGCATGGACCTGGTGGTCGACAAGGACGGCAAGGTCAACTTCGTGTCCGACGACGACGGCTACCGCGCCGCTGTCACCTACTTCCACGATTGGTACGCCGAAGGCCTGATGGACCTTGAAATGTTCTCCCAGGACACCAACCAGCTGATCGCCAAGTGCAGCGGCGGCCGCGTGGGCGTCTCCACCTGGTGGGAAATCAACGAGATCATGGGACCGCACGCCGCGGACTATGTGTACCTGCCCATCCTGACCGGCCCCGACGGCACCAGCAACGTGACCCTGCGCACCGGCGGCGCGATCAACGCCGGCCAGCTCTCCGTCACCCGCGAGTGCAAGGACCCCGCCAAGCTCCTTTCCTTCTATGACCTGTGGTACATCGGCGAGAACGTGATGCAGCTGCAGTACGGCCCCATCGGCGTCTTCTTCACCGAAAAGAACGACAAGGGCCAGTGGAACTCCATCACCGACGAACAAGCCCGCGAAAAGTTCAACAAATCCTCCGGCGAACTCAAGGGCCAGATGGAAGTGGCCGGTCCCAAGCTGATCCTCTCCCAGTATTACAACGACGTCTGGGAAATGGAACCCCGCGCCCAGCAGCGTCTGGCCGACACCTATGACTACTGGTTCACCTTCGTCAAGGACTTCTCCTTCTATCCGCAGGACTGCGTGTTCACCGAAGCCGAGCTGGACGACATCGACTTCTACCGCGCCGACTTTGAGCGCGCCGTCTCCGAGCAGGAAGCCCTCTGGATCAAGAACGGCGGCCCCACCGACGCCGAATGGGATTCCTACAAGGCTTACCTCGAGCGCTGCGGCATGAGCACCCTGCTGGACATCTACCAGACCGTGTACGACCGTTACGTCGCTGCTAAGTAAAAAACCTTACGCAAGGGAGGACGAAAGTCCCCCCTTGGCGAAAAAGCTTGCATATCTTCCATTGTTGCCTGATGACATTTCTGATATAATTGTCTGCCGGGAGCCGGTTCACCGGCTCCCGGTATTCTTGAAGTTCCCCCAAGCAGGAGGTTCCCATGAGCAAAAACCCGACGCCCCTGGAAAGAGTCCGGGCATTCGAGCGGGAGCAGGCGATGAAACTGCCGGCCGGCGAGCGGCCGCTCTTCCATCTGACCCCGCTGGTGGGCTGGATGAACGACCCCAATGGCTTCTGTTATTATAAAGGACAGTATCATCTGTTTTATCAGTATCATCCCTTTTCCCGGCAGTGGGGGCCGATGCACTGGGGCCACGCCGTGAGCGATGACCTGGTGCACTGGACGTACATGCCCTGCGCCCTGGCGCCGGACACGGCGGCGGACGCCGGCGGCTGCTTTTCTGGCAGCGCCGTGGAAATGCCGGACGGTCAGCTGATGCTGGTCTACACCGGCGTCCAGCCCGCGGGTACCTTCCGCCGGGAAACCCAGGCCCAGTGCGTCGCAGTGGGGGATGGGACGGACTTTGAAAAGTCCCTGCTGAACCCCGTCGTTCGTCACGCCCATCTGCCCGAGGGTTACAGCGAGTTTGATTTCAGAGACCCCAAGGTCTGGCGGGACCGGGACGGCATGTACCGCATGGTGGCCGGCAACCGCCACGAGGCCCGGCAGGGCACGGTCGTACTGCTGGAAAGCCCGGACGGGCTGGACTGGCGCTTCGTGGGCGAGATCGACGCGAGCTCCTGCGAGTACGGCCGGATGTGGGAATGTCCGGACTTTTTCCCGCTGGACGGCAAACAGATCCTGCTGGTCAGCCCGCAGGAAATGCACGCCAGGGAGGAGTTCCACGCGGGCTTCGGCACCGTCTGCCTCCTGGGAGACTGGGACGAAAAGGACTGCCGCTTTGAACGCCGGGCGGTCCAGCCGGTCGACCACGGTCTCAATTTCTACGCCCCCCAGACCCTCCTGGCCCCGGATGGCCGGCGGATCATGATCGGCTGGATGGACAACTGGGAGACCTGCAAGGAAGCTCCGCGCCGCCATCCCTGGTACGCGCAGATGTCCGTGCCCCGGGAGCTGTGGGTGGAAAACGGACGCCTCATGCAGCGCCCGGCCCGGGAAATCGAGGGCCTGTGGCAGGACACCGTGACCCACGAGCGCGTGACGGTGCGGGAGGAAGCTTCCCTCCCGGGCGTCCAGGGAAGGCTTTTGGATATGACGGTCACCCTGCATACGGAAGGCTCCGCCTGCCGCCGCTTTACCCTCCGCGTCGCCCGGGATGATGAGCATTACGTCCAGATCCGCTGCGACCTGGCCCGGGGCGAGCTGGTGTTCGACCGCAGCCGCGGCGGCTCCCACCGGGACATCGTCCACACCCGCCACGTCCGGGCGGAGGTCCGGAATGGGGCGCTGACCCTGCGGCTGCTGTTGGACAAGGAAAGCGTCGAGCTGTTCATCAACGGCGGCGAAAGGGCCGTTACCTCCCTGATTCCCACCCCCCTGTCCGCAGACGGAATCACCTTCGCCGCCGACGCCCCGGTCACCCTGTCGGTGGAAGCGCATCATCTGAAATAAAGATATAACAGCCTCTCCCGGAGAAAAAACAAAGTTTATTGTCAGGGAGAGGCCGTTTTTTGGAAGAAACGCCTCTGGATAACACAAGCGCCCGTCTCTTGATCCCGTGCCAGTGCGGGCTCAAGAGACGGGCGCTTGTGTTTTTGTGATGATAAATTGGGTATGGATGATCAGCCGGAAATCGTGTATAACAAAGGGGCGACGTTTTAAGGGCCGATTCTGAATATTTTGAGATATCTGTAAGATTTCTTCAAGATCTGCGTCTAATAAAGAGAAAGGAGGTTGAGAGCCCGATGCATCCCGATGATTTTGATCAGATCTATCAAAACTACTTCGACTCGGTATACCGTTATGCGCTCTCACTCTCCGGAAATCATCAGATTGCTGAGGAGCTTGCCCAGGAGACCTTTTTTAAGGCCTTGAGAAAGCTGGACCAATTTCAGGGGAAAAGCAGTCTCAAAAGCTGGCTCTGCGCCATTGCCAAGAATCTGTGGCTTTCAAAGCAGCGAAAGAAAGAAGAGCTGCCGATGGACGACGCCCTGCCGATTCCGGATCCGTCCGCCGGACCGGAAGAAGCGATCGTGCGTCAGGACGAAAGCATGCGCATCCACCGGTATCTCCATCACCTGGAGGAGCCGTATCGGGAAGTTTTCACACTCCGAACCTTGGGGCAGTTAAGCTTTCGGGATATAGGAGAGCTCTTTGGTAAATCGGAAAATTGGGCCTGTGTCGTCTATCACAGGGCCCGCGCGAAGATCAAGAAGAAAATGGAGGAATGACCATGAAACTGCCTTGCGCTGTTACACGTGATTTGCTGCCGCTGTATGCAGAAAACATGGTTGAGCAGGAGACGAAAGCTCTTATCGAGGAGCATCTGAACGAGTGCGCTGATTGCAGGGAAAAACTCTCTGCCATGAACGCTCCGCCGGAGAAACCTGTTGATACGGTCAGACCACTTCAAAACTTGAAGAAACAGATTCGGAAAAAACGCCAGTATGCCGCCGCCCTGGCCGCGCTGATCGTCTTCGTTGGGGTATATACCTATTTCTTCCGAACAACGGCCATTCAGCTGATCCCTTGGCAGAACGGGTTAATTGAGGTTGTCGGAGTAAAAACATATCAACCGGAAGATGCAGTCGTTGATGAGCGAAATCCTGAAACCGGTAAATCCGTTACCCCTTCGCCAACAACAGCGCCTGATCCTGCTAAACTTACAGACGAGGGTCTTGTTCTGAACGTGAATAGCATCGTTAATGGATTTGAAGAACACATTGTGGTGGATGATGACGGCACACATACTTTGTTTATTCAGGCTCTAAGCACAAACCAGCATTCCGATCATCTTGCTCAGTCATATTATGAATCAACCATCTTCCCCGTACCTGATCGCTTAATCTATGGGCTTGAGCAACCACAAACATTACTGTGGGGAACGCCCATGAAAGGTGGCGTGGAAATCCTTCCGCGTCTTGCACTGGCCTATTATCTTATGATTGCACTTGTAGCAGCCGGAATATGCGGACTGATTTGGGGAATCCTGAGGAATTGGACATATAGTTGGATTCTGCGCCAATTGTTCTTTGCACCAATTTCTTATATCCTGTCGCATCTTCTTTTGAAAGGAATGAAGACCACAAGCTTTTTTATGGAGAGGGATCTCCTGAGCATACTTTTGGTAGCACTTGCCATTTACGCTTTGCTTACCATTGCCTGGCAGATGATGCTTATGCGAAGGAAAGAAGCATAAGAAAGCAAACTCTTACGGGGCTCATCCCCGTGGGAGTTTTTGTTTCCAGGCTTGTATGCCGCGGGGATGTCCTGGTCTTCTGTCAGAAAAGGGCAAAAAGGATTTGAAAAAAATTTTTTTGTCTGTAGGTCCAGGAAGAATGATTGCTGTTACCTTTCCTCTCAAGCAAGGTCTTGAAATCCATGAGGAAAACGGATATACTGATTTCAGATGATTGAGGGAGGGAAGAGCATGAGCAGCGCCCTGATCAAATCGGACGATCAATACCGTTCCTGGTTGCAGGAGGTCAGCAAAAGGTTCCGCCAAAGCCAGATCAAGGCGGCGGTCCATGTCAACGCGGAAATGCTGCGCTTTTACTGGTCTTTGGGCAAGGACATTGCGGCCATGAGCGAAAGTGCCAGATATGGCAGCGGTTTTTATCAGTCTGTCAGTACAGATTTGAAAGAACTGTTTCCGGAAGTTCATTCTTTTTCTGTGACCAATCTGAAATATATGCGGTATTTTTATGAATTATATCCGGAAGCCGGAAATCGTCCACAAACTGTTGACGAATGGAGAAGTTTTCAAAATCGTCAACAGCTTGTTGACGGAATGGGTCTTGAAAGCATATTTTTAATTCCCTGGGGACATCATGTGGTGTTGATGAACGCCTGCAGGGACAACCCGCAAAAAGCCCTCTTCTATGTCCGAAAGACCATCGAAAACAACTGGTCCCGGGCGGTGCTGCTGAACCAGCTGGATACGGACCTGTACGAGCGGCAGGGAAAGGCGGTTACGAATTTTACCCTCACGCTTCCGGCGGTGCAGAGCGATCTGGCTCAGGCGATTACAAAGGACCCGTACAGCTTTGATTTTCTGACCATCCGGGACCGATATGACGAAAAGGAGCTCAAAGACGCCCTGCTGGACAACGCGGAAAAATTCCTTCTGGAGCTGGGAACGGGGTTTGCCTTTATCGGCCGGGAAGTCCGGGTGGAGATCGGGGAAACGGAAGGGTTCATTGACCTGCTGTTCTATCATGTCCGCCTGCACTGCTATGTGGTGGTGGAGGTCAAGGCAACGAAATTCGAGCCCGGGCATATGGGGCAGCTGGGCACCTACGTCGTGGCGGTCAATCACCAGATGAAAACGGCGCAGGACCAGCCGACCCTGGGCCTCCTGGTCTGTAAGGAGATGGATAAGGTGCAAGCCCAGTACGCCCTGGAGTCCAGCAGTCAGCCCCTGGGCGTATCGAGCTATGAGCTGACGCGCCTGGTCCCGGAAAACTTTAAGGGAAGCCTTCCGACGATTGAGGAAATCGAGGCGGAGCTGAGCGGCGGCGCAAATGAAGATCAGGACCCGTAAGCCCCCTGCTGCAAAGAGAATTTTCCCCTTGCAAAACCAGCGCGGATTTTGTATAATGCAATCGGTTTTTGAAACCCCAGGGGACCCGCGGCGGCTGCCCGGCACAGAGAAACGCGCCCAGGCTGAAAGCGCGTAAACTTGCTTCCGCACCCATTCCCTGTCGTTCTGCAGCCCTCCGGCTGCCGGCGGCCCCCGTTATCGGGCGTTAAAGTGGGCGGCTTCGGCCGTCAAGCAAGGTGGTACCGCGAAGCGCGCTTCGTCCCTGCATGAATGGCGGGGGCTATTTTATTTTTTAAAGGAGCAAGAAAGATGGCAGACAAAAAGCAGGAGTTCGTCACCCATATCACCCCCCGGGACAAGGATTTTTCCCAGTGGTACACCGACGTGGTCACCATGGCGGATCTGATGGACTATACCCCCGTCCGCGGCTGCATGGCCATGAAGCCCTATGGCAACCGCATCTGGGAACTGATTCATGACGGCCTGGACCGGCGCTTCAAGGAAACCGGCCATGAAAACGTGGCCATGCCCATGCTGATCCCGGAAAGCCTGCTGCTCAAAGAGGCGGAGCACGTGGAGGGCTTTGCTCCCGAAGTGGCCTGGGTCACCCAGGGCGGCACCGAAAAGCTGCAGGAGCGCCTGGCAGTGCGTCCCACCAGCGAAACCATCTTCTGCACGATGTTCTCCAAGTGGGTCGAGTCCTGGCGGGACCTGCCCCTCAAATACAACCAGTGGTGCTCGGTGATGCGCTGGGAAAAGACCACCCGTCCCTTCCTGCGCACGGCGGAGTTCTGGTGGCAGGAGGGCCATACCGTCCACGCCACGGCGGAAGAAGCGGAGCAGGAAACCATGCAGATGCTCTATGTCTACCGCGATTTTGCCGAGCAGGAGCTGGCCATGCCCGTGTTCTGCGGCCAGAAGTCCGAAAAGGAAAAGTTCGCCGGCGCCCGGGCCACCTACTCCATTGAGGCCATGATGCAGGACGGCAAGGCCCTGCAGGCCGGCACCTCCCACAACTTCGGCACCAACTTCTCCGTGCCCTACAACGTCCAGTATCTGAGCAAGGAAGGCAAGCTCGAATACTGCCATGAGACCAGCTGGGGCGTCTCCACCCGCCTGATCGGCGCCATCATCATGACCCACGGCGACGAGCGCGGCCTCAAGCTCCCGCCCGCCGTGGCCCCCTACCAGGTGGTGCTGGTGCCCGTGGCGGCCCATAAGGGCGGCGTCCTGGAAAAGTGCGAGGAAGTGGCCGCTTCCCTCAAGGCCGCCGGCCTGCGCGTCAAGCTGGACGACCGCGACAACGTCTCTCCCGGCTTTAAGTTCAACGAGTGGGAGCTCAAGGGCGTGCCCGTCCGCGTGGAAATCGGTCCCCGGGATATCGAAAAGGGCGCGGCCATGATCGTGCGGCGCGATACGTTTGAAAAGACCTCTCTGCCCCTGGAGGGCCTGGGCGAAGCTCTGGTCAAGATGATGGACGACATCACCGCCAACATGTTCAAAATCGCCGATGATTTCCGCCAGGCCCACACCAAGGTCGTCACCAATATGGACGAGCTGGGCGAACAGGTGAACGGCGGCTACGCCAAGGCCATGTGGTGCGGAGATCGGGCCTGCGAGGACCAGATCAAGGAGCGCTTCAGCGCCACCTCCCGCAACATGCCCTTCGACCAGACCCCCGTGGGCGAAACCTGTGTCTGCTGCGGCAAAAAGGCCGCCAAGGTCATGTATTTCGCGAAGGCGTATTGATCCATACGGGACAAAATACACCCAAAAAACATCCCGCCCCCTTGACGAGGGGCGGGATGTCGTTTAGAATAAAGCCAGTTTCAGATCAAACCGCTGAAGTGGAGATCAAACCGCGGAGCGCGCTCACAGAGAGCCGGGGGTGCTGGAAACCCGGCAGAAAGCGGCCCGGCAAATGGACCACAAAGGGAAAGGGGAAAGGGCGAAAGCCCGAGTATCCGGACCGTATGCCCGCGTTAAGGGCGGGGGATGTGATGGCATCCCTGACGAGAGGATATTTCGGCTAAGGCCGGGATATCAACAAAGGTGGCACCGCAAGGCTGATCATTCCAGCCCTGTCCTTTGAAGGGACAGGGCTGTTTTTATTTGGAGGAGACATCTATGAAACATTTCGTCCTGATGCGTTTACAGCCCGGCGTGTTTGATGAAGAAGCCGAGCGGGATTACAGGGAAACCTTTGATGCGCTGCGGAAGGCTTTGCCGGAAGAGATTCTGGCCGTAACCGTCCGGCGGAACGTCGTGGACCGTCCGCAGAACATGAACGTTATGATCGAGATGAGCCTGAAGGACCAGGCGTCCCTCCAGAAGTATCTGTCCCATCCCCTCCACGTTGGGATCGGACAAAGGTATAACCCCTTTGTAGAGGCCATTGCCTCCTTCGACTGCGAGTAACGCTGGTCCAAACGGTTTTCCTCCGCCTGTCCGGACAGGCGGTTGAAACAGATAGAAACGAAACATAAAAAATGATAAAACACAGGAGGTATCCCCATGAAAAAGCTGATCGCTGCGGTTCTGTTCCTGACGCTGGTTCTCTCCTGCCTGACCGGCTTTGCCGAAAGCGCGAAAACCTACAAGGTCGGCCTGGTGATGCTGATTGAAAACGGGGCCTTCATGGACATGAAGCAGGGCATTGTCGAGGGTTTGGCCGAGCTGGGCTACAAGGAAAATGAAAACCTGACCATCGATTATCAGAACGCCCAGGGCGACGCCACCAACCTGAACACCATCTGCCAGGGCATGGACGACGGCACCTACGACCTGGTGATCACCATCGCGACACCCGCCACCCAGGCCTTTGTGGCCCTGGAATCCCAGACGCCGAACGTCTTCTGCTCCGTGGCCGCCCCGGTGGCCGCCGGTGTCATGAGCGCCCTGGATACGCCGGACATGAACTCCACCGGCACCTCCAACGCGATCCCCTCGGGCGATATCCTGAGCCTCGGCTTCAAGATCACCCCGAACGTCTCAAAGGTCGGCCTGATCTACTGCACCAGCGAGGTCAACGCCGTCAACGCCATGGCCAGCGCCAAGGCCTATCTGACCGAAACCGGCGTCGCCTTTGAGGAAGTAACCGTCTCCAATTCCTCCGAGGTCCAGACCGCCGCTCAGGTACTGATCGACAAGGGCGTCGACTGTGTGTTCGTCGCCAACGATTCCGTGGTCCAGGCCGCGGTCGATATCCTGGCGGAGCTGTGCACCGAGGAAGGCATCCCGACCTACTGCTGCTCGGCGACCACCGTAAAGTCCGGCTGCCTGGCCACCCTGGCCATGAGCGACGTCGGCATCGGCAGGCAGACGGCCGCCATCGCCGCCAAAGTCCTCTCCGGCACGCCGGTCGCGGAGATCCCCGCCGAGGTTGTGCCCGCCAACATCGTTTCCGTGAATAAGACGACCATGGAAGCCCTCGGCATCACCCTGCCGGAGGAAGTGCTGGCGATGGGGGAAGTACAGTATCTTGAGTAAACACATCTGGGAGGGGGACACGTCCCCCTCCCAGGATTTACCAACCAGTTCAGTATAGCATGTAACGTATAAAGAAAACAGTTTCTCTTTCACCCACCCGATCTTTGGAGCAGCCGATGAAACTATTGATTGACTCGATTCAGTTGGGGCTTTTGTACGGCGTGATGGCGCTGGGCATTTACATCAGCTTCCGCATCCTCGCGGTGCCGGACCTGACCACGGAGGGAAGCTTTGCCTTCGGCCTCTCGGTGTCCGCCGCGGTGACCTCTCTGGGCCACCCTGTGCTCGCCCTTCCGGCCGCGATGGCGGCCGGGGCCGCGGCGGGGGCGGTGACCGGCTTCCTGCAGACCCGCTGGAAAATCCATCCGATCCTCTCCGGCATCATCACGATGAGCGGGCTGTATTCGGTCAACCTGTCGGTGCTGGGCGGCTCGCCCAACCTGACGCTGGTGCGGGCGAACACGGTGTTCAAGCTCATCCCTTTCCTGAGCAAGAACGACGCGAAAACCGTCCTGCCGATCTTCTTTGCCCTGCTCTGCCTGGGCCTGATCATCCTGTTTTTCAGGACCCACATTGGCATGTGCATCCGCGCCGTGGGCGACAACGAGGACATGGTCCGCGCCTCGTCGATCCATACCGGCGCCTGCAAGATCATCGCCTTCTGCGTGTCCAACGGGCTGATCGCCCTGTCCGGCGCCCTGATCGCCCAGTATCAGGGCTATGCGGACATCTCGTCCAGCACCGGCATCCTGGTGGTGGGGCTGGCCTCCGTGATCATCGGGGAAGCGGTGTTTGGAAGAAGGAGCGTGACGGTCGGCTTCATCTCCGCCGTCGTCGGCTCCCTGATCTACCGCTATATCATCGCCCTGGCAACCCGCTACAGCCCTCTCCCCGCCCATATGCTGCGGCTGGTCTCCGCGGTGATCGTCGCCCTGGCCCTGGCTCTGCCGGCCTTCCGCGAACACCTGGGTACGGCCAGGCTCCGGAAAGGAGGGACGGACGATGCTTGACATCCGCAACGCCGTCAAGGTGTTTGAAAAGGGCACGCCCATCGAGCACACGGCGCTCAACAACCTGAATCTCCACCTGGAGCCGGGGGAATTCGTCACCGTGATCGGCTCCAACGGGGCGGGCAAATCCACCCTCTTTAACGCCGTCTGCGGCACCTTCCTGTTGAACCGGGGCCGCATCTTCCTGGACGGGCAGGACATTACCTACCTGCCCGAGCACGTCCGGGCCCGGACCATCGGCCGGGTCTTCCAGGACCCGATGAAGGGCACGGCCCCCCACATGACCATCGAGGAAAACCTGTCCCTGGCCCATTCCCGCTCCACCGCCCGGGCCCTCTCCTTTGCCCCGGCCAAAAAGGAAATCGCCCTGTTCCGGGACCGGCTTTCAGAGTTCCGCATGGGCCTGGAGGACCGGATGAAGACGAAGGTCGGCCTCCTGTCCGGCGGCCAGCGCCAGGCGGTCACCCTGCTGATGTGTACCATCGTCCCCCCAAAGCTCCTCCTTCTGGACGAGCACACCGCCGCCCTGGACCCGGCCACCGCGGAACAGGTGATGGACATCACGAAAAAGACGGTGGAAGCCTACCGCCTGACCACGATGATGATCACCCACAACATCTCCCAGGCCCTCTCCACCGGAACCCGCACCGTCATGATGGACGAAGGCGAAATCCTCTTCGACATGAGCGGGGAAGAAAGGGAAAAAACGACGGTGGACGATCTGATGCGGATGTATTCGACGAGCAGGAAAAAGGAACTGGACAATGATCGGATGCTGCTGAAAAAGGAATAAAAAATACGCCCTCTCGCCGATGTGACGAGGGGGCGCATCCTATGTTCAGTTAAACAAGCTCTTCACCTTGTCCAGAAAGCTTTTGGCTCCCTCGTATTCCTTGCCGGTGGATTCGGCGTCGAACTGGCGGAGGAGGTCTTTTTGCTTTTCGGTCAGGCGCTTGGGGACCTCGACCTTGACCCGGATCAGCAGGTCGCCCTTGTAGGCGCTGCCGACGCGGGGGAGGCCCTGGCCTTTGATGCGGAACTCGGTGCCGGACTGGGTGCCCTCGGGGATGTGATACTTGATCTTGCCCGTGAGGGTGGGGACGTCGATGTCCGCGCCCAGGGTGGCCTGGGTGAAGGAAATCGGCATGTCCAGCAGCAGGGTCGTGCCGTCCCGCTGGAAGAGCTTGTGGGGACGGACGGAGATGGTCACGTACAGGTCACCGGCGGGGCCGCCGTTCATGCCGGGGCCGCCCTGGCCGTGCAGGACGATGCTCTGGCCGTGGGCGATGCCGGCGGGCACCTTGACGTGGGCCGTGCGCTTGACGCGCTTGATGCCCGAGCCGCCGCAGGAGGTGCACTTGTCGGTGACGATTTTGCCGGTGCCGCGGCACGTGGAGCAGGGCCGGGTCACGAGCATGAAGCCGCCCTGGGTCCTGATCTGGCCGGTGCCCTTGCAGGTCGGGCAGGTCTGGGGCTTGGTGCCGGGCTTGGCGCCGGAGCCGCCGCAGGTGGTGCAGGTCTCCTCGCGGTAGAACTCAAAGGACTTTTCGCAGCCCATGGCCGCTTCCTCAAAGGAGAGCTTGAGTTCGTACTGCAGGTCCTGCCCTGCCTGGGGCGCGTTGCGGTGCTGGCTGTTCATGCCGCCCATGCCGCCGAAGAGCTGGTCGAAAATGCTCCCCATGCCGCCCAGGTCGCCGAAGCCGGAAAAATCGAAGCCGCCGCCGGCGCCCCCGAAGGGGTTCTGCGGGCCGTCCATGCCGAACTGGTCGTAGCGCGCCCGCTTTTCCGGGTCGGACAGGACCTCGTTGGCCTCGTTCAGCTCCTTGAAGCGGGCCTCGGCGTTTTTGTCGTTGGGATGCAGGTCCGGGTGACATTCCTTGGCCAGCTTCCGGTAGGCCTTTTTAATGTCTTCCTCGGTGGCGTTCTTCGGGACGCCCAGCACCTCGTAATAATCTCTTTTCGTCGTGGTTGCCAATGAAATCACCTCTGGATGCCGAAGCGTCCTGTAAAAATAAAAAACAATTTGTGAAGAGAAGTCCGTCTGAAACAAAACCCGCCCGGCACTGGTGAGTCCGCCGGTTGATCCGGCGGATGCCGACAGGCACCCCGAAGGGGCGGCCGGGCCGGGCGGGTTTTGTTGATGTTTTCAGAGGGAGGTGTCGGAGGGGAAACCTCCGACAATGATCCGCAGCGACGACATGCGCGTCGCGAGGATGAAATCGCGTCAGCGATTTCTCCCTTACAGATTTGCCGCCCGGGGCTGTGAGGGCCCGAAGATTGTGCCAGTGGCACAATCTTACCGAACAGCGGGCCGGTAGGCCCTGGAGGAAGGAACGAGAGGCAAATCTGCCGGGGGGTTTCGCAGGGGGGTCGCAAGACCCCCTTGCGATTATTCGACAGTGCCGTCCGCGTTGTAGGAACCGTCATCGTTCTGGCCGGGGTTGAAGCCGCCGTTGTCGGGCTGCTGATAGCCGCCTTCCGGAGGCGTCTGGCCGGCGCCGGGCTGCTGCTGATAGAGCTTGCCGAAGATGGCGTAGACCTTCTGGGTCAGGCTATCCATGGCGTTCTTGATCTCGGAGGCGTTGTTGCCTTCGCGGATCTTCTTGAAGGAAGCGATCTCGTTTTCGACGGTCTGCTTGTCCTCGGCGGACAGCTTGTCGCCGTTTTCACGCAGCTGCTTTTCCATCTCGTAGATCAGGCTGTCGGCGCGGTTGAGGGTTTCGACCTCTTCCTTGTGCTGCTTGTCGGCCTCGGCGTACTCCTCGGCTTCCTTGACGCGCTGCTTGATCTCTTCCTCGGTCATGTTGCTGGAGGCGGTGATAGTGACCTTCTGCTCGTTGCCGGTGCCCAGGTCCTTGGCGGAGACGTTCACGATGCCGTTCCTATCGATGTTGAAGGTAACCTCGATCTGCGGCACGCCGCGGGGCGCGGCGGGGATGCCGGTCAGCTGGAACTTGCCCAGGGTCTTGTTGTCGTAGGCCATCGGACGCTCGCCCTGCAGGACGTGGATTTCCACGCTTGTCTGGCCGTCGGCGGCAGTGGAGAAGACCTGGGACTTCTGGGTCGGGATGGTGGTGTTGCGCTCGATCAGGCGGGTAAAGATGTGGCCTTCGGTCTCAATGCCCAGGGACAGGGGGGTGACGTCCAGCAGCAGCACGTCCTTGACCTCGCCGCCCAGCACGCCGGCCTGGATGGCCGCGCCGATGGCGACGCACTCGTCGGGGTTGATGC
>DGRV01000083.1:20694-20922 GCA_002391225.1 Christensenella sp. UBA4379
TGCCCTTGAAGGGTTCCTTGCCGGTAACGTTGCGGACAGCGGTCTGCACGGCGGGGATACGGGTGGAGCCGCCCACCAGGATGACCTTGTCGATCTGCTCAGCGGTAAGACCCGCGTCACGCAGGGCGTTGCGCATCGGGGCGATGGTCTTTTCCACCAGGTCGGCGGTCAGTTCGTCGAACTTCGCGCGGGTCAGGGTGATATCCAGGTGCTTGGGGCCGGTGGCGT
>DGRV01000083.1:20972-55178 GCA_002391225.1 Christensenella sp. UBA4379
GGGCCGGTGGCGTCGGCGGTGATGAAGGGCAGGTTGATGTTGCTGCTCATGGCGCCGGACAGCTCGATCTTGGCCTTTTCCGCGGCGTCCTTCAGGCGCTGATAGGCCATGGGGTCCTTGGTCAGGTCGATGTTGTTTTCCTTCTTGAAGGCTTCCGCCACGTAGCGGATGATGCGCTCGTCGAAGTCGTCGCCGCCCAGGTGGGTGTCGCCGTTGGTGGCCAGCACTTCAAACACGCCGTCGCCGATCTCCAGGATGGAGACGTCGAAGGTGCCGCCGCCCAGGTCGTACACCAGGATCTTGTGGCTGTTTTCCTTGTCCAGGCCGTAGGCCAGGGAAGCGGCCGTGGGCTCGTTGATGATACGCATGACCTCCAGGCCTGCAATGCGGCCGGCGTCCTTGGTGGCCTGACGCTGGGAGTCGGAGAAGTAAGCGGGCACGGTGATGACGGCCTGGGAAACGGTCTCGCCCAGATAGCTCTCGGCGTCCGCCTTCAGCTTCTGCAGGATCATGGCGCTGATTTCCTGCGGGGTGTACTGTTTGCCGTCGATGGTCACTTTCTCGTTGGTGCCCATCTTGCGCTTGATGGAAGCGACCGTGCGGTCCGGATACTGGATCGCCTGGTTTTTGGCCACGCGGCCGACCAGACGCTCGCCGTCCTTGTTGAAGCCGACGACGGAGGGAGTAGTGCGGCTGCCTTCCGCATTGGGGATAACGACGGGTTCGCCGCCTTCCATAACGGCGACGCAGCTGTTGGTGGTACCAAGGTCAATACCGATAATCTTGCTCATGATGATTCCTCCTGTTTTTTATCCGTGTAAAATGGTTGTTTTTGTGATGATATGTGAAGCGGAAAACCGCGTTCAGGCTAATTCTTAATTCGTAATTCTTAATGCGTAATCAGGATGCGGCGCAAGCGCCGGTTCAAAGACGATTCATTACGCATTACGCATTATGCATTACGCATTATTCCGGCACGACCTTGACCATCGCGCTTCTCAGAATGACGCCGCCCATGCGGTAGCCCTTCTGCAGCACCTGGCAGACGGTGCCTTTTTCGCCGTCGTCCTCCGTGCCCTGCAGGACGGCGGTTTCGAGGTTCGGGTCAAAGACCTCGCCCGGACGGTCGATCACTTCCACGCCGCGCTTTTGCAGCACGTCCATCAGCTGCTTGTGCACCATCGCGACGCCGGCCTTGAGGTTGTCGTCCGTGCTCTCGGCGGCCAGGGCCCTTTCCAGGTTGTCCACCACCGGCAGCAGGGTTTTGACCAGCTCCCGGGCGCCGTCTTCAAAGGCGTCGGCGCGGACGGACTGGTTGCGGCGGCGGAAATTGTCAAAGTCCGCCTGCACGCGCTGGGCCAGGTTCAGGTATTCCTCCGCCTTCTGGCGGGAGGCTTCCAGGAGAGGCTTCAGGTCGGTAATGCCATCGGTCTCCTGCGCTTCCTGGGCTGGCTGTTCCTCGGCCGTGGGTTCCTGGGGCGCTTCCCCTTCGGGCTGCTCCTGCGGAGCTTCGGCCTGAGGCTCCTGTTCCTTTTCCTTATCCTTGCGGAATTTGCGTTTCATTTCGTCCTCCATATCATTCCCGCGCTGTGGCGCTCCTCCTTCTGCTATGCTTGCTGAGCCGAAAACAGCTCTGTCATGGACCGGCTGATGGTGGTCAGCGTGCGGATCGTCTGCCGGTAGGGCATCCGGGCCGGGCCGATGACGCCCAGCAAGCCGTGATAATCGCCCACGCCGAAGCGGACGGTGATCAGGCTGCAGTCGCTGATTTCCGGCAGGGACAGCTCGTCCCCGATGCGGACGGTGATAAACGATGAATCCTCCCGGATGAGGTCCAGGAGCCTTTTGCGGCTCTCCATGACGGAGAGGAAGGCCCGCGCCTTCTGAACGTCCGCGTACTCGGGGAAGTTCAGGATGTTGTGCGCCCCGTCCACAAAGACGGTGTCCTCCGAGGCCTGACGGGCCATCTGGTCCGCCAGGGTTCGGACGCCGTCCAGCACCCGCTGTTCCGCTCCGCCCTGGCTGGCGTAGGCTGCCAGCATGCGCTGCACGGTCTGTACGGACTGGCCGGAAAAGGCTTCCGTCATCGACCGGCTGATGGCGTACAGGGCGTCCGGGTCCAGCCGGGAGCTGACGTGCAGGACGGTGTCCCGCACCATGCCGCTGTCGGTGACCATCACCAGCAGGGCGGCCCCGCGGGGCATCGGCACCAGCTGCAGGGTGGCGATCCGCATCCCCGGCTGGCTGGGCATCATGACCAGGCTGGTCATGCGCGTCCGCTCACACAGGGCCTGCGCGGCGCTCTGGGCCGCGTCCTCTTGCTGGACCAGGAAACGGGAAAAGCAGTCCCGCGCCTCTTCGTCCCGGGGGAAGGATTCGGCCCCGCCCGCGATCAGGTCGTCCACGTACAGGCGGTAAGCCTTGACGCTGGGCACCCGGCCCGCCGAAACGTGCGGCTGCTCCAGATAGCCCAGGGCTTCCAGGTCGCTCATCTCGTTGCGGATGGTGGCGGGGGAAACGCCGACGTTGTACTTACGGGTGATCGTGCGGCTGCCGACGGGAACGGCGGTATCCACATAATCCTGAATGATGAAATCCAGGATCTGGCGCTTGCGCTCATCCAGCATGGGTACCCTTCCTTTCCGCCGGGGCCGTTCTCTGTTGTTAGCACTCAGTTTGAACGAGTGCTAACAACTGTGGAAAGTGTATCATAGAGAAGGGGGATTGTCAATAGGTTATGAAAACAATTTTTATGGAAGATCGGGCCGCGCTCAGGGTCTTTTTTTACGCAGAAGAATATGGTATACTGTCTGCCTGTAATATAAAGGAAGCGGGATCATGGGAAGGAGCAGGGCCATGGCGGTTCGGAACATTGGGATTTTCGCCCACGTGGACGCGGGCAAGACGACACTGTCGGAGCAGATCCTCCTGCGGGCGGGCCGTCTTCGCCAGGCGGGAAGCGTGGACCGCGGCACCGCGTTTACCGATTCGATGGACGTGGAAAAGCGCAGAGGAATCTCCGTCCGGGCGACCTGCGTGTCCTTTGACTGGCAGGGAACCCTGGTGCGCCTGATCGACACGCCGGGCCACACTGATTTTTCCTCGGAGATCGAGCGCTCCTTCTGGGCCATCGACGCGGCCGTCCTGGTGGTGGACGCCGCCCAGGGGGTCCAGCCGCAGACGGAGACGCTGTTTGCCGCCCTGTCCGCCCAGGGCCTGCCACTCCTCTTCTTCCTGAACAAGATGGACCGGCCGGGGGCGGACGCGGAAAAGGTGCTGAGGCAGATCGGGAAGCGCCTGACGCCCCGGGCGGTCCCGCTGTGGGACCGGGAGCGGATGCTGGATGCTGTCTGCTCGTCCGACGACGCCCTGATGGAAGCCTATCTGAACGGGGCAGAGCCGAAGGAAGCGGAGGTCAGGAACCTGCTGGCGGCCCTGACCGCCCGGGGGGAGGCCTTCCCGGCGCTGTGCGGCTCGGCCCTGCGGGGCGAAGGGATCGACGCCCTGCTGGACGCGGCCGTCGCCCTTCTGCCGGGGCCGGATACGTCCTGCGAAGAGCTGTGCGGGGTGGCCTTCGCCGCCGTCACGGACCCGGCCATGGGCCGGGGACTGTGGGTCCGGCTGTACGGCGGGAGGCTTGAAAACCGCATGCCCATCGACCTTAAAACCGGCACGGACAAAATCACCGGGCAGGAGATCGTCGTGCAGCGGAAGATCACCCAGATCCGCAGCGAAGCGGGCCAGGACATCGGGAATCTTACCGCTGGCGGCATCGGGATTCTGTACGGCCTGGGGGAGGCGGAAATCGGCTATGTCTTCGGCCGGGAGGACCGCTTGCCCAGGAAGGTGCAGCCCGGCCTGTTCCGGGAGCCCCTGATCACCGTCCAGGTCATTCCGGAGAAGCCGGAGCAGATGAACGCCCTCCGGGAGGCCTGCGCCGTCCTGTCCGCCGAGGATCCGCTGCTTCGGTCCCGCTACTACAGCGCCACCGGGGAGCTCCAACTCCAGGTCATGGGGAAGGTTCAGCTGGAAATCGTGGAGGAGCTTCTTTTGTCGCGCTTTTCCCTCTCCGTCCGCTTTGGGGAGCCGACCGTCCTCTACCGGGAGACGATCCGCGAGCGCGCGCATGGGTTCATCGCCTACACCATGCCCAAGCCCTGCTGGGCGGTGCTTGAATTCGACATCGCGCCCGGACCCAGGGGAAGCGGGGTGACCTTTTCGTCCGTCGTGCCGGGCCGGGACATCCTGCCCAGATACCAGCATCAGGTGGAGCAGGCCCTCCCGCAGGCATTAAGCCAGGGGAGGCTGGGCTGGCAGGTGACGGACGTGCAGATCACCCTGGTGGGCGGGAACCACCACCTGATCCATACCCACCCGCTGGATTTTATCGTCGCGACGCCCATGGGAATCCAGGATGGCCTGAGGCGCGGCGGCAGCGTGCTGCTGGAGCCGATCCTGGAGATCCGCTTCGTCCTGCCGGACGAGTACGTCGGGCGGATCATCAGCGACGTCAGCCTGATGCGGGGAAGCGTGACGGCCTCCTCCTCCGAAGACGGGGTGACATCCATGACCGCCGAAATTCCCGCGGCTTCCAGCCTGGATTATTCTGTCACCTTCGCCGCCGCCACCAGCGGCCGGGGCAGCATGAGCGCCCGGCTCAAGGGCTATGAGGAGTGCCCGACGGAGCTGGGCAGAACGGCCCCCCGCCGGGGAGTCGACCCGCTGGACACGGCCAAATACATCCTGGCAGCCAGAAATGCGCTGGAAGGGAATATATACGACTAGCGCATCGCATGGGGGTCTTGCGACCCCCCTACGGAACCCCCCGACGGATTTGCCTCTCGCTTCGCTCCCGGGCGGCAAATCCGCAAGGAATGTATTTTTGCTCCGCAGAAGTGGGGGACGTCTTCTCTTCCTGACTATCATTCTGCTGCGCAAAAATACTCCTCGCACCGGCGAAGCCGCTGCTGCGGATTTCAATCAGGGGGAAGCATCCCCCTGATCACCCCCTCGAGTATGTGGCGATTGATGGAAGGTGAATGGTTTTATTCTTTTTGTATTTGTGTTAAAATATTTTTTGTTAGAGAAGAGGTAACAGAGCAAACGATGCAGTAGTAGCGGCAATGGACAAGGGGGTTATGAAGGGGGCAGAGCCCCCTTCAGGGAAATCCGCAGGACCGGCTTTGCCGGGCCGAGGAGAATTTTTGCGGAGGTTAGCTTGCCATCCGGGAGCAAAAATTCATTCCTTACGGATTTGCCGCCTGGGGTTCGCAGCGCCCGGAAAACAGGCCGGTGACCTGTTTTCAGCGAGAACGGGCCGGTAGGCCCTGGAGGAAGATGCGACAGGCAAATCCGCCCAAGGGGTGGCATTGGCGGGGGAAGGATTCCCCCGCCAACAGGCTCACGCTTGCGTGAGCCGAAGGAGGAAGAAATCATGCTTTCAACGGTGCTGAGCTGTGCGCTGTGCGGGGTGGATGGGATACCGGTGCAGGTGGAGACGGACATTACCGGCAGCGACAAGCCGATGCTGTCTGTGGTCGGGCTGCCGGATACGGCCATCCGGGAGAGCCGGGACCGGGTTCTGCCGGCCCTGCGTAACAGCGGGTTTTTCGTGCCGGCCGGCCGGATCACCGTCAACCTCGCCCCGGCGGACCTGCGCAAGGAGGGGGCGGCCTTCGATCTGCCGATCGCCCTGTCCATCCTGGCGGCCACCGGGCAGATCCCCGAAAAGGCCCTGGAGGGCCTGCTGGTTTTCGGGGAGCTGGCGTTGGACGGCCGCTGCGGGGCGGTCCGCGGCGCGCTGCCGATGGTGCTCTCAGCCCGGGAGCAGGGCCTGAAGGGCGTCCTGCTGCCCGCCGGCAATGCCCGGGAGGTCGCCGCCGTGGAGGGAGCCCGGGTCTTCCCCGTCCATTCCCTGTCGGAGGCCGCCGCACATTTGAGCGGAAGCAGGCCGATCCCCTGCCAGGTCCAGCTGAGCTTTGAAGAGATCCGGAAGAGCGCGCCGGGGGCGGAATATGACCTCAAGGACGTCAAGGGCCAGGCCGGGGCGCGGAGGGCCCTGGAAATCGCCGCCGCCGGCGGCCACAACCTGCTGATGGTCGGCGTGCCCGGCAGCGGCAAGACGATGCTGGCCCGCTGCCTCCCCGGCATCCTGCCGGAAATGACGGCGCAGGAAGCCTTCGACGTGACCCGCATCCATTCGGTGGCGGGCCTGCTGCCGCCGGGACAGGGCTTGGTCACCCAGCGGCCCTTCCGTACCCCGCACCATTCCGCCTCCATGCCCAGCCTGATCGGCGGCGGGCCCGACGCCCGGCCGGGGGAAATCTCCCTGGCCCACAACGGGGTCCTGTTTCTGGACGAGCTGCCCGAATATCAGCGCTCCGTGCTGGAAGCCCTGCGCCAGCCGCTGGAGGACGGCTTCGTCACCGTCACCCGGGTCCGCACCCGTTCCCGCTACCAGGCCAACTGTATGCTGGTGGCCTCGATGAACCCCTGTCCCTGCGGATATTACGGCAGCCGGGTCCGGCCGTGCCGGTGCAACGAGCACGAAATCAGGAGGTATCTGGAGCGCATCTCCGGCCCCCTGCTGGACCGCATCGACCTGCAGGTGGAGACGGACGCCGTCCCCGTGGATGAAATCAGCAAAGCGGGGGAGAGCGAGTGCAGCGCTTCCGTCCGCGCCCGGGTGCAGGCCGCCCGTCAGCGGCAGACGGCCCGCTTTGCCGGGACGGCCATCACCTGCAACGCCCAGGCCACCGGCAGCGCCGTGCACGAACTGTTCCCTTTGAGCGAGGCGTGCAGCGCCGTGCTCCTCAAAGCGGTGGACAGGCTCCACCTTTCCATGCGGGCCTATACCCGGGTCATCAAGGTGGCCCGGACCATCGCGGACCTGGCCGGGGAGAAGGACATCGCCCCACAGCATATCCTGGAAGCGGTGCAGTACCGGACGTTGGACGGGAAATACTGGGGGAAATAATCGATATGGAACCGTGATGGGTATATTGGAAAAGAGGTGATTTGGATGCTCGGTCTGGCTGCCGCGATTCTGGCCGTCGGTATTTCGCTGTGCTGGTATTTGCCGGGGATTCGCGCGCAGGGTGAAAACCGCGTACTGACAAGGAAAGACTATTGGAGGACAGCCTTTGTCTACGGCTTCTGTTATACGTGTCTTTTGATCATCATCACCGAAATTGTGTGGGACATGATGGCAGACCGCGTGGGACTGTCCGGCTTCACACGGGAGATCCTGTCTGATTTTCTCCGCGCGGCGCTGCTGGAGGAGTTTTTCAAGTTCACCGGCTTCCTGCTGGCGAAGCGCTCCCTGAAGCTATGGCGAAAGATCGATTATATCATGATCGCAGGGCTGATCGGCCTTGTCTACAGCGTGGTTGAAAAAGCCGTATCGGGCAATCCTGCGGCGGTCATCGTCGGCCTGGCGATCCCGATGCACATCACATGGCAGTTCAACCAAGGCGGTCACTGGTTTGAATATGAACAGGCGAAGGCCCAGAACGACCGGCCGAAAATGCGCCGGGAAATGCTGATGGCAACCGCTCTGCCGTTCCTCTTCCACGGGTGCTGGGACAGCGGACTGGATCTGATCTCGTGGCTCATGGAAAAGGAAGCGGTCATCGCCCAGGTCTTCAGCGCCGTCCTGATGCTGGCGATGCTCATATTCGGAATTTTGTACACGATCCGGACGATCAAAAAGGTATGTGCGATTGCGCGCGCCTCATCTCTGGAGCGTCCTTGAACAGCGGGGTTTCGGGAGGAGCCTCGCGGCCGAAGCGGCCGATCGGGAAGATTTTCTGCAATAAAATGAAGAATCTGGAAATAGCTGATCCATGTGAAAAATAGAAAACTGGAGGCTAAGCTTATGATGTACCCGTTTATGACCTTGGATGACGGAACAGAGATTGTTCACTCGGAAACACTGGAAGATGGCAGGGTAAAAGTATATATTGAAAAGCCGGATGAAAAGGACTGCTTTCATCATGCCACCTGCATGCTGCCGGACTATCAGTGGGAAGATGTCTATGGCTTCAGCGATCAGGAGATGGAACGATACCGGGATGTGATTGAAAGTACTGCCCACCTGATCCTGCGGTTTGCAGCTGAAGGAGGCTTTGACAATGCCGCAAATTTTTAAGGTCGGTTCGTACTGGGTCTATTTCTGGGCAAATGAAAACGATCCTCTGGAGCCGGTACATGTCCATGTATCCATGGGAAGCCCCAGCGAAAACGCGACCAAGATATGGATCACCCGACGCGGGAAGTGCCTGCTCTGTCATAACCGATCCCGTATACCGGAACGTGTTTTAGCCAATATCATGGATATTATCGAAGCAAGAAGCGATGAAGTTCTTGATAAATGGCAGCGCTTTTTTAAAGAAACCCGTTTTTATTGCTGATTTTGAATTTTGTTGAAACAGTATTTCGGGATTGCGCGAGCAATGGACCCCGTTGTCCGTGCGAACCTGTAAAGCCGGCCGGGAGCAGCAGATTTCCATTTTCCTATTCACGCTGATATATCACCCAAGCGACCACGTCGAAAAAGGAAGGACACGCCATGAAGAACTTTGTTTTTATGTCGCCGAATTTTCCCGCCAACTACCGGATGTTCTGCCGGGAGCTGGCCCGAAACGGCCTGCGGGTGCTGGGCATCGGCGACTGTCCCTATGAAGGCCTGGAGCCGGAGCTGCGGGAGAGCCTGACGGAGTATTACAAGGTCGGCTCCCTGGAAAACTATGACGAGGTGTACCGGGCGGTCGCCTATTTCATCCACCGCTACGGGCGGATCGACTGGCTGGAGAGCAACAACGAGTACTGGCTCACCCACGACGCCATGCTGCGGACGGATTTCAACATTTCCTCCGGCTGGCAGACGGGCGACCTGCACCGCATCCGCTTTAAGAGCGGGATGAAGGAATATTACCAGAAGGCCGGGATTCCCGTGGCCCGCTGGCACATCGTGGACGACTATGACGGCTGCATGGCCTTTATCCGGGAAGTCGGGTGGCCGGTGATCGTCAAGCCGGACGACGGCGTCGGCGCTTCCGACACGCATAAGCTGAGTGACGAAGACGGCCTCAGGTCCTTCCTGGCCACCAAGCGGCCGGACGTCTCCTACATCATGGAGGAATTTATCACCGGGCAGACCATCAGCTATGACGCCATCCTGGACAGCCGGGGAGAGCCGCTGTTTGAAACCGGCAACGTGACGCCCGCTTCGATCATGGAGATCGTCAACCGCCAGGACAACACCCTGTTTTATATCGTCAAGGACCTGCCGGACGAGGTCCGCGCCGCCGGCCGGGCGGTCGCCAAAAGCTTTGGGGTGCGCAGCCGGTTCGTGCATTTTGAGTTCTTCCGCCTGACGTGCGACCAGCACATCGGCAAAGCGGGCCAGGTGGTGGCCCTGGAGGTCAACATGCGCCCCAGTGGCGGCTATTCCCCGGACATGATGAACTTCGCCAATTCGACCGACGTGTACAAGATCTGGGCGGATATGATCGCCTTCGACCGTTCCACCAAGCCCGCTGGGGAGCATTATTACTGCGCCTATGCCGGCAGGCGCGACAGCAAGCGCTTTGCCCTTACGCACGATGCCCTGTGCCAAAAATACGCTTCCCAGCTTCGGATGGTGGCGCGGGTCCCCGAGGCCCTTTCCGGGGCGATGAGCGACCAGATGTACCTGGCCGTGTTCCAGACGAAGGAAGAACTGTTTGCCTATTTTGAAGACGTAAGCAGGGAAGAATAAAGCAGAGCCGCTGCGGCCCTGCGCCCGGCGTGGACCGGGCGATTGGGAGGCGTATCCATGTCTTGGTTTCAGCGTGTACTGGCAATGAGCGTTCTGCTGTCGCTCTGCCTTTGCTTAGGCCTTGTCGGGGCAGAGGGCTTGGTGTTTCCGGCTGGGCTCCATGAAATTGAGGAGGAGGCCTTTTACGGGAATGAGGCGCTGCGGGAAGCGGAGCTGCCGGAAGGCCTCATGAGCATCGGCCCCAGGGCTTTTATGAATTCCGGCCTTCAGCGCGTCGTCCTGCCGGGCAGCCTGACGCAGATTGCGGAGGACGCCTTTTCCGGCTGCGAGGGGCTGAGGGCCGCGGCCCCTGTGGGCAGCTACGCCTATGATTATTGCCGGAGGGCCGGCATCGCCCTGGAGATTGTCCCGGAGCTGATCCACGAAGGCCTGACCGACGGCGTCCTCTGGCTGGACGAGAACGGTAAAACAAACGATCAGATCAGCCTGACCCTGCAGGCGGAGGGGCCCTGGACCCTTTCCGTAACCCCGCTTCCCGGCTCGGACGACTGGCTGACGGCCGCGCCTCTTTCCGGGGAGGGTCCTGCGCAGATTACCCTGACGGTTCGGCAGACCCCCGGCAAATCCATCACAAACCGGGATAACTACGCTTCCCGCCTGTCTGTTCAGAGCGAGTACGGAAGCTGCGAGGCCGTGGCGGCCCTGGCGAAAAAGGGCCGGTACGTCAACCGGCATCTGAACACCGGCGACCCCGTGACGGACATGATCGCCATCGCCCTGACCCAGGTGGGCTATACCGGAGGCTCCAACGCCTCCGAGCTGGAGGGCACGCCCTCCGGCACACCCAACGACTGGACCAAGTACGGCGCCTATATGGGCATTAACGGCAACCCCTGGTGTGCCTGTTTCCTCAGCTGGTGCGCCTTCCAGGCCGGGATTCCCTCGTCGGTGCTGAAGCCCTCTACCTATGCCCGGCCGCATTATTTTACCCCCGGCGTCAAAACAGGCGCGGTGCGTGTTTACTGGTTCGGCTCGATCCCCAGCTCCGGTACCGAATACAATTACCTGAACCGCTATGGGATCCGCCTGACGCGGACGGATCCGGGCTGGGCTCCGCTTCCCGGCGATTTCATTTTCTTCCGCTGGAACGATTATAGCGGCAACATCAAGCATATCGGCATGGTTCTGTCCAGCGATGAGAATGAAATCACCTACGTGGATGGAAACGGCAACGACCGCTCCGATCAGGTCAAGGTCCGCACCATCCAAAGAACGGACCGGGACATCGTCGCCTACTATACTCCCTGGCCAACTGTGCCTGAAATGCAGGAATGATTCCTGCCGGGGAGCATCCATAAGAAGACGCCCTCAATAAGGAAAACAAAAAACGCCGCTGCGGATTTGCTTCATCCTCAGCGGCATTTCTGTATCATCCAGTTTTTATCTATTGTTGTATTTTGCAATTAGTTTAGCCCGGGTCTTGGGGCCGAAGACGCCGTCGGCCGTCAGGCCGTTGTGGCGCTGGAAGGATTTGACGGCGTTTCTGGTCTTGTTTCCGAAAATGCCGTCCACCTTCCCGGCAAAATAGCCCAGGGTGTTCAGCATCATCTGCAGGGTTTTGACATCCGTGCCGCGCATGTTCTTCCGCAGCGTCCGGTAGCCGATGTAGCCGATCCTCTCCACGGAGGCGGCGAGCCGCTCTTCCACGGTGGAGGGATAATAGGTGTAGGCGTCGTTGGTAAACGGCGGCTGATCATACCGGTAGGCGGGGTCGTCGACGCCGAGGGGATAAGCGGTGCCCTCCGGGTCGTTATAGTACCACTCGGGGCTGACGGTGTTGTTCTTGCCCGCGAACGCGGTCGGAAGCATGGTGAACAGCATGACGGCGGTCACCAAAAGTACCCATTTTTTCATGACGATTTTCCCCTTTCCCGGTTGCGCCCGCGGTTCCAATCGAAAGAACAGCGGGAAAACTCAGCGGATTCCGCCCGGTATACACGATTGCGGCCGGCTTTTTTGGGGCTCCCAAAAGTCGGACGGCCATCTGAACACATTGTAACCTTTTTTTACCAAAAAAGCAATAACTATGTTGCGATTCCGGCGGAAATCGTATCAAATCTGTCTTAAAAGGGAAGCCAAAGCCCCCGTCCGCGTCCCGGCTTCCTTTCCTTGACGTTTTTGCGGGCGTTCTCTATAATAGGACTGTCGGATGGAAACCCGGGAAGACGGCCGCGGACAGAGCTCCCCCGGTTTCCGGGCTTTGTTGATTTCATTATTTTGTATAAAGGAGATCTTGCGCCATGGCCAAAGTATTGTTGCTCAACGGAAGCCCTCACGCGCACGGCTGCACGGCCGCCGCGCTGGAGGAAATGATCAGGGTGTTCAGCGCCGAGGGAATTGAGACGGAGCTGATCCAGGTGGGAAACCAGGCGATCCGGGGTTGTGTGTCCTGCAACGCCTGCAGCAAGCTGGGCCGCTGCGTGATCAACGACGACCTGGTCAACCAGACGGCCCCGAAGCTGGAAGCGGCGGACGGCCTGGTGGTCGGAAGCCCGGTCTACTACGGCTCCCCGAACGGGACGATCCTGGCCTTTCTGGACCGGCTGTTCTACAGCACGCCCTTTTCCAAACACATGAAGGTGGGGGCCGCGGTGGTCTCCTGCCGGCGCGGGGGCAACACCGCGTCCTTCGACGTGCTGAACAAGTACTTTACCATCAGCGGGATGCCCGTCGCTTCCAGTACCTACTGGAACCAGGTGCACGGCTTTACCGCCGAGGATGTAAAAAAGGACCTGGAGGGCCTGCAGACCATGCGCAACCTGGCGCGGAACATGACCTTCCTGATCCGCGCCATCGCCGATGCTAAACAAACCCGGGGCCTGCCCGAGGTCGAACGGGGGGCTTTCACCAGCTTCCCGGATGGGAAATAGGCTGTTTCACAGCCATCGATGGGGGGACTTTGTCCCCCCATCGGGACCCCCCTTTACGGATTTTCCTCTCGCTTCGCTCCCGGGCGGAAAATCCGCAAGGTAAGAATTTTTTCTCCGCAGGAGTTGAGTTGTTTTCCTCACCCAAGGCTTATTCCTGCTCCGAAAAAATTCATCCTCGCACCGCACATGTCGCTGCTGCGGATTTATAATGGAGGGGCTGCGGCCCCTCCAAACCACCCCAAGGTTTTTCGATAGATAAGCTATTTTGAGAAAAAATGACTGTGCAGATTTTGTTTCTGTACAGTCGTTTTTCATATGAAATCAGGCTGGTTAATCTGCTGATTCAATCTGCTATTTGTTTTGTTAGCTTCCTTGCCTTGAGGCGGAAGGCGGCGGCGCGCAGGAGCCATTCCGCCGCCAGGGCGGCCCAGAGGCCGGGGACGCCCAGGCCCAGGGGGATGGTCAGCGCGTAGCCCAGGGCGCAGCGGCCCAGGGCCAGGGCGATCACGGAGACGGCGCTGGCGTATCCGCTTTCCCCGACGATGCGCAGGGTCATCGGCAGGACGTTGGAATCGCACCAGAAAAAGGGCATGGCGGCGGCCGCGATGGTCAGCGCGGTATAGACGATGGCCGTGCCCTGTTCCGTCGCGTGGTAGAGGCGGAGCAGCAGCGGCATCAGCGGGTACAATACCAGCAGCGTACAGAGCTGGATCACCCGGCCGATGCGGATGATGTTCCGGGTGTAATGCCAGGTCAGGTCCGGCCGCTTTGCCCCAAAGCACTGGCCGCAGACCGTGCTGGAAAGGGAAACCAGCGCGCTGCCCGTGATGGCGAACAGGTTGAGGATGGAATTGGATACGGCGTGAGCGGCCAGGTCCGTGGTGGTCAGGCGGGCCAGATACACCTGCACCAGCAGCATGCCGCCCTGGGTCAGCATGGACTCCAGCGCGAGCGGCAGGCCCAGGGCCGCAATCTGTTTCGTCACCGCCGGGCGGAAATGGAGCATGTCCCCGATGCGGACGTGGTACACATTATGCGTCAGCAGCCAGACGACGGCCAGGCCCATGCCCAGCGTCCGCGCGATAATATAGGAGAAGCCGGACCCGTCGACCCCCAGGTGAAAGCCGTTGATGAGCAGCAGGCTCAGCAGCAGGTGGGCGACGTTGATCACGATGGTCAGCAGCAAACTGGACCGCGTGTCCCCGAGGCTGCGGAAGATACAGAAAATGGCGTTGAACACAGAGAAGGGGATAAAGGAGATGGCCATCAGGCGCATATAGCGGACCGCGTATTCCCGAAGCAATGGCTCCACGCTCGGGTACAGCAGGCCGACCAGCGGGGCGGAAAAAAGGATTAGCATGGCGCTGAGCACCATGGCGATGCCGCCGCACAGGCCGGTGACCTCGCCGATGGAGAGGCGCACGGCGTTCATGTCCCCGCTGCCCTTGGCCCGGGAAACGACGATGGCCCCGCCCGTCGCCAGGGAGGTAAAAATCAGCGACACCATGCCGTTGACCGTCCCGACCATCGACACCGCGGCGACCGCCGCTTCCCCGATGGAGGACACCAGCGCCGTGGAGATCACGGAAATAAAACAGATAAAGAACGAATCCAGCACCAGGGTCAGGTACATGCTCCGCAGGGCCTGATAGCTGAATTGCTCCGTGGTCAGCATCTGGTTCAGTTTGCGGTCGATTCGCTCCATGATGCCCCTCCGCTGGATGGTTTTAGAAGCTTCTGAGCCCAAGTATAATCGAAAGCGTAAAGAAAGTAAAGACCGCAGATCAAAACGAAAAGGACGCCCGGAACAGGCGGCTGCCTTTCCGGACGTCCGGTAATCATGTCTTCACTGTTCAGCCTTCGACAGAACTGTGAACAAAATCATTTACTTTCCATAAGCGGTGTCGTAGGTCTTCTGATAGATATCGATGTATTCCTGCAGGCCCATGCTGTTCAGCTTGGCGATGTATTCGTCCCATTCCTCGTCGACGCCGCCGTAGGCCAGCCACTTGGCGCGCATTTTCTCGTTATAGGCGATGATGTCGGAGCCGATCAGGGCGATACGGTCGTTGTCCTCGGTGCTGAACAGGAGGGTCGGGTAGTAGATGGTCGTAGCGACGGGCAGATACATCTCGCTGTTGATCTTGTCCTTGGCCTTGGCGCTGTCGGGCATCGGCAGCGTGGTTTCGTAGAACTCGCGGAACAGGGCCAGGCAGGAGTCCGGATAGGTGTTGCCGAAGAGGAACTCATCATAGGTCATGCCTTCCGGCGTCTCGGCGTAAGAGAAGGTGCCGTTGCCGTTGTCCACCAGGTTCAGGCCGATGCAGCCGTATTCCAGCTGCATGCCGTACCAGTCGTCGTAGGTCAGGTCAGCCCACTTGAGCAGGTTGACCGGGTCCTTGCAGGCGTTGGTCAGCACCAGGCCGACGGGCTCGATGCCGGAGGAGGAGACGTAACCCCAGCTGGTGGTGCCGTCCGGGCCCTTGAGAGGCGCCATCGGGACATATTCGTCCATGTGGACGGAGCCCAGGTCGAAAATATTCCAGCTGAAATAGGAGCCGATGTTCGCCACTTCGCCCTGGTTCTGGGCGTTGTAGGTGGCCTTGTCCATGGTGAAGCCTTCCAGGTCAATCAAACCCTTGGAGAAGAAGTGCTCGTACAGGTAGGAGCAGGCCTTTTTGTAGCCTTCGGTGGTCGGGGTGTAGATCACCTTCCCGTTGTCCACGCAGAAGTGATGCTGGCCGGTATACAGATTATCCGCATAGCCGAACATGCCGAACAGGCCGCCCAGGTCGCGCTGGGAGCCTTCAAACTTGAAGGTCATGGGCTTTTCGTCGTTGGGGTCGCCATTGCCGTTGCAGTCGTTCTCCTTAAAGGCGGTCAGGACGGTCTCCAGCTCGTCGATGGTCGTGGGTACCTCGAGGCCCAGCTTGTCCAGCCAGACCTTGTTGATGAACATGTTGCTGGGGATCTGGCCGGTCAGGCCGTCAAAGCGGCAGAAGGGGAGGGAATAGATGTTCCCGTCCGGCGCGGTGATCGCGGCACGGACCTCCGGATGGGCTTCCAGCTTCGCCTTGAAATTCGGCATATACTGGTCGATGTAGTCGTTGAGCGCCAGCAGCAGTCCCTGGCTGCCGTAGGTGACCAGCTCGGTGGAGGTCAGGGAGTAGCCGGAGTACAGGGCGTCCGGAAGGTCCACGTTGGCGTTCAGAGCCAGGGTGACCTTTTCGCTCCAGTCCGCCTGGGGGATCTGCTCGAAGTTCAGATGAACGTTGGTCTTTTCCTCCATGATGCGGAAGATGTCCATCTTTTCCGCGTCGCCGTTCATCGGACGCATCCGGATCCACACGTCGTAGGAAACCTTTTCCGCCGGATATTCGGCGGCCAGGGCGCTCGCACACGACAGCAGAAGGGCCGTGCACAGGAGCAGAGACAGCAGCTTTTTCATAGGATAGCCTCCTTCTTAAAAAAGTTGATGGGGAAAGAATATCGACAGCATCCTCTTTGATGCCGGGAACCAAGGGCAGGTAGGAGGGAGGAGGGAGAAGGTAGGAGGTTTAGAGTGGAGAGTGAAGAGTGGAGAGTGGAGAGTGGAGAGTTAGGAGTTAGAAGTGAGGAGTGAGGAGTGGAACTTGGTCAGATGAAATAACGCGGCAGGCAATGGGAATTACGCATTACGCATTATGAATTACGCATTCGCAATGAAGCGGGCGCATGGAGCACTGCTTTCTACCTTCTACCTCCTACCTGTGAGCGAAGCGAACGAACTACCTTCTCCCTGATTTCAGCCTTTGATCGCTCCGATCATGACGCCCTGGACGAAATACTTCTGAAGGAAGGGGTAGAGGACCAGCAGGGGCAGAGAGGAGATGATGATCATGCCGTATTTGATCAGGTCGCCCATCCGCTGCTGGGCGGCCTGGGTGGCCACGTCGTTGACCATGTCGTCCAAAGTATTGACGATCAGGATGTTTCGCAGCACCAGCTGCAGCGGATATTTGGATGTGGACGACAGATAGATCAGGGCGTTAAAGTAGCTGTTCCAGTGGCTGACGGCGTAGAACAGGACCATGACGGCGATGATGGACGCGCTCAGCGGCAGTACCACCCGCAGGAAAAAGGCCGTGTCGCTGCAGCCGTCCAGGTCCGCCGCTTCCCGAAGCTCGTCCGGGATGGTCTGCTGGAAGAAGGTGCGGGTGACGATCAAATTCCAGGTGCTGACAGCTCCCGGCAGGATCAGGGCCCACATGGTGTTGTACAGCCGAAGGCTTCGGACCAGCAGATAATTTGGAATCATGCCGCCGGAGACGATCATGGTGATCATGACGCCCATCATCATGACGTTTCGCCCCACGAGCTCCTTGCGGCTCAGCGCGTAGCCCGCGGTGATGGTCAGCGTCACGTTGATGGCGGTGCCGACCAGGGTGTAGACCAGGGTGTTTTTATAGCCTGTAAACAGGCTCGTATAGCTGAGAATCCGCCGGTAGCCTTCCAGCGTCGGCTTGATCGGGTAAAGGATCACGCGGCCTTCGTAGACGGCGATGGGGTCGGAAACAGAAGCGATCACGACAAAGTACAGCGGATAGGCCACCAACAGGAAGGCGATGGTCAGCAGAATATAGTCGAGGGTGTCGAAAGCCCTGTCCGCATTGGTGCGGTGGATGACGTTGTTTTTCATGACGGCCGCCTCCTCAGAACAGAGAGCTCTCGGTGACTTTCCGGGAGATCCAGTTGACGGTCAGCACCAGGATCATGTTGATGACCGATTCAAACAGGCCGACAGCGGTGGACAGGCTGATCTGGGCCTTCAGTACGCCGCGCTTATATACATAGGTGGCGATGATCTCGGAAGCGTCGATGTTCAGGGACGTCTGCATCAGGTAGGCTTTTTCAAAGCCGACGTTCATGATCTTTCCGGCGTTCAGGATCAGCATGATGACGATGGTCGGCAGGATGCCGGGAATGTCGACGTGCCACACCCGCTGGAATTTGTTGGCTCCGTCCACCACGGCGGCTTCGTGCAGCTCGGGACTGACGCCGGCCAGGGCCGCCAGATACAGAATGCTGCCCCAGCCGGTGCTTTGCCAGACCTCGGAGATCACGTACAGAGGGACGAACCAGCGGGGCAGGGCGGTAAAATGAATGGCCTTCCCCCCGAAAGCCTCGATGATTTTATTGATCAGGCCGGAGGAGGGGGAAGTGAACAGAAAAATCATGCCCACCAGCACGACGGTGGAAATGAAATGCGGGGCGTATACCGTCGTCTGTACGAGTTTTTTATAGCGGATCGAGGGCAGCTGATTGAGCAGCAGGGCAAGCAGAATCGGCAGGGGAAAGCTGAAAATCAGCGTACCCAAAGAGACGCTCAATGTGTTGAACATCAGCGTCTTAAAATCCGCTGCGGCGAAAAAATACCGGTAGTTGTCCAGCCCTACCCATTTGCTGCCGGCAATGCCGTCCACGGCGCGGTAATTCTTGAACGCCAGCTGAAGGCCGTACATTGGGTAAAACCTGAACACCAGGAAATACACGATCGTCGGCAGGAGGAACAGATACAGCTGCCAGTGCTGCCGCGCCTGTTTCAGCATATAGTGTCTCTTTTTCGCGGCTGGTGACAAAGTGCTCATTGTTTCATTCCTCCGGATCAGGACCTGCGGGCCGGCGTTGGTCAATGAAGCAAAAGCGTGTAGCGTGCAAAATATGAAAAAACTGTCATTAAAGGGCTGAGAAGATACAAATTTTCTATGGATTCAGTATATAACATTCTGCGCGCGTTCGTCAAGGCGGATTTGATAAATGACAACCGATAGAAAGCCATCGGGCAAGGAATGGACGTCCTGCCCGGCGGGATCATGAAAAAATATTGCGTTTTTAGTGATTTATGATATAATAATTTGACGTGTCCGGCGTATCAAAATGCCGGACCGGCGGACGACGCTCCTTTCAATCCCGCTCCGTTTGGCAATGGTGCTCATATACTCATATAACAGGAGGATTTCATGCCCACCACGAAATTTGACAAGGAATCGATCAAGCAGTCCATCATCGGCAAGATTCAGCGCTACAACGGAAAAACGCTGGAGGACGCCACGGATCACCAGATTTACTACGCCCTGGCCTCCACCATCAAGGACCAGATCATGATGAAGTGGACCAAGTACCGTGAAAAGGATAAAAACTACCTCGGCAAGCGCCTGTACTACCTGTCCGTGGAGTTTTTGACCGGGCGGAGCCTGCAGTGCAACGCGCTGAACCTGTGCAGCTACGGCGTATACGCCGACGCCCTGCGGGAGCTGGGCATCGACTGGCGCCGCATCATCAAGGAAGAGCCGGAACCCGGTCTGGGCAACGGCGGTCTGGGCCGTCTGGCGGCCTGCTTCATGGACTCCCTGGCGTCCCTGAACATTCCGGCGATGGGCTGCACCATCCGCTACGAGCTGGGCCTGTTCCGTCAGAAGCTGATGAACGGCCAGCAGGTGGAGCTGCCGGACAACTGGCTGGAAAACGGCAACGTCTGGGAAGTCGCCGCGATGGAGGACACCTGCGAGGTGCACTTCGGCGGCTGGCTGGAAGAGACCGAGGTGGACGGCCGGCTGACCTTCATCGAGCATGATTTCAACCGCGTCATGGCCGTGCCCTACGACATGCCCGTGGTCGGCTATGACACCGATACCGTCAACACCCTGCGCATGTGGCGGGCCAAGTCCGTCGGCACGATGGACCTCAAGGACTTTAACTCCGGCAATTACGTCCGCGCCATGCAGGAGGAAGAGCTGGCCACTGTTATCAGCAAGGTGCTCTATCCGGAAGACAACCATTACGAAGGCAAGGAGCTGCGCTTAAAGCAGCACTACTTCTTCACCTCCGCCACCCTGCAGTACGCCCTCAAGGACTTCAAGCGCCGCTTCGGCTGCAACTTCTCCCTGATCCCGGAGAAGATGACCATCCAGATCAACGACACCCACCCCGGTCTGGCGATCCCCGAGCTGATGCGCCTGCTGATGGACCAGGAGGGCCTGGGCTGGGACGAGGCCTCCGCCATCGTGCAGAAGACGGTCGCCTATACCAACCACACCGTCATGAGCGAAGCGCTGGAACGCTGGCCGGAGGAAATGGTCCGCAAGCTCCTGCCCCGCATCTACATGATCCTGCAGGAGATCAACCGCCGCGTCTGCGCCCGCCTGGCCAACGCCTACAACAACGGGATGGATCCCCGCATCGCCGGCATGGCCGTGACCGCCTACAACATGGTGCACATGGCCAACCTGTGCGTCGCCATGAGCTATTCCGTCAACGGCGTCAGCCAGCTTCACGGGGAGATCCTCAAAAACAAGACCTTCCACGACTATTATGAGCTGATGCCGCAGAAGTTCTCCGCCATCACCAACGGCATCACCCACCGCCGCTGGCTCATGAGCTGCAACCCGGGCCTGACCCAGCTGATCTGCGACGCCATCGGCGACAGCTGGATCCGCGAGCCCGAGCGCCTGCGCGACTTGCTGCCCTTCGCGGACGACGCCGCCTTCCGCGACAAGTTTGCCCGCATCAAGCGGGACAATAAGATCGCCTTCAGCAACATGCTGCAGGACCGGCAGGACATGAGCGTTTCGCCGGACTTCATGTTCGACGTTCAGGCCAAGCGCCTGCACGAGTACAAGCGCCAGCTGCTCAACGCCCTGCACATCATGGTGCTGTACAACCGCATCGTGGACGACCCGTCGTTTGAGATGCAGCCCCGCGTCTTCATCTTCGGCGCCAAGGCGAGCCCGGCCTATTACATGGCCAAGCAGATCATCCGTCTGCTGCTGGCCATCAGCAAGATGATCGACAAGCACCCCCGCGCCAGCAAGATGCTCAAGCTGGTGTTCCTCGAAAACTATGACGTTTCCAGCGCCGAATGTCTGATGCCCGCCGCGGACCTGTCCGAGCAGTTGTCCCTGGCCGGCAAGGAAGCCTCCGGCACCGGCAACATGAAGTTCATGATGAACGGCGCCGTCACCATCGGCACCATGGACGGGGCCAACGTCGAGATCGCCGAGCAGGTGGGGATGGACAACATCTACATCTTCGGTATGCGCGTCAACACCGTCCACGATCTGGACAGCGAGGGCAGCTACCGTTCCCTGCACATCTACGAGACCAACGGCGAGCTGCGCAAGGCCCTGACCCAGATCATCGACGGCACCCTGTTCCCGGACAACGCCGCCGCCGTTCAGGACATCTACCACAACCTCCTGTTCAACGACACGTACTACGTGCTCAAGGACTTCGGTTCCTACTCGATGGCCCAGCGCCGCGTGGACAAGGACTACCAGGATAAGGACAAGTGGCTCAAGATGGCCGTGTCGAACGTGGCCTGCTCCGGTATCTTCTCCTCCGACCGCACCATCCGCGAGTACAACGACCGGATCTGGCACATCGGCCAAAAGCCGCTCAAGCATAAGTAATTCCATTTTTTCGGGTTGCGCAGAAGGAAACTTCTGCGCAGCTCTTTTCCGTTTCAGAACCAATATCGTCCGCGGTGCCGAGCGATCTGCGAAAAAAGCGTTCTCCCGGTAGGATTGATTTTACCTTTTTTCAGAGGTAAAATGAATCAAAACCGGAAAACAGAAAGGCGGATGCGTATGCTGCTGGATGTCATGAACAAGAACATTTCCCTGGTGCAGTATCTTGACTTTACGCTCAGGCTTCTCCTGGCGTGCGTTTGCGGGGCGGTCATCGGCATTGAGCGGGGCCACCGTCTGAAAGAGGCGGGCGTGCGCACTCATCTGCTGGTCTGCTGCACCGCGGCGCTGATCATCATCATTTCCAAATACGGCTTTGCGGACCTGAGCGGGAACTCTGAAAAAACCATGATGGGGGACCGCGGGGCCGATCCCTCCCGGATCGCCGCCCAGGTGGTCAGCGGTATCAGCTTCCTGTGCGCCGGCGTCATCTTTAAGCAGGGAGCGACGGTCAAGGGCCTGACGACGGCGGCCGGTCTGTGGGCGACGGCCGGCATCGGCCTGGCCCTGGGCGCGGGCATGCTGCCGCTGGGCATCATCGCCACGGTGGTGGTCGTCCTCAGCCAGATCATCATGCACCTGCTCCCCTTCCTCAACGACAAATACCTGAATACCGAGTTTAAGATCACCGTCCGCGACGACCTGTCCTTCCGCGAGGCCCTGACCCGCCAGCTCCAGGAATGGCACGCCCAGGTGTTTGAAAACAGCATCACGCACAACCCGGACGGAACCACCACCTACTCCCTGGCCCTGAAAATGAGCAACCAGGTCAAGCGGGAGGACGTCTTCGCCTTCCTGGAGCACAACAGCGAAGTGATCTCCTTCAGGCAGACGATCAATGGATAAAAAGAAGCGAATGTGCCCGTGAAACTAGGGCATAGAGAAATATCCGGAGAGCCACAAACGGCAGGTTGAAAAACCTGTCGTTTTTTGTTATCTTCAAGGTGATTTGAGATTTGTTTCTTGGCTCTTTGTAAAATGTTGGCTCTTTGTCAAATGCCGGTGTTTAACGGATTTAAAAAGCCCTGTCGGAAAGAACCGACACCGACAAGGAATTTGTGGGTTATGCGGCGAAATATAATCTTTCAATCAAGGAATCCACATGAAATCGAAGACTGCAGAGGATAATGTTTATGAATATTGTAATCAAAAAGATGGAAAGTGACGATGAAATCAAAGGAAAGGCATACGTACACTGGAAATCATGGCAGGAAGCATACTCAGGTATCGTAGATCAACGATATCTTGATTCTCTCACGCTTGAAAAATGTGAGAAAACAGCATATCGTTGGCCTGATGATATGATCATTGCCAAGGATGGGGAATCTGTGGTTGGCTTTGTCGGCTACGGTAAGTACCGCAATGATGAACTCGATCATGCCGGAGAAGTCTATGCCATCTATATCTTATCGGCGTATTACGGAAAAGGCGTCGGATATCGTCTGATGAATGCGGCATTGACTCAATTGGCGGAATATCCGAGAATTGCGGTCTGGGTATTGAAAAACAACAAAAGGGCTATCCGTTTTTACGAACGCTGCGGATATCGCTTTGACGGAAAAGAGAAAACACTTGTGCTCGGTTCTCCGATTGTCGAAGCAAGAATGTTGTTGGAGAGATACAAGAAGGAGACTATTGGAACATCAGCTGAGCTGCGAGCTGCAGATCTATAAAAAGAAAATCGGTCCATTCGGATTTACAGGGGAAGGAGAAAACGTATGAGCACAAGAGCCGAGATAATCAGCAGTTTTTATCATCAGTCTGATGAAGACAGCAGACTGCAAAGAAGCAGGCATGGGCAATTGGAATATGCGGTCACCATGAATTATATCCATCGATTTGCGGCCCCTGGTTCGTGCGTGCTTGAGGTTGGCGCAGGAACCGGCAGGTATTCCATTGCACTGGCCCGTGAAGGCTTTAAAGTGACCGCTGTTGAACTGGTGGAAAGCAATCTTTCGATCCTGCAAAAGAACAGCAAAGGTATGAAGAACCTGCAGGCAGTTCAGGGCGACGCGACGGATTTGAGCAGGTTTGCCGATCGTTCCTTTGATATAACGCTTGTACTGGGACCGCTGTATCATTTGTATGAACAAGAGGATATTCATAAAGCCATCGACGAGGCCATCCGCGTCACAAAGAAAGATGGAATCATCTTCTTTGCGTTCGTCTCTGTATTTGGAATCATGTATGCCAATTATCTTCAAGGCAACTGGTCCATTGGGCAGGAAGAAAATTTTACTGAGGATTACAAAGTACGGCATTTCAAGGAACAGCTGTTTACCGGATATGATGTGACTGAATTTGAGAAACTGTTTGAGGAAAAGCCGGTGCAGTGGCTTGCCACCACAGGCACAGACGGGATATTGGAGCCGATTGAGGACCGAGTGGATTTTGAAATCAGCGATCAGGATTTTCAAACGTTTATTGCGTGGTATCTTGCGTTTTCAGAAAAAAGGGAGCTTCTTGGCCATACCAATCACCTTTTGTATATATGTCGAAGGCTAAGCTGATACCAGCTTCGGCCCAACAACCCATCAAAGGAGGTCCATCCATGCCAGCTCATCAGCCCATCGTCATCCTGGATTTCGGCGGGCAGTACACCCGGCTGATTGCCCGGCGGGTGCGGGAAAATCATGTGTACGTCAAATGGATGGGAGGATGTCTATGAAAGTTGCGTTATGCAGTGATACAGACTGGCTTTTGTCAGAAGAGGCGTTCATGCTTTATGCACCCTGCATGTATCACCCGACATATGAGCATTTCATAGTACAGATGGAAAACTATTTGAAGGAGCCGTCGGTGAGAATATTTATATGCGAGAACCGAGGAAAGAAAACATGCGTGATGGTTCTGAAATATTCGGATGCTGCTGCTGAAATCATCGGGATTGCCGTGTCAGATAAAGCTCGCTGTCAAGGTGTCGGAAAGCATATGATCCAATCTGTAATGGAATCCGAGGACTTGAAAAGGATCGAAGCGCAGACAGACGACGATTCGGTCGGATTCTACCGCAAGTGCGGTTTTGATGAAGAAAGAATTGTAGTTGATTATCCTGATGGGTCCGCTGTCCGATATAACTGCGTTCTGAACAGATAAACAAATCCAGGCTGTGGGATATCGTTACTTGGCGGGAGTGAATTTGATGGCGCAGGAACCTTCTTTATATCACGGAAGCGTTATTCAGGGATTGAAACTCATTCTTGCAAACGCAAAATCTCATGTGGATGGGAACCAGGTTGCTTATTTTACGACGGACCGGGTCTACGCTTTGATCTGCTGCAGAAGCAGAGAAGAAAACTTCGTTACCATGGGGATCAAAGACGGTATACAGCATTATTATGAACGCTTTCCCGATCAGCTGAAGATCATGTACGACAGGAAAGAAGGGTTCCTATACCGGCCGATTTCCAATGTGAGCTTAACAAACACCAATGGACATACTTGGGAAAGCCGTGTTGATGTTCCTGTTCTATTGCATGAACACATCCTGAACGTTTACGCGGAAATACTCAAGGAAGAAGCTGCCGGGAACGTGATCATACATCGTTATCACGAAATTGATCCGGACGAGCAGAAAATGCATGCCAACTATTTGCGTGACCACATCAATGATCCCTTGTTTGATGAATACCGACATTTCATTTTCAAACATTTTTCTTCCCTTTGGGATGAACCATCCAGTGCAGCAAGGGATGTTCAGATTTGATGATGATGCAGCTATACAGGCTTCTTTTCATTGAATGGGCATGATATATGACGGGTGACATGAAAAAAGCCCCACCGAAGCGCTGCGCTCCGGTGGGGCGGAAAGGATTGGTTTATACCTTGTACCAATTGTGGCGGTAATACTCTCTTTGCTCGTCGGGCAGGCCGCGGATCTGATAGATTTCTTCCATTTTCCGGCCCTGCGCCTTGAACAGTTTGATCATGAGATTCATGGAGAGCTCGTCGTTGGCGTCCAAAGTGCCGCCGGCGGCCTTGATGATTTCTTCCAAAGATAATTCTGACAGAGGACGGTTTTCCATGGTTTTTTCTCCTTCATTTTTGAGGGCCCTGGGGGCCTGCCGGGAGACTTCGTCTGCCCGACAATCCTTGATACGCATGAATGACAGGGGACGGCTGCGGCAGGCACAGAGTTTTTGATCGGTTTTTTTGATCAGAGGAACAGGGTTTTGCCGAGCGCGGAATGAGAAAAACAGAGATCGGAGGAATGACGCATGAACGCCCTGATCATCAACTGCAGTCCTGTCCGGGACGGCGCGACAGCCGAGATCGCCGGGATCATCGCGGGGAAGCTTTCCACACGCGCCGCGGTCCGGAGCGTGTGCATCGACGATTACCGCTTTGATTTCTGCAGGGGCTGCCGAAGCTGTCATCAGACGGCGGTGTGCGTCATGCGCGACGACGTGGAGACGCTGATGGGGGAATTCGAGCGGGCGGACATCGTCGTCTGCGTTTCGCCCTCCTATTGGGCGGACGTTCCCGGGCAGTTCAAGGCCTTCATCGACCGCTGCACCCCCTGGTGCAACACTCATGAACCCCACGCGGCGCTTTCGCCCGGGAAGAAGGGCTACGCGGTGGCCCTGCGCACCGGCCCGGGCATGAAGGAATGCGAGCGCATCATCGGGACCATCGAGCATTTTTACGGCCATTTGGAGATTTCGTGCCGCGGCCGTCTGGGCCTGTGCGGCGTGGAATACAGGGAGCAAGTGGAAGCCCGGCGGGAGGAAATCGAGGCCTTCTGCCGGACGATGACGGAAGGAGAAACATCGAATGAAACGTGAACTGGGGATCGCCCGCTGCGGGCTGGCCTGCTGCCTGTGCTCGGAGAACGTTCTGTGCAAGGGCTGCAGGCGGGACGGCTTTCTGGAGCTTTCCTGGTGCAAGGACGCGGAGTGGTGCGAGGTGCGCCGCTGCGGCATCGACAAAGGGCTGGCCGGGTGCTATGAGTGCGAACCCGCCTCCTGCCGCAAGGGACTGTACGCGGAGAAAATCAAGGCCCGGGCTTTCGCGGAATTTGCCCGCCGGTACGGGGTGGAGGAGCTGCTGAACTGCCTGGAGCGCAATGAACAGGCGGGCATCGTCTATCACCGGGAAGGCATCATGGGGGATTATGATGAGTTCGACGATCTGGAGGAGCTGATCCGCTTCATCCGTACCGGGAAACAGGATCAAAGCAGCATAGGAACCTGAAAGTGGAAAAGGAGCTGGGACGATGGACCTTCATGATTACCGGGACGTGGCGGAAAACTATGACCGCTATCTGGAAGCGATGTACGCTCACGACGATCATCACGAGCATTTTCAGGAGTTTTATCTCCGTCTGGCCCAAAGGTACGGGGCGGGCGGCGTGGTGGACGTGGCCTGCGGCACAGGCGCGGTGCTGCTGTATCTGGCGGAGCGCGGGATAGATGTGGACGGCACCGATCTCTCGGAGGAGATGTGCCGAGTAGCGGCGGAGAAGGCTGCGGCGCTGGGGCTTCGGCTGAACATCATGCCGGCGGACATGACGGTCTTTTCCTCCGGCCGGAAGTATTCCCTGGCCATCATCGCCCGGAGCGGCTTTATGCATCTGCCCACCCAGGAGCTGCAGATCAGGGCGCTGACCAACCTGCGCGGGCAGCTGCTGCCCGGCGGCATTCTGACGCTGAATACCTTCGACCCCTGGCCGCCGATGCAGGCCCAGCAGATGCAGACCACTCAGGAGGATTACTCCTTCCGCCTGGAGTATGTGAACAGCGCGGGAAACCGGGAGAAGATCTACAACGCCATCACCTACGATCCGTACAGTCAGCAGATGCGCGGCAACTGGAAATTTGAAGAGTACAATGCTAAAGGAGAGGTGATCGGCGTCAGGATTCGTCCTTTGCTGATGCGCCAGACCACGCGCTGGGAGATGCGCCTGCTGGCGACGTTGTGCGGGTTTGAAGTCATGGACATTTACCGAGGCTACAACGGCGACAAAGAGGATTTGAGCGACCTTTCCACCGCCGCCAAATACCGGGGCAATCTGATCTGGATCCTGAGGAGAAAAGACTGAAATAAGGGGAGACAGCCATGAATATTTCCATTCATCCCGTGACAGAGGCGGACCGGGCCTTCTGGTTTTCTCTGGACCGCCACCTGAGGAGCGCGGAATTTGTGTGCAAGGTCAGGGACCAGATGGGCTATGTGCTGACGCTGGAGGGCAAACCCATTGGCCTAATGCGCTGGTCGCTGTTCTGGGACAGCATTCCCTTCTGCAACCTTCTGTATGTGAAAGACGGCTTTCAGCGGAAGGGCTTTGGGCGCAGGCTGACGGGCCATTGGGAAATGGATATGCGGGCGCGGGGATATGACCTGGTGATGACCTCCACCCAGTCGGATGAAGCCGCGCAGCATTTCTGGCGGAAGCGGGGCTACCGCGACTGCGGCGGGCTGACGCTGCCCTTCCCGGGCCATGAGCAGCCGATGGAGCTGATCCTCGGAAAAGGGCTGGCGGAGGGAACGGAAAGCTCCGGCTGACGGCAATGACGGCATGTTGAAGGACGATGAACGGAGGAGAAAAGCGTGATCATCCGACAATTTCAATCCCAGGACGCGCAGGCGGTGTCTGATCTGATCAGGACCACCATTCGTATCTCCAATCAAAAAGATTATCCGGAAGAGCACATCAAAGCGCTGGCGGCGGAGCAGTCTCCGGAGCATGTATTGGAACGGGCGGGCTGGACGCATTTTTATGTCGCGGAGGAAGAGGGGCGGATCATCGGCTGCGGCGCCATCGGTCCCTACTGGGGCAGGGAGGACGAGAGCAGCCTGTTCATGATCTTCGTGCACCCGGAGAAACAGGGAGAAGGCATTGGACGCGCCCTGGTAAAGACGCTGGAGCGGGATGAATATGCGCTGCGGGCCAGACGCATCGAGATCCCGGCGTCGGTCACGGGCCTGCCTTTTTATCAGAAAATGGGGTATAGCTTCAAAAATGGGGTGGATGCGCCGGACGAAGAGCGCCTTTACCGGCTGGAAAAGTACCGGATTCCCGAGGACCGGCAAAAGATGCTGGACCTGATCCTGGCCCGCCGCAGCTATCGCGGCCGGTACAAGGCGGACCGGGTGCCCCGGGAACATCTAAAAGCCATCCTGGAGGCGGGGCTGGCGGCGCCCTCCGGCTGCAACAAGCAGACCACCAGCCTGATCGCGGTGGATGATCCGGCCCTGCTGGCCAATATCAAGGCGGCCATCGACCCGCCGGTGGCCCAGACTGCGCCGGCCATGATCTGCGTTCTGACCCAGAGGATCTTTGCGTATCGGGACCGCTGCTTTGCCGTGCAGGACTATGCCGCGGCCATCGAAAACATGCTGCTGGCCATCGAGGCCCTGGGCTACCAGAGCTGCTGGTACGAGGGGCACATCACCGACGCGGACCGGATCGGCGACAAAATCGCGCACATCCTCCATGTGCCGGAAGATTATGAGCTGGTGTGCATCCTGCCGGTCGGTATCGCCGAGGAAGAAGCGCGGGCCCCGAAGAAAAAGCTCTTTGCTGAGCGGGCCTGGCTGAACGGCTTCCCGGAAGGATAAAAGAAACGAGGGGGAAAATCCCATGTCCGATTCCATCATCGCCGCCTGCGGAAACGCCTGCGCCGCCTGCCCCCGGTATCATGCGCCTCCTGATGAAAAAACGGAAGCGGAGCTCCGCCGTACCGCGGAGCTGTGGAAAAACATCGGCTACCGGGACCGGATCGTCTCAAATAAAGAAATCGCCTGCTCCGGCTGCGGGCCGGAGAACTGGTGCCGCTACGGCGCGGCAGCATGCTGCGCCGAAAAGGGCATCAGGACCTGCGCGGCGTGCGGCCTCTATCCGTGCGAAAGGATGCGGGAATGTTTCTCGGTCACGCTGTCCTTTGAACCAAAGTGCCGGGAAGTCTGCACTCAAGCGGAATACGCGCAGCTCAAGAAGGCGTTCTTTAAAAAAGAGGAAAATCTTTCGGCGCTGCGGGATCGGGAAAAGGAAGGAAGATCCTGTTTGCCGGAAAGGAGGGTCCAGCCATGAAATACCCCTGGATCGACGAATATCTTTTGTCCCTGCGGGGCGTCACCAAGGACCATCAGCCGGAATGGAACTGGGTCCGCTATTTTATCGGCTGGAAGATGTTCGCGGCCATCTGCCGGGACGACGCGGATCAGCCGGTCTACATCACCCTCAAGCTGGAGCCGACCGAGGGCGAATTCTGGCGCGGGCAGTACCCGGACATCATTCCCGGCTACTACATGAACAAGCTGCACTGGAACTCGGTGAAGGCGGACGGAGCTGTGCCGGAGGACACGTTGAAAACCCTGCTGGAGCACGCCCGCCGCCTGGTGCTGCGTTCCTTTCCGAAGGCGAAACAGCGGGAGGCCTTAGGCCTTTCCGTCTGCGGGACGGACTGCGCCGCCTGCTCCTTCCATGGGGCCGCCTGCGCCGGCTGCAACGAAGCCTGCGGGAAGGTGTTCCACGCGCCCACCGGGAAAGCCTGCCCCATCTACGCCTGCTGCGCCGGGAAACACCGCTTCGCCACCTGCGCGGACTGCAGGGAATTGCCCTGCGGGATCTGGCTGTCCACCCGGGATCCGTCCATGACGGACGGGCAGTTCCGGGAAAGCGTCGAGCGCAGGGTTCAGGCGCTCAAGCAGATAAGCGGCGGGACGGTGTAAGCAAAGCCCCGGACAGGCGCGGGAAGCATTTCCGGCCGTCGTTTCAGCATTGAAAATGATCATGACCGTATAGGAGGAAGAATGAATCAACAGGAAAGATGCCTTTGGCTGATCCGGGCGCTCATGGAGGAGCTGCCGCAATACGGGGATGCGCCCATTCCCGCTCTGCCGGACCGCCGCTGGCGGCTGCTGCGGAGCCTGATGAACGTGCGCCCGCCCCTGCCCGCAGGCGATGAATTTTTCCGGGTGCAGGACGCCTTTCTTCGGGAGATGACGGCGGAAAAAGGGGTCGTGGACGCCTCCGCCCTCCCGGCCGGCCGGGAGGAGCAGCTCGTCCTCTGGCAGGGCGATATTACGCGGCTCCGCTGCGACGCCATCGTCAACGCCGCCAACGGCCAGATGCTGGGCTGCTTTTCGCCCTGCCACGGCTGCATCGACAACATCATCCACACCATGGCCGGGGTCCAGCTGCGTCTGGCCTGCGCCGAGCTGATGGAGCGTCAGGGGCGGGAGGAGCCCGCCGGGCGGGCCAAGATCACGCCCGGCTTCAACCTGCCGGCGAAGTATGTGCTCCACACCGTGGGGCCGATCGTGGACGGGCCGCTGACCCGGGAGCATGAAGAACTGCTTTCCTCCTGCTACCGCTCCTGCCTTTTTCTGGCAAAAGAAAAGGGCTGCGGGAGTATCGCTTTCTGCTGCATCTCCACCGGGGTCTTTATGTTCCCCAACCAGCGGGCCGCGGAGATCGCGGTCAGGACCGTGCGGGCCTGGCTGGCGGAAACCGGGAGCCGGATGCGCGTGGTGTTCAACGTGTTCAAGGACCTGGACCGGGACATCTATGAGCGCCTGCTGAACGGGGAGGGGTGAGGATGCCGCCGGATGTCGCAAAAACGGTACATTGTACATAAATTGTTTTTTGTATACAAAGCGGGGCCTGGGGTCATTGACAAGGGCGGTTCGGCTGTTTATAATGGGCCCATCGTTTTTCAGGGAAAGGAGGAGCAGCCGTGATCCGCAGCAACCGTCTTTGGTCCGCATCCTGTCATGATGCCCGGCGTATCATGTCTGTTTTCTTTGCCCTTTACTGCGCAGTGCGATTTAGCGACGCCCTGCGCTTTTCCTTTTATTATGGGTTCTTCTATCCGCCGAAAACCATCTGCGGGAACTGTGTTTCGTGAGCAAAGAGGTTCATGAAGACGGCTCTTCCGGATGGGAGGGCCGTCTTTTTGATCAATAAAAATGAAATGGGAGGAATCACAAGATGAAAAAACTGATAGCTGTCCTGATCGCTGCCATGATGTGCCTGAGCGCTGCGGCCCTGGCGGAAGAAACCTACCGCGTCGGCATCTGCCAGCTGGTGCAGCACGTGGCGCTGGACGCCGCCACCCAGGGCTTCCAGGACGCCCTGACCGAGAAGCTGGGAGACGCCGTTTCCTTTGACGTGCAGAACGCTTCCGGCGATTCCAACACCTGCTCCACCATCGTCAACACCTTCGTTTCCGGCGGGGTGAACCTGATCATGGCCAACGCCACCCCGGCTCTCCAGGCGGCCGTCGCCGCCACCGGGGACATCCCGATCCTGGGCACCAGCGTGACCGACTACGCCACCGCCCTGGACATCGACAACTGGAGCGGCGCTACCGGCATGAACGTGAGCGGCACCAGCGACCTGGCTCCCCTGGACCAGCAGGCGGACATGCTCCACGAGCTGTTCCCGGACGCCAAAACCGTGGGCCTTCTGTACTGCTCCGCCGAGCCCAACTCCAAATATCAGGTGGATGTGATCACCGGCTACCTGACCGCCCTGGGCTATACCTGCGTTGAATACACCTTCGCGGATTCCAACGACGTGGCCTCCGTGACCCAGAACGCCTGCAACGGCTGCGACGTGCTCTACATTCCCACCGACAACACGGCCGCTTCCTGCACCGAAGCCATCCGCAACGTGGTGGAGCCCGCCAAAAAGCCCGTGATCGCCGGGGAAGAAGGCCTCTGCGCGGGCTGCGGCGTCGCCACCCTGTCGATCAGCTATTACGACCTGGGCTACGCGACCGGCGAAATGGCCTATGAAGTGCTGGCGGGCGGCGCGGACGTATCCGCGATGAACGTGCGCTTTGCCCCCAACGTCACCAAGGAATACAACGCCGAGCTCTGCGAACTCCTCGGGGTCCAGGTTCCCGCTGACTATGTGGCGATACAGTAAGAGGCTGTTTCACAGCCCTCGATGGGGGGACACGTCCCCCCATCGGACCCCCCCTCGCCTTTGCCTCTCGCCCCTGACGGGGCTCCCGGGCGGCAAAGGCGCAAGGAATGTATTTTTGCTCTCGCAGGTCAAGCCTGCTTCGCAAAAATACTCCTCGCACCGCGCATGTCGCTGCTGCGGATTACACTTGGAGGGGCTGCGGCCCCTCCAAACCACCCGGAGATTGCTAATCTCCGGACGAAATTGAAAATACCATACCAGCGAGAGGGCTGAGTTTGCAGAAGAGAAGCTGTTTGAATCTGTTTCTGTAACAAACCTTCCCTCCGACACGGAGGCGTCTTTCATGAACTTCACCGCTCTTTTGAACGCCATGCCGGGGGCGATCGCCCAGGGACTGATCTGGGGCATCATGGCCATCGGCGTGTATATCACCTACAAAGTGCTGGACCTGGCCGACCTGACAGTGGACGGAACCATGGCGACCGGCGGCGCGGTCTGCGTGATGCTGATGTTAAACGGCGTCAACGTATGGCTGGCGTTGCTCTGCGCTGTTTTGGCCGGGATGGTGGCCGGCCTGCTGACCGGCGTCTTTCATACCGCCATGGGCATTCCGCCGATTCTGGCGGGCATCCTGACGCAGCTGTCCCTGTATTCCATCAACCTGGCGGTGATGGATTTCAAGGCCAATCAGGGGATCAACGTGACGAAATACGCCCTGATCGTCAGCCAGCGGAATGTACGGACGGCGGGCTTCAGCAATCCCATCTGGACGGTGCTGATTTTCCTGGCCGTGCTGATCGCCCTTCTGTACTGGTTCTTTGGCACGGAGCTGGGCTGCTCCCTGCGCGCGACCGGCGCGAACGAGGCCATGTCCCGCGCCCAGGGCATCAACACCAACGTTGCCAAGATCCTCGGCATGATGATCTCCAACGGGATCGTCGCCCTTTCCTCCGCCCTGCTGTCCCATTACCAGGGCTTTGTGGATGTGAACATGGGGCGCGGGGCCATCGTGATCGGCCTGGCGGCCGTGATCATCAGCGAGGTGCTCTTTGGCAGGCTGTTCCGGAATTTTGCCCTCAAGCTCACGGGGGTGGCGCTGGGAGCGGTGCTCTATTATATCGTGATCCAGATCGTGCTGTGGCTGGGCCTGAACACCAACCTGCTCAAGCTGCTTTCGGCGCTGATTGTGGCGGTTTTCCTGGGCATTCCCTACTGGAAGGCGCATATGAGCGCGCGCAAAGGAGGCGGCCGCCATGCTTGATCTGATCGACGTTAAAAAGACCTTCAACGCCAAAACCGTCAACGAGAAGGTGGCGCTGAACCATCTGAACCTGCACCTGGAGGAGGGGGACTTCGTGACCGTGATCGGCGGCAACGGGGCCGGAAAATCCACGATGCTCAACGCCATTGCCGGCGCCTGGCCCATCGACCAGGGCAGGATTTTGATCGACGGGACGGACATTTCCCGCCTGCCGGAGCATCGGCGGGCCCCCCTGCTGGGCCGCGTCTTCCAGGACCCGATGACGGGCACGACGGCCACCATGCAGATTGAGGAAAACCTCGCCCTGGCGGCCCGCCGCGGAGAAAGGCGGACGCTGAAGGCCGGCATTACCCGGGCGGAGAGGAATCAGTACCGGGACCAGCTGGCCGCCCTCGGCCTGGGCCTGGAAAACCGGATGACGACCAAGGTGGGTCTCCTGTCCGGCGGACAGCGGCAGGCCCTGACCCTCCTCATGGCGACGCTGAAAAAGCCTCGCCTGCTTTTGCTGGACGAGCACACCGCCGCCCTGGACCCGCGCACCGCCGAAAAGGTGCTGGAGCTGTCCGAAAAGGTGGTGACGGAAAACCATCTGATGACCCTGATGGTCACCCATAACATGCGGGACGCCATCCGCTACGGCAACCGCCTCATCATGATGAACGACGGCGCCGTCATCCTGGACATCGCCGGGGAGGAAAAAAAGAAGCTGACCGTGGAAACCCTGATGAACGCCTTCTTCCAGGCCAGCGGGGCCGAATTTGCCAACGACCGGGCGCTGCTTTCGTGACTCCCTGTTCAGTCTTTGACTGAACAGGGAGCGCAGGGGGGTCTTGCGACCCCCCTACGGGAACCCCCGACGGATTTGCCTCTCGGAC
>DGRV01000046.1 GCA_002391225.1 Christensenella sp. UBA4379
TAATAAACAGAGAATGGTGCATAGGCGGAAAGGATTTCTTTACATGATGCAATAAAAGCGCTGTCATCTTCACCAACATATGCCGCAAGTGTAATATGTCCATATAACTTTTTTACCGTCATGCCAAAACGCTCTGTTACTTGCTGCAGCGCCAAAAGGTGCTCCCTCGACTGCGTATCAATCTTGGTAATCGCACATAACATCACTGTATTTACCTCTCTGGTACTCAGTTGCCGATCGTTCATTCCATTCAATGCTGACTTGGCTTCGCCAGGACCCGATTTTCCGCGGTCCATACAAACTGGAATTTGGCAGCGAATTCTTGCACCATGAATTCTGCCCGTTCAATATCGTTGTTTTACTTTGGCTATCAGAAAGACTTTTATGACCAGAAATGCAAAACAAATGATACCGGCATATGGCTGCCTCGTTGCAATAAATACTGTGACCGAGAGTATTGACAGCACGACCCCTGTAACAAGCCTGTGCCTGTTCCAGACCGATTTGTTGAAATGAGCGATGATCGCTCCACAGATCCCATTCAGGATCGTGATGCTTATGATCACGACAAACACAGTCTTCAGCCACGGAGCAATCCGGCTCAGCCCAAACAGGGATACCGTTTCGGGAGAGGCTGGGCCATTTCCAAACGCAGGTATGAACAGCAGTATGGCCAGAAGGATGTCCAGCGCATTACATATGAGCGAAATGTATTTGCTGGCGAACTCCTTCTTGTCGTTTTCTGCCACGGTGATCATCTCGTCCGAACAGATCAGATCGTCAATCGTTACGGAGAAGAACCGGGATATCTCTTTGAGCGAGTCGATACTCGGATACCCCCTGCCGGATTCCCACTTCGAAACAGCCGTTCTCGAAACAAACAGGGACTCAGCAAGCTCCTCCTGCGTCATCGACCTGCTTTTTCGTAATTCCTGCAGCTTTTCACTGAACTCCATTTGATGCCCCCGCCTTCAGATGTGTTTTCCTTTGACTGGTGTATCTGCCATGAACCGATAAATCATAAACAGACCGGAACTTAAGAAAACGGAGCCTATGATATCAGTTATCCAATGAACACCCGCGATCAATCTTCCGATCACCATGAACGCGGTGAATACAATTACAAATACTGCTACCGCTTTCCGTGCCACTGGATTTGCAATTCTTCGATCCGACTGATACTTCAATGTCGGCATCACCGTCAGGACCAGAAGCGTCGTTGAAGATGGATAGGACGCTTCCAGATTTCCATCTATCAGGATCGGCCTGTAATTGATCGGAACCATCTCGAACAGCAGGTAGCCCAGAATGACCACCACGTAATAGGCGCCCAGCAGCAGGATATCGAAATCGACTTTCAACAGGCTTCTACGTTTTACCAACTGGGCAAGTCCCAGCGTTCCAAAGCACATGCATATGATGATCGGGACAAGACCAAGCCAATCTGTGATCGTATAGACCAACAAATGTACACCGATCAGTCGGTGAAACCATACATTGACCGTCGCAAATCCGATTTCCGTTCCATTTGGGCCTGCATTCTGTATGTCGATATGCCGGATCAATACAGTCCATAGTGCAAAGGCCGCCAGCAGCACGATTCCTGCCAACAGTTCTTTTTTTCTGATCTCTTTCATTTTCAATCCATCCTTTCTGTGACGCTTGGTCAGACAGAGTGTAATGGACGGTCATGAAAAATGAAAGAATTGCTCCGTCACATCTGCGATACGAATCGTGTCATTGTTTTACCAGGGCTTTTTCCCGGCAGCAAGGGCTGTCCAGCCCTGCCTGTCATATCATGATATTCTATCTCTTCGACCTATTCCGGTTTTCCGGCTCATCGTTTTCGGATCGGGAAAAACATATAATCCTTCCCGGTTTTGGGGCAGGAATAATCGTACACGGCGCCTGCAAGCGGAATGCCGTTCTCTTTCATATATTGCCACATGTCAGAAAACGTATTGTTTCCCTCGCATTCGACGACCAGATAGTCGTATGCAGGAAGCACCCATTTGACCCATCCTTCCGGAGCTTCCGCGTCATCCCTGCACTCCGCACCCGCCAGATAAAGCCCGCGGCTGAAATCATCCCACGGCTGAAAGGAACGGGAAAAGTCTGTCATGGCTCCCCATATGCCGACGAGATTCCCGGATTCGTCTCTTTTGGCCAGATCAGCGATTTCATCAAAATGGGAATTGGCATCCTGCCAGAGCCGCTGGATGAAGCCGTCCCCATCCCGGGTCGATCCTTCTTTTCCGATCACCACAAACGAATCTTTGGACGCTTTTTCAATCTTCATTGCTTTCCTGCCTCCCTTCTGTGAAACATTATTGTATCAACGTCTGTGATCCTCATTATGCCATAAAATCATCGGCCGGTCAATTTGCTTTACATATTTCCGGCGGCGGAGCCCCGGGCAAAATCATTTCGGGCTGAAAGGCATACAAAACGGCCGGGAGGGAAGTCCTCTCAGCCGTTGTTTGTCGTCAGAAACCCTGTACCTTGCAAGGCCTGTCAGTTCAATCCCATCTCGGCGCGCTGGGCCGCTTTGATGTCCATCCCTCATTCACTTTAGTTGGCGATTGACTGCCTGTTTCATGGGGATTCATCCAGCTGATAGAAATAGGAGATCATATCGTACTCCCGGCTGCCCCATCTGTGGGCGCCGGTTTTATACGCTGTCCCGCCCATTTTCTCGTAGAATTTCCGGGCTTCCGCATTTTCCCTGAGGCACCAGACGATCATTCTTTTCCTGCCCGCGGCCCTGAAAAGATCCACGGAATCCTTGAAAAGAGCCTTTCCAATACCGCCTTTTCTTTTGCTGTACCGGATATAGATGGCGATGATTTCACAGTCCGAATCTTCGTCATCGGTCATCTCGTTCCAGGTGAACCCCAGGATTTCCTTTTCAACGGCGGCCACCCTGTAGATCTGGTATCGCTGTGATTCGCGCTGGTATCGCTCCTCCACGCTCATGGAATCCAGGTAATCACTGTCGATGATCCCCCGGTAGGCCATTTTCCAGTCTTCCACAAGAATGTCCGCGATCTGCCAGGCATCCTCTTCTGTTGCCTGCCTGATGATCATTTTTCCTTGACCAGCATTCATGATCGTTCCTCCTAAGCTGGAATTGATCTATCTGCCCCATTCAGGCAAAGAAACCGGCGCGTCTGCGGATGATCATTCTTCGGCATGATTCTTTTCCTTCCGCATCACTTTTTCCTGACAGGTATACAGATTTCACTGACATAATCCGAGGAAGAAGCATCACCCGGCAGGTAGTTTTCAATATCATAATCAGGAATCAGTTCATAATCGGAAACCGGCAGCCACTCCTTGTAAATCCGTTCCCACATGGCCTGAATCGCCGTGGATGTCGGCCCGACACACTTGAAAACCGCCCAGGTGTATTCCGGAATATGAATGATCTCGAATCCTTCCGGAACGCCTTCCACATCGGATGCCTTGCAGCCGATGCCGTAACGGAACGTATCGCCGCCGGCTTTCTGCTGGGCACACAGTCCGAGATACCCAGGAATTTTCCGGTATTCCGCATTCGCATAATACGCATCCCAGAACTTCGGAATCTCGGCTTCGCTTGTTTCGGCATGAAAGTCCTCTGCATGCATGAGAAGATCCATCGCTTCCCATTTTTCAATTTTGTACTCCATGATACAGTCTCCTTCAATGGTGATTCGGACAGTAAACCGGTTCATAAACTGAATGGAACTGCCCTTTTTCACCTGCATCGGTGAAACGCCGTGGAACCGTGTAAAGGCTTTGGCAAAGCTTTCCGGAGATTCATAGCAGTACCTCATCGCAACATCGATGACTTTTACATCACCGCCGATCAGATCCGCCCCGGCCTGTGAAAGACGCCTTTTCCGTAAATATTCCGCTGGAGACATTTCTGTCAGCAGGGAAAACGCCCTCTGGAAATGAAAAGCGGAAAGGTGTACGTGCTTCGAGATATCCGCCAGCGTGATCTCATCCGTCAGATGATTCTCCATATACGCAATGGCATTGTTGATTGTCCTGATCCAGTCCATCCGGTCTCCCTCCTTTCATCATGAATGATAAGGCTGTTCACCGGGAGAATCCTGTCTTTGATTGCTTTGTTTTGTCCGGTCATGATACGTCCATGCGCCTCATTATTTGCGCCCTGATTATACCGCCAGGATCCAGATGATTTTCCATACGATATGGGCCCCGGCGTGCGCCGCCATGGCATACTGGATGCCGTACCTGCGGTAAAGAAATCCAAAGGCCAGGCCGGCGGCGCCGTTCAGGAGGAAGCAGCGAAACAGGACCATCGGCGTGATCTCGCCGAACATCTGCATGGTAGACGGCAGATGACCCGCCGCAAAGAGAAGCGCCGCGATGATATTTCCCGCCATGATGACGCCCGCGGGGGGATTTGCTTCTCCGCGGAAGAAGAGCTTCCAGAAAACAAAGGCGAGCAGCGACATCATGAACAGCCGCAGCAGGACCTCTTCGATCACGCCCCCGTAGAGCACCGACGCCATCCAGTACGCAAAGGACGGCTTTCCCTGATACAGGGCCGCCACCTGGGGGATATGGTGCCTGAAATAAAAGAAATCCGTGCAGAGCAGGAGGCCGGTCCCCAGCGCCGTCCCGAGGGCCATCAGGGTGGGTTTCTTTTGAATGTGAAACGGTTTCATCAGGCCGATTTTTTCCGACAGAAGATAGCCGAAAAAGCCGCACAGGACGGCATAGACCACCGTCTGCAAAACGGTGCTCAGATAAAAGAGGCTCAGATTTTCGCCGAGTTGGGCCTGGACCTGTTGCTTCAGATCCTCCGCCAGCTCCTCCCAGCCGTAGACCCCGGAAAAATATCCGCCGACGACGGCGACGGGAAGGAGCGCCAGGACAAACAAAAGAGGCTTTCTGTATTTTTTCAGCAGCGCCTTCATTTCTCCTCACCTCCCCAGATCTCCACGCAGAAACCTTTGCGGCCGCAGGCGGGGCAGGTGAGCTTTCGGGCGGTCGGCGTATGGTTCGCCCAGAAGGCTTCCTTCAAAGTGGGCTTAAACACCTCGTGACATTCCGGGCAGATGTACTTGACATGGCGAAAGTAGTACCGGCTGACCCAGATCCCCCAGGAAACCGCCACCACCACCCAAAGGACGAAGGGCCACCAGACCCCTTTGACAATCCAGAAAATGATGGAGAACCATTGCAGGGCCGTGACCGGGATGCCGGTCAGGATCATCATCCAGCGCATCTTTTTCAGTTTTTCCTTGCCTTCCATAATGACAGCTATGTCGCCGATGCTTTCCAGAGAGAAGGCCGCCCGGCCTTTCAGCCCGTTTCTGAGCTCCCGGAGCTTTTCCAGCTTTTTCTCCTTGTCGGCGATCTCCTCTGAAAGGGCTTTCTCCTGCTGCTCGATCAGCAGCAGGATCACCTTCTCGGGATGGTCTTCCTGCAAGATCTGCGCAATCGCGTCGAGGGGAAGATCCATCTCCCTTAAAAAGCAGATGACCTTCAGCTGTTTCAGATCCTCCTCCGAGTAAAGCCGTCTTCCTCCCTCCGACAGCTCGGTGGGGGTCAGAATCCCTCTGGTATCATAATACTGCACCGTCCGGACCGTGACGCCGCAGAGCCTGGCAAGCTCTCCCGTGGTGTATTTTGACATAGCTTTCACCTCCTTTCGCCGCGCATATTAGCACATGACGCAGCGTCATGAGCAATACCTGACGCAGGGAAACAATCAAAAAAATTTTAAAAAACCGATGCGCTGGGCGGATTTTGCCCGTTTCCCTTCTCTCCATGTCATTGTAACACAACCGCGCGGGGAGGGAAAGAAGACCCCGGGCCTTCCCCCTCCGGTTTTCTGTAAATATGAAATTGATTTTCATTTTCAGATCGACAAAGCGGGCATCCTGGGTCAGAATTGAGAACGGTTCTCATTTGCGGAACGGAGATGCGGGAATTGCCGGGGAAAACGGGCTACCGGACGCGGGCCCAGGAAGAGCTCCTGGCCTATCTGCAGGCGACGCCGGGCGTGTATCACACGGCGGCGGAGCTGAAGGAATACTTTGAGGCACACGGGACCCCATCGGCACGGCGACCATCTACCGCCAGCTGGAGCGGTTCGTGGACGAAGGGCGGATTCAAAAATACCTGATCGGCCCCGGGGAAAGCGCCTGCTACGCCTTCGTGAACGCTTCCCCCGCCTGCGCTTCCCACTTTCACTGCAAATGCGAGCAGTGCGGACGGCTGATCCATCTTGACTGCGAGGAGCTGCGGGAAATTCAGGCCCACCTGCTGGACCATCACGGCTTTCAATGGAACACCGGGAAAACCGTTTTTTACGGCCTGTGCGATCAATGCCGGAAGGGCTGACCGATTGATCAAAAGAGGAAAGCACATGAATCCATCCAAGAAAACAGCCGCCTTGCTGCTGTGCGTGTTTTTTGCCCTGGCCGTGCTTTTTTCCTCTGCCCTGATCATCCATGAGGCGGGCCACGACTGCGCCGGGGAGGACTGCCCCATCTGCCGCGCTGTCGTCTACCACGCCTGCGTCATCCCCGACGCCACCGCCTGCTGCGCCCAGGGCATCGAATTCACCCTGGCCGGCGACCACCGCTGGCCCGACGATTACCCGGAGCCCGGCACCGACATCATCATCACCGGAAAGCTCGAAACCTACATGGAGGACGGCATGCGCTACCTGAACCTGGCGGATTCGGAGATGGTGCTCCAGCAGCCCCCCGCCGCCTCCTGATCCTCCGCGCCCTGTACCTTCATGATCAACGCTCTTATTTCGCGCTTTATCTCGATGGGATCAGGCACTTTTTTGCCGTTGAAGCAGCCCGCCGCAGGGGGGAAACTTAAAAAATATGCAAAACCTGCGTTTTCCATACTTCAAAAATATGCAAATTTATCAATTTCAATACCTTAAAAATATGCAAAATTCTCTTGACTGATGGTTCAATTTTATGCATAATGGGATGGAACGGGCAGGAGGAGGCGCTGATCATGCTGAAACGCAAGGCATATGATGATCTGCTGAACTGGAAAAAGAGACGGCATCTGGAACATAACAGGAAATGTCTGCTGGTCAAAGGCGCAAGGCAGGTAGGAAAAACCTTTATCATTCAGGAATTTGGGAAAAACGAATATGAAAGCTTTCTGTATATCAACTTTTATCGTCAGCCCGACATGAAGGCCATCTTTGACGGGGATCTCAGCGCAAGCGAAGTGCTGAAGCGCATCACGGCCTATGTTCCGGATTTTGAACTGATCCCCGGAAAGACCCTCATCTTTCTGGATGAAATTCAGCGCTGCGGGAACGCGAGAACCGCCGTCAAATTCCTGGCGGAAGATTTCCGCTTCGACGTCATCTCCTCCGGCTCTTTGATGGGCCTCACCTATGGGGAAGACGACGACGAGACGGTGGAGGTTCCCGAATCCGTCCCGGTCGGCTATGAATCGACCCTGACCATGCATTCGCTGGACTTTGAGGAATTTCTGTGGGCCGTCGGCTATGACGAAAAAGCGATTGACGTCCTCCGCTCCTACTATCTGTCCGGGGACACGATCCCGGCAGCCCTGCATCAGAAGTACGAAGGCCTGTTCCGGGAATACATCGTTGTCGGCGGTATGCCCGAAGTGGTGGCGAGCTTTGCCGAATACGGTGATTTTAACCGGGTGGACAGAATCCAGAACGACATCCTCCAGGAGTACAGGGAGGATATTTCAAAGCATGCCAAGGGGAAGGAAAAGCAGCAAGTGCGGATGTGCTATGACGCTATCCCGATCCAGCTGGCGAAAGAGCTCAAGAAATTCCAATACTCCACCGTAGAGAAGGGGCAAACCCGGCGCAAATACGCCGGAAGCGTACAGTGGCTCAAGGACTCAGAGATGGTTCAGGTGTGCTATAACTCGCGGGAGCCCTATCTCCCGCTGATGGCCAACGCCAACGAAGAGCAGTTCAAGCTGTATCTGAACGACACGGGCCTGTTATGCTGCCTATACGGGAAGGAAACGAAGCTGGCGGTGCTGAACGATACGATCATGGGCAACGCCCGCGGCGGAATCTATGAAAACGTTATTTCGGAATGTCTGGTCAAACGGGGATATACGCTGTACTATTATAAGCCGGACAGTCAGCATGAGATTGAGTTTCTCATTGAAAAAGAGGGCTCGGTCATTCCGGTTGAAGTAAAGGCCGGAAACCGGTCCACCCCTTCGCTGAACCAGTTCATCCAGGACTATCACCCCCCTTATGCCTATAAGCTGACGAACACGCAGAACGGAAAAGCCGATGCGAAAACCACCCTTCCGCACTATATGAGCATGTTTCTGTAAACTGCTGTCCTTCCATGATCGACAGTTTTTCCAAAATCTGTCCTTCTATAGTCGACAAATTACGGGAAAAGTATCCTTCTATAGTCGACAGATTTCGGGAAATTTGTCCTTCTATGATCGACAACATCTGAAAACACCGGCCCCCTGCCGCTTGTGTGGCAGGGGGCCGGTTGGTTTATCTGATTCTGCTGATTTTTTCTTCCCGCAGGCCGTGCGGGTCCTTGGTGTCCTCGGCGTAGCCCAGGGCGATGGCGACGACGAAATCGTAGCCGTCGGGGCACTGGAGCTTTTCCCTCAGGCGGTCGGCCCCATCGCCCATGAAGGCAGGCAGGGGCAGGCCCAGGATGACGGAGCCGACGCCCAGGCCCTCCGCGGCCAGGGCCATGTTCTGAACGGCAATGCCACAGTCCACCTGGGTCCAGTAAAAGCTCTTTTCCCCGAAGAGGAAGACGACCGTCGGGGCGTGGTAGAACATCTGGAAGTCCGGGTCCTTGAAGCGGGGGCTGCCGCCCTTGCCCATCACCTTCGCCGCCTCGTCGTGGACCTCCTGGATCAGGGCGGGGTCCTGCACGACGGAGAAATGCCAGGGCTGCCGGTTGGTCGCGCTGGGCGCTTCCAGCCCGGCCCGGAGGATGGCGGAAAGGATCTGCTCCGGAAGCTGGTCCTGTCTGTACGCCCGGTGGGAGCGCCGCCGGGAGATTGCTTCCAATACGTCCATGCTCCTGTCCTCCTCCCGTTTACTGGATCCTGAGTTTGTAGCAGAATTTATCCGGGTTCACCCGGTACTTTTCATCCAGCTGGGGTCCGCAGCTGCCCGAGCCGATGCCGCTCATCGCAAAGTCGATGTGCAGGATCGTGTTGCCGGACTTTTCCAGCTCCCAGTTGTGCTTTTTATGCGTCAGCTCCTCGTCCGTATATTCCTGGATATTGAAGCTGAAGGCCTGGTCCGAAACGAAGGTCAGCCCGCTTTCCCCGTCGGTAACGGAGACGAAGTCGCACCCGAAGTGGGAGCCGTTTTCCTGGGGCTTGATATAGTCCACGTAATTCTTTTCCGCCGTGGTTTCAAAGCAGCCGTACCAGGACGCCTGGCGCTTGTCCTGATAGCTTTCCAGCGGGCCAAAGCCGCGGTAGGAAGCCTGCTTCATGGCCCCGGGCAGGGTAAAGCACAGGCCCAGGCGCGGCAGGAAGGGCATGTTCTGGTCCTTGACGCCCTCCCAGGTCAGGTCCATCGTCCCGTCCTTGCCGATGATAATGGTTTCGTGAATGTCCACGATCTTCTGGAGGGAGACGGGGGCCAGGGAGAAGTGGCAGGAAAGCACCGCCTTTCCGTCCCGCATGGAGGCCTCCGCCTCATAGACGCGGACCTTCGGGCGGTCAAAGCCGGCCTGCTCCCACAGGGAGCGGATCTCCCGGTCGTTGTCCGTGGGGGCGCGCCAGCAGCTGGCCGCGACCGGGGCGGCGATGACGTTCTTTCCGTTCCGGGTCATTTCGGTGAAGGCACCCTTCATGCAGTCGAACACATAGCGGAAGGAGGGGGCGGAGATCACGATGCGGTGGTCGTTCTGGTCCAAAGCGATCCCCTCCGCCGGAGAAAGGGCCGGGAGGGCTCTGGGCTTGTCCCGCAGGATCAGCTGATCGAAGCCCAGCTCGTGGCCGGCCCGGGTCAGCTTCTTGTCCTTCTTCTGGAAGTAGATGATCCGGAGGGTGACTTTATCTCCCTCTTCCGGCACCCGGATCCCGAGGTCAACCTCGGTCTCCTGGTGGGGTTCCACGTCGAGGGCCGGGACGTCCCCGGCGGCAATCACCCGGCCGTCCACGGCGAGCTCATACTTCGCCTCCACCTCGTCCTTCATGTTGAGAAAATCGCGGTAGTTATGGAAGCGGACGACGCCTTCCCTGTCCGTCAGGCTGGCGCGCAGGGGGCGCATGACGTTTTTAAATTCCTTTAAGCCCGTGGAGGGGACGCGGTCGGGCGTGACCATGCCGTCCATGCAGAAATTCCCGTCATGCGGGAACTCCCCGAAGTCTCCGCCATAGGCGTACTTCTTCTTTCCCGTCTCAGTGACGCCGGTCATCACGCCGTGATCGCACCATTCCCAGATGAAGCCGCCGGCAAAACCGTCATAGCGGTTGATCAGCTGCTGATAGTCCTCGATGTCCCCCGGTCCGTTGCCCATGGCGTGGATGTACTCGCACTGGATCAGCGGCTTGTCCAGGGGCTTTTTCATGTCCTCCTCGATGCTCTCGCGGGACTGGTACATGTGGCTGTACACGTCCAGCATGGAGATGTCCTTGTGATACCCCTCCAGCTCGTGGTACCAGTTCTCATAATGCACCAGGCGGTCCGGGTCGGTCTGCTTGACCCAGCGGCCCGCGGCCTCGAAGTTCTCCCCGTAGCCGGCCTCGTTGCCCAGGGACCAGATCAGGATGCAGGGGTTGTTCTTGTCCCGCATGACGTTCATCATGGAGCGGTCCACGGTGGCCTGGGTAAACATGGGGTTGCGGGCGGTCATGCAGTAGCGCTCGGTGAACGACCGCTGGACGTCCGGGTCCCGCCAGGGCTTTCCAGCGGTTTTGACGTCGATCAGGCTGACCGACCCGTGGGATTCCAGGTCCGCCTCCGCGATCAGATAAAAGCCGTACTCGTTGGCCAGCTGGGGCATCCAGGGGGCGTCCGGGTAGTGGGAGGTGCGGATGGCGTTGATGTTGTGCTCCTTCATCAGCCGCATGTCCCGGATCAGCTGCTCCCGGCTGATGGTGTAGCCGGTGACGGGGTCGGAGTCGTGGCGGTTGGTGCCCCGGAGCTTGATGGGCTGGCCGTTCACGGTGAGGACGATCTTGTCCTTCACCTCCACCACGCGGATGCCGACCTGCTGGCAGATCACCTCGTCCGCCGTTTCCAGCCGCAGGGTATAAAGGTCCGGCGTTTCGGCGGTCCACTTTTTCGCCTTCGGCACAAAGAAGGAAACCGTATTGTCCACGACGTCCCTGCTCTCCACCTCGTGGCCGCAGGGGCAGAAAAGAGTGGCCTTCACCTTTGTTTCCCCGGTCAGGCAGAGATCCACCCGCACCGTACCGTCAGTGTAGCTTTGGTCCAGCGAGGTATGGACAAAGAAGTCCCGGATGTGGTTTTCCGGCCGCTCCAGGAGATAAAGGCTCCTGAAAATGCCGGACATGCGCAGCTTGTCCTGGTCCTCCAGGTAGGAGCCGTCGCACCATTTGAGCACGGCGATCGTCAGGCGGTTTTCCCCCTGCGCCAGCTTGTCAGTCAGGTCGAACTCGTGGGTGGAGTGGCTGACCTGGCTGTAGCCGGTAAACCCGCCGTTGACCCAGAGGTAAAAGCAGCTGTCCACCCCTTCCAGGTTCAGGTAGTACCGCATGCCCGCCTTTTTGTCCAGGCAGATCAGGCGGCTGTAGACCCCGGTGGGGTTTTCCTTGGGCACATAGGGCGGATCAAAGGGGAAGGGATAGTTGACGTTGGTGTACTGGTGGCGGTCGTAGCCGTGGTTCTGCCAGACGCTCGGCACCGGGATCACGTCGTCAAACTGCTCGGTATTTTCCCCGCAGTCCTCCGGCACGTCGTACACGCTGTCATAGTATTTGAACTGCCATTCCCCGTCCAGCGGGATCACCCGGGACGAGCCGGCCCCGGGTTCGTCCCCCGGCGCAAACGGGATATAGTAGGAGCGGTTTTCCTCCGTGCCCAGGTGCAGGACGGACGGGTCCTCAAAGTATTTTTTCTCGCGGAACATGGTTTTCTCCTTTTTATTTTCTTGTTGATTGGCAGTTCATGCCATCCGTTGCCGTCTGTCAGGTCGAAACCGGCAGGTTATGCTTTCCCGTCAGGGTGTCCAGGGGGATGCGGCAGACGTGCAGGAAGCGCAGGGCCCGGCAGTTTTTGAGGTCGTAGCCAAAGTAGCCGTAGTGCTCGCAGATGGCCTGGAGCCCGCGGATGCAGGTCTCTTCGTCCGTCACGATTTCGCAGACCCCGGTGCCGATCACGCTCTCATAGCGGGTGGTGATGCCGTGGTCCGTGGGCTCGGTCTTGATGAAGATGTCCCCCTCCACGCAGACCCGCGGGTCCTTTTGAAGCAGGTCCAGCTTCATCCCCTCCCGGGCGCAGTGGAAGTAAACCACCGGTTTCCCTTCCTCCACCCTTACCCCAAAGGACACCGGCACCACGTAAGGAAACTCCTCCCCCCGCATCCCGACACGCAAGGTATCGCACCGCCTGAGGATGTCCAGCATAACCTCCAGGTCGGTGATTTCACGGTCTTTTCTGCGCATATTCGCCAATCCTTTCATCAGTTATCGGGGGCAGGCTGGTAAGAATCATCCACTTCGGATATAACTACTTGCTCCAGCGCTGTTTCTTCTCCTTGCAGTTCCGGATTACTTAGCACCGTATTCTGTAAAGTGCTTTTTAGTTTATTGCAACAAGGCGCAAATGAAACAAATGTGATTGTTCCGCCCACTACGCCTCCAATGACAGGAATAGCATTTTTGAAGAAGCCTGCAAAGACCTTTTTTGTCATATTTTGGCCAAACCATTTGGCAATATTTTTCACAATCGGATAGATCGTCCCCTTGGTCAGCGCAGCTCTCAGAAGTTTCTTTTCAACGCCTTGCGCCAATGCATTGGCAATCGCTCTAAGCGCTTGGTTTGCTCCTGCAACGCCAAACATAACACCGATGCATATAGTCAGCATATTCAGCGTTTCTGAATCAAACACATTTTCTTTTTCACTGACATCTATTTGCGGAAAACCATATAAATATAATAGTTTTTGAGCAGCCCTGAGCATAAAACCATAATACTGCACCATATCAGCCGGTATTGTTGCTGCCATTGCCGCTCCGCCGGGCATACCTAAAGCAGTAGAGATACCTGTAACGCAGTTACGTTCATATGCTATAACTTGATCAGCGTGTTTATTGATTTCTTCTACAGTAATTCCAGCATGTGCTGGAGTATTATTTACTGCATCTTCTATCTTTTCTTTACTATAGTCTTTTCGTAGTTCCGCCCGAAGAAATGATTCACGGTTGATTCCAATGCCTGGTGTACGAAGACCCATAATAATAAAATCTTCAATATCAACCTGACCATTTCCATTGGCATCAACGGCATTGACGATCATGTCTTTACTGCCAGACACAAGATCGCCAGCTTTTTTTCCGATTGAAGAAACCGTCTTTGTTGCGCTTTGAAGCACATCTCCGCTTTGAGCGGAAACGTTATCAACAGCATCTTTGATTTTCCCGAATAGCGATTTTTTCCAATCGTTCTTTTCACTCATTGCTATTATCTCCCTTCATTGAAATAGCAATTCGCTTCTATGAACCCTTCTGAATCCCGAAATCAACTTCCCCGTGTTCTCGCAGCTGTGCTGTCGGCACTCATGCTGATGACCGAAGGAAAGCCAGGCGAACCGGTTCTTTTTCCCAGTTTTATTCCCCACAATTTCATGATAGCATGTGGGGAATAAAAAGAAAATGGTTTTTTTTAGGCAAGTCTTATACAGTGAGCAGTAAGGAGATGGATGGTAAGAAGAGAAAAAACGGGCAACAGGAATTACGCATTAAGCATTAAGCATTAAGCATTACGCATTCGTCTATATACCTTCTACCTCCTACTTCCTACCTCCTACCTTCCTCTTATTCTGCTCCCGTTACCGTCACGTCTTTGAGCATCGTTGCCGCGGGGATCAGGGTGTTGTTGTACTGGCGGGATTCTTTGGACATGCGGAGGGTGTTGACGAAGTCGTTCATGGAGCCGGAGACAGAGCCGCCGGTGACCACCGTGGTTTTTCCGCCGCGGCGGAGGTACCCTAAGCGGATTTCGCCCGCGATGTCCCCGGTCACCGGATGGACCTGGAAGTCGGAGAACTCGACGATTTCCAGATGATCCCCCGCCCGGAGCTCCTGTTCCTCCGCGGTGCCGCCGGAGACGGCATAGTTGCCCGGGATGAAGGAATCCGACAGCCCTAAATACTGGCTGAACTGACGACTGCCCAGGAAATGCCGGGGCACGTTGTTTTCCAGCATCACCTCGTCGCGGACAGGAGCGCCTTCGCCGTCATAGGCGGCGTTTTCGGAGGAATTGGGCAGCTCCCTGACGGCACGGACGGTGACCTTGTCCCCCGTCGCCTCCGGCGCGATGTCCTGGCCGATCTCCCAGTCGGACAGGCGGCGGAACTTGAGGGCCGCGTTCATCCGCAGGATGAACCAGCGGTAGATTTCGGCCGCGGCGTCGGTGGAAAAGAGGACGTCCGCTTTGCCCAGGGCCGGGGTCGGGACGGCCTTCAGCCGATCCTCCCCAAAGCGCAGGGTTTCCGTCAGGCGGCGCAGGGTCTCTTCCCCGTCGCAGGCGCCGGACTCGTACATCCGGTACAGCTCGATCTCGTGGCCGTCCTGCCGGGCGTTCAGCACCGCCTCCAGCATGGAGGAAGGATAGACGCTGCATACGTCGATGCCCTCGCTGGTGATCAGGCGGCGGCGGATGGAGCTGACGAAGATCTCCGCGGAGTTGAGGTCCGCCTTCTCCGTTTCCGGCAGGCGGGACAGGACGGAGAGAAATTCCTTCGCGATTGGGGCCGGGTCCGGCAGCTCGGCGGGCTCACCCGTCTTACCCGAGGGCTGGTTCAGCTCATACGCCGGATTTTTGACCAGGGCGGCGTTCCGCTGGAGCTGGGCGATCAGCTTCGCGGCCTCTTCCCGGGAGGCGGTCGGCGGGATTTCCCCGGCGGCGGAGCCCAGGAACTGCCCGTCCCCGGACTTTTCAAACACCTTCACCCAGATGTGCTCCACCCGCTTCACGCGGTTCTGGTCCAGCCTGTGGCGGATCAGGTAAAACTCCCAGCCCAGGGTCTGGGTATCGGTCACTTCCCAGCCAAAGGGGGAAGCCTTTTTCAGTTCTTCCAAAATGACGTTCAGCATCTCAGCCCAGCCTCCCTCTCGCTTTGAGGTAGGGGCCGCCGTCGGCGACCTTTACCCATTCCTTGTGTCCCTTGCCGCAGCCGCCGGTGCCAAAGACGCCTCGGTCCGCGCTGACCATCGACACGGAGCCCAGCAGGTCCGGCACATAGCCGGTCATCACCACGGGGGCCACCACCTTGCCGGTCAGCTTCCCGTCCAGGATCTCGTAGCCCTTTTCGATGATGCACTGGATGCCCCAGTGCTTGGGGTCCTCCATGCCGGAGGCGATGCCCTGAAGGAGGTAGCCGTGCTGAACGGAGGCGATCATGGCCTCCAATGTGTCCGTGCCGGAGTCAAAGAGGGTGTTGGTCATGCGGGTGTAGACCTTGTGCTCAAAGTTCTCCCGCTTGCCGTTGCCGGTGGGCTTCCCGCCCAGGCGCAGGGCGCTCAGGGCGTCGCAGATGCCGGTTTTGAGGATGCCGTTCTCGATCTCGGTGACGTCCCCGGCGGGGGTGCCCTCGTCGTCAAAGGCGTAGGAGGTCACGTCCACCGCGCACAGAGCACCCTCGTGCATGGTGACCCGGTCGGAGCCGACCCGCTTGCCGATATAGTCCGCCCCCAGGGCCCGGCCCTTGACGAACATGTCCATCTCGACCCCGTGGCCGAAGGCCTCGTGGGCGATCAGACCGGTGACGTCCGGGGCGGTGATGATGTCGTATTCCCCCGGCGTGACCCGCTCGGCGGAAAGGAGCTCATTTAAGTCCTTGAACGCCTCGTCCAGCACATGGGACAGGTCGTCGAACAGCTCCGGGCCGACCCGGCCGGAAACGCCCTCGCGGCCCATCTCCGTCCGCCCGTCCCTGCTGCCCGTGCAGACCACGCTGCCCTCCGAATAGACATAGGACTGGCGCAGGTCCCGGCACTTGGTCAAAAACAGCTTGCTGATGTGGGTGGACTGGGCGCTGGCCGAGCAATCCAGCAGGTGCTCCCCGCGCTTCATCCCCTCGTCGGACACGGCGGACAGGTTCTCAATCAGCCGGCCGATGTCCTCATCCTCGGGCAGGCGGCCCGTCTCCATCTCGACCAGCAAGGTCTCTGGTTCGTCGTCCAGGACGCCCGTCTCGTACACGGGGACCTTCGCTTCTTCCAGCAGGGAAAACTGCCGGTCTAGCTCCTCCCCGATCTCCTTTGCCTTCTGTTCCGGGTGGGCGGGGTCAAAGCGGTTGAAGGAAGCCTCGCTATACAGGCCGTTTTTGTACACCCGCACAACGGTGCCCCGCTCGGTGGTCATGGTCTCGTTGGAGACGGACTTGGACCGCTGGGAAATGGTCACATGAAAGCCCACGGAATCCGTGGACAGGACGCTGACATACTCATACCGCCCGGACAGAAGCCGGATCAGCTCCTGCAGCCCCGGGGCGATCGCCGTCAGATAGGGGGAAAATGGTGCTTTCATTGCCTTGCCTCCTGTTGGGGTTGTTTATTTACCATGAAACCGGTTTCAGGGTCAGCATGTGCTTCCTCCAGTTCGTCAAACAGTTCCTGAACGGAACCGTATGATTTCGCCGGAACCCTTCCGGACAGAATATCTCTTGTCTCCTGAATGGCCGCCTCTGTCTCCCGGGTGTACTTTGGCATCCCTTTCATCTTACAGCTCGCTGACCTCCAGCCCCTCGCACTTGTCCAGCGCGGCCTGGTAGCCGACCACGCAGACGGTTCCTTCTTCGGACGCCTGGCGCAGGGCGGGCAGCCATTTGAGCAGGTCTTCCTTCTTCATGCCGATGATCGTCTGACGCTCCTGGCGGCGCTTTTCCAGGGTGATGCCGGAGAACCAGCGGATATCCTCCACCACGCCCTTCTGGCGCGGGGTGGTCAGCGGGCTCATCTGCCCGATGGTGGAAATGATGTAGCGGGTCAGGTCCTCGTCGCCGCGGACGAAATCCTGCACGAAGGCCTGGGTATCCCGGTAGGCCTGGAGGCTGTGGGCGGCGTCGGGGTCGCGGTAGGAGGCCATGGTGACCCGGCCCGTCGGCCCGATCTGGGCGGATACGCCGTAGGCACCTCCCTGGACGCGGACCGCGTTCCACAGATACGCGAAGGACAGGATGTTGGAAAGCACCGAGGCCGTCCCGTCATAGCCAAGGCCCACCTGGGACAGGTCGCCGCCCACGGACGCAAAGGTGATCTGGGCGGGGATCAGGACGCCCTCCTTCTTCGGCCCCTCGTAGCGGTAGGAGCCGTCCGCCGGGGCCGCTTCGCCCAGGGGCAAGCCGGCAAGGAAGGGCACAGGGTCGCAGGTTCCGCCGCTGCTCATGCTCATGGTCAGCCGGCTCTGGCAGACGACGCGCTGAACGGTATCGGTCCAGAAGGCAGAAAGGGCGGAAAGGTCCTCCTCGCCCTTCACCAGCTTGTGGATATAGCGCACGGCGGTCAGGCCGTTCACCGCCTCGGAGGCGGCCCCGGCAGCGCTGTAATGGGCCTGGGTGCGCAGGACGCCGAAGCGGTTCCCCGCCATCACGACGGACTGGCGCAGGTCGTCGTCCGTCTGCAGCAGGATCTCCCGGATCAGGGCTTCCTGGTTGAAGTCCGTCTCCAGCAGGATTTCCCGGATCAGGTCCGCCGCCTGGGCCTCGTATTCCTTTAAGCACGAGCAGCTGACCGTCAGGCAGGGGATGGCCCGGTCCTTCTGGCTCAGCTTCGCCATGACCTCCAGGCCGAAGTCCAGGGACCCGGTATACAGGCGGATCATCCGCTGGAGCTCCGTCACCGTATGCTTTTTTGTCGGCAGCTCCGCAAAGGTCTCGGTGATCAGCGTCATGCGGGTAAGCTCAGTAAGGGACAGGTCCGTCAGCGCAAAATACATCCTTACGTGGACGATGTCCCCGCAGGGCACCCTGTGATACAGTACCGTCACCGGCCCGCGCTCCTCGGCCATGGTGTCGATGAACTCAGGCTCCTCGCTGACCGCGCTGATGGGCAGCTTGGGCAGGGTGTCCAGCTGCTCCTGGGTGTCCGGCGTCTGCTGCCAGCGGGCCAGGAGGCCGTTTTCTTTGATCAGCTCGTCCTTTTCCTCTTCCGTCATGGCGTCCATGACCGCGCTCAGCCGCGCTTCCTCCGCCTGACGGGTCTTGTCGCCCAGGGCGGGGTCGGGGACGAGGGTCAGCTGGTGCAGATCCCCCTCCTCCAGCAGAAGCTGCCTCAGCAGGTCCTCATACCAGGTGGTATTGAGCTTTTCGCGCAGGTCCTGGATCACGTCGTCGCTGGTCAGGTACAGCAGCGGGTCGCCCTCATACAGCCAGCTGTTCAGGGCCTGGATGGCCCGGATCAGACCCTGGGGCTCGGTGGGCTCCTTCAGTCGGAAGGCCAGGCGGTTGATGGCCGCCTGCAGCTCCTCCCGGTCGATGCCCTCCCGGACGATCCTGCCCACCGTCTCCCGGACGACCTCGCGGATCCTGGGGATCCGGTCCTCCTCGGTGTTGCGCATCCACAGCTCGAAGCATTCCTGAGCGATGCCGTCGCTCAGGCCCATCGAAACGTCCTGGCACAGGCCCTCGTCCAAGAGGGCGCGCTTCACCGGCGTGTCGTTGCCGGAGCACAGGACGTCGGAAAGCAACCCCACGCCGTACAGAGCCGTCTTGTCCTCAAAGCCGGAGAAGAGCTTGCACAGCATCAGGTGGGTCTTTTCCTCGCGGTCCTCACCCTGGGCGATCTCATAGGGCCGCACCGCGCTGTCCGCCGGGCGGACCCGCTGGGGGGCGATGGGGAAGGCGTTGCCCTGCCGGGTAAAGCGGGACAGATAGCTGTCGATCAGGGCGAAGGTCTTTTCCAGGGGGATCTTGCCGTCCAGCCAGATGTAGGCGTTCTCCGGGTGATAAAAGCGCTTGTACGTGGCGATGAACTGCTCGTAGCTCAGCTCCGGGATGTGCTCGGGGTCTCCGCCCGAGTTAAAGCCGTAGCAGCTTTCGGGGAAGAGGGTGCGGAGCACCTCCTGCTCCATCACCTCGTCCACGGAGCTCATGGCCCCCTTCATCTCGTTGAACACCACGCCCTTGTAGACCGGCTTGTCCTTGCGGTCCGGCCATTCGATGTGCCAGCCCTCCTGCTCGAAGATGCAGGGGTTATGCAGGATGGCCGGGGCGAACACGGCGTCCAGATAGACCTCCGTCAGGTTCAGGAAGTCCGTCTCGTTCAGGCTGGACACCGGATACATGGTCTTGTCCGAAAAGGTCATCGCGTTCAGGAAGGTGTTCATGCTGCCCTTGATCAGCTCCACAAACGGCTCCCGGACGGGATACTTGTCGCTGCCGCAGAGCACCGAGTGCTCCAGGATATGAAACACGCCGGTATCGTTCTCCGGCAGGGTCTTAAACGTGATGGAAAACAGCTTGTTTTCCTCCAGGCTGTCAAAATAGCACAGCTTCGTGCCCGCCTGTTCGTGGGTCATCTCCACCAGTTCGGCGTCCAGTTCGTCCACCCGGCGCACCCGGTCTACCACAAAGCCGTGAAAGCGCTGTCCAACTTGCCAGTTCATTCGTCCATTCTCCTTTCGCTTGAAGGCAGCCGGCAGATGTCCGCCGCCGGCTGATCATACATTTTCAGTTGATTTTTCTCCCCGGCCCGCCGTCCGTTGGCAGACCGCCAAATTTCCGTCCTTTACAGCGGTTATTCTATCATAATCCCGTGTAAAAAGCTATAAGAAAAACCCCGGGAACGTTCGGATGATTCCAAATGTTCCCGGGGGTGTAGGGGCTGTTGGCGGCTGCTCTATCGGAGCGATTCCTCAATCACCGTCATGTCGTGATCAATGGTCCATCGGCCATATATGACACCCTTTCAAATTATCGCGACATGTCGCGACTTTTCAATCTAAAGCAAATAATGCGATTTTGTGCATCTATTCTATTCGTTCAAACGAAGTTGGTCTTCTCCCTGCTCGCTGAGGATGATCTGTAACATCGACAGACTACCGGAAAAACACCTCGATGCCCCTCGGGTACGTTATCCGGCGTGTCCGCACCGTTCTGATAGACGATGTTTTTTCCCTTCTCAAACTTTTTAATGATGCATGTTGATATATTGACAAAAATCCAATATAATCAAATTGTCCAACTTGAAAGGAGCCATACCGATGAGCGACGCGATCACGACGGCTGTGTCCCCCGAAATGATCCCGGAAAAAGCAGCGGTTTCATGCTTGACTGATTCCCTGATCGGCATCCTGTCAGAAAAAATAGATATGAAGCAGGCAAAGGAAGAAAGGCTGAAAGAAAAGTACGAAAACCCTGATGGACGGAAGATAAGCCTGTCAGGAACTAAAAACTTTGGCTAATCCGTCATTTATCGGAACGGAGGTGAAATCATGCAGGATTGTTATGCTGGAGATATCGGAGATTATGGAAAGTTTGTCCTCCTTCGGGAATTGAACAAGCAGGGGCTTTCCATTGGAATTAACTGGTATAAAACGGATGCTATAACGTCTGCAAAACAAAACGACGGAAAATACTGCATTCCGGATCATCTCGCATCTTATGACACAGAGCTTTCTTCACGTTTGAGGAAGATATTTCATTCACAGGATGGCATTGTCCGCTCCATAGAAGCGCTGGAAGCGGGGCAACTTATCGACGGAGCTTTGTACTTTTCCGACAGTGTACCGGTAGAACGACGCGATGAATGGCATCAGCATGCTTTAAGCGCTTTATCTGGTTCCCAGTTGGTCTTTCTTGATCCTGATAACGGGATGATTGTTTCCTCAGTCGGAAAAGACAGGCAAAAGCAGCGCAAATATGTTCTTGACGCGGAAGTAGAGGACTATCTTTGCCAGGGGCATAGCGTCCTAGTCTATCAGCACCGTCCCCGGGTAAATGAAGCGGTTTACATTGACAGAATGATAGAGCGGTTTATGAGCCTTCTTCCAAAACTGAAAAGAAGCAACATTCAGGTCATCACTTTTCCGCGTTATTCTGTTCGGGACTATTTTGCAATCAGCCTCAACAAAGAGCATTGTTTGAAAATAAAAAGTGCGATGGACAGTATGGTAAATAGCATTTGGGGTTCGGGGAATAAGCCCATGTGCCGCCTGCCGAAAAGCGGTGAACCCTCTCAGGGCACTTTCAAATGAAGCTTCCAACTCTTGAACGAAACCCAAGAGTATTTCAAAAGGAAGAACTGCAGTTCAAGGGGGCCATCATAAAAATCGAAGCCGGACGCTTTTCAACGCGCCCGCCTGACATCCGACGTTTTTCCCCTTGACAACCTCCCCTTCATCCTGTATGATAAACTCATCCAACAGAAAGGACGGGCTTTGGCTGCTGATGAGGAAGAACGACTGACATTCGGCATTGTGAACATTTTCCCGGGGAAACCGGGCTTGTTGATGACGCCGTTTGGAGGTTGTGAATCCCGCAATAGCCAGACGTTTTTTTATTTTCCGCTGTCCGGGGCAGGGCCTTCCTGCTTTAGGGACAGCCAGGCGTCCGCACCGCTTTTGCGCTTTTCCCCTCCGCGGCGAAGGAGGGGTTTTTTATGGCGAAACTGATCTTAGACATCCAGAATCTCCGGAAGCGCTTCGGCGACCGGGAACTGTTTACCATCCGATCTCTTCGGGTCTACGAGGGGGAGCGCATCGGCCTGATCGGCCAGAACGGGGCGGGAAAATCGACCCTGCTGAGCCTGATCGCGGGCGAGGAGGAGGCGGACGAGGGCTTGGTCCGCCGCTTCGGCCTGGCCGCCGTGATCTGCCAGCAGGGGGACCGGGAAGAGGAGGTGTCGGACCAGGCCCTTGCCTCCCTGTTCCGGGCGCGGGAGGAGCGGGACGGCCTGTCCGGCGGGGAGCGGACCCGGCGGAAGATCGCCGCCGCCCTGTCCAAACACCCTTCCCTCCTGCTGGCCGACGAGCCCACCACCGACCTGGACGAAGAGGGGGTCCGCCTGCTGTCCAAACAGCTTTCCGAATTTTCCGGTTCCCTTCTTCTGATCTCCCACGACCGGGCCCTGCTCCGGGCCCAGTGCGGGCGGATCTGGCATTTGGAAAACGGGGAAATCACCGATTTTCCCGGCGGCTACGAGGACTTTGAGCGGGAACGCGCCCGGAAACGGGACCGGGCCCAGTTTGAATACGACCAGTACCGGCGGGAGCAAAAGCGGCTCAAGGAAAGCGCCCAGAAAATGGCGGAGCGGGCTTCCTCCGTTAAAAAGGCCCCCAGCCGGATGGGCAACAGCGAGGCCCGCCTGCACAAGCGGGAGGCGACCGACGCCATTCTCCGCCTGAGTCACGCAAAAAGAACCATCCAGAACCGGATGGAGCAGATGGCCGTCAAGGAGCGGCCGACCGCCCTGCCCGACATTCGGATGCAGCTCGGCGTGTCCTCCCCCATCGAAGCAAAGACGGCGCTGGAGCTTTCCTGCGAGACCCTGGAAGCGGGAGGCAGGTTGCTGCTTTCGGACACCGCCCTGACCCTGCCCACCGGCAGCCGGACCGCCCTGACCGGGGAAAACGGCTGCGGGAAAACCACCCTCCTCTCTGTGATCACCGGCCATCCGGCCCCGGGGGTCGTCTTTTCGGGCGCCGTCCGGCTGAACCCGAAGGCCAAAATCGGCTGGTACGACCAGCACCACGAGCACAGCCTCGCCCTGGACAAAACCGTCCTTCAAAACGTGCTGGACGCCGCGCCCTCTTCTCAGGCCCTGGCCCGCACCGTCCTCTCCCGCCTGGGCTTTGCCCGGGAGGACATCATCAAAAAAGCCGCCGTTCTCTCCGGCGGCGAAAAGGCCAAGCTGTCCCTGGCCCGCCTGCTGCTGACGGACTGCAACCTCCTGATCCTAGACGAGCCCACCAATCACCTGGACCTGTTCACCCTGGAGGCCCTGGAGGACCTGCTGGCCGGCTACGGCGGCACCCTCCTCCTGGTCAGCCACGACGAGATCTTCTTACACCATATCGCCACCCGCCGGGTCCGCTTTGAACGTGCAAAGCTGATTGCAGCCGAGTGAAAACCCGATGATCTCCCTTTACTTTCCCGAAGGCGGATGGTAGAATAGGCAAAATAGTAACTGTTCAGTCCCTTGAGATCGAACGGAGTTTGCGCTTTGACGGTGGGGGTGATCAGCGGGATCACCGCCTTTTTCACCCGCAGTTCCGCCGCGAACATCCCCGTCAACATGGAGCTTTGCAAAAGCCTCGGCCTGGACGAGGACCTGTATTCCGTCTCCATCCCCCTGGGGTCCACGATCAACATGGACGGGGCCGCGGTGACTATCACCATTTTCGCGCTGGTGGCGGCCTTTACCGTGGGCGTGAAGGTCAATCTCCCGATGGCCCTCGTCCTGAGCATCGTCGCAACCTTTTCCGCCTGCGGCACTTCCGGCGTGGCCGGCGGCTCCCTGATGCTGGTGCCGCTGGCCTGTTCCCTGTTCGGCATTTCCGACGATATTTCCATGCAGCTGGTGGGCATTGGCTTTATCATCAGCGTCATCCAGAATTCCATGGAGACGGCCCTCAACTCCTCCGGAGACGCCCTGTTCACAGCGACCGCCGAATTCATGGAATGGAAAAAACAGGGGAAAAAGCTTCCCCTGTAAATCCACAGATCAAAAGGAAATAGATATGAGAACCATCAAAAGCGTCTATAAAATCGGCAACGGCCCCTCCAGCTCTCACACCGTCGGCCCCTTCCACGCCGCCCAGATCTTCGGGGCCCGATACCCGGAGGCCGATCATTTCCGGGTCACCCTGTTTGGCTCCCTGGCCTTTACCGGGGAGGGCCACGGCACCGGCCACGCTATCCGCTCGGCCCTACCCGGGGCGGAGGTCATCTTCAACCAGGAAGAGACCGACCTCCCCCACCCCAACACCATGCGCTTTGAGGCCTGCCGGGACGGGCGGCTGATTGGGTCCAACCGCATGTTCAGCATCGGCGGCGGGTCCATCCGGATCGAAAACGAGGCTTCGGAGGACGAGCGCCTGGTCTACCCCCAGAAGAATTTTGCTGAGATCGTGCAGGCCTGCAGGGACAATGGGCTGACCCTTGCCCAGTTCATCTGGCGCATGGAGGACGACGGCCTGCGCGCCAGCCTCACCGCCGCCTGGGAAGCCATGAAGGACGCCATCCGCCGGGGCCTTTCCGCGGAAGGGATTCTGCCCGGCGGCCTGGGCGTCGCCCGGAAGGCGAAGCTCCTGCACGAAAAGCGCTGCTACAACGAGAGCGACGACGTGACCATGAACCGCGTGATCGCCTCCTACGCCTACGCCGTCATGGAGGAAAACGCGGACGAGCACATCGTCGTCACCGCCCCGACCTGCGGCAGCTGCGGCGTGCTGCCGGCCGTGCTGTACTACATGCACAGCGAGCGGGGCTTCCCCGAAAATGAAATCCTGGACGCCCTGGCCGTAGCCGGGCTGATCGGCAACGTGATCCGCACCAACGCCAGCATCTCCGGGGCAGAGTGCGGCTGCCAGGCGGAAATCGGAAGCGCCTGTTCCATGACCGCCGCGGCCCTGGCCTCCCTGTACGGGCTGAACATCGACCAGATCGAATACGCGGCAGAAATCGCCATGGAGCATAACCTGGGTCTCACCTGCGACCCGGTCAAGGGCCTGGTGCAGATCCCCTGCATCGAGCGCAACGCCGTCGCCGCCATGCGCGCCATCAGCTCGGTGAACCTGTCCCGCTTCCTCTATTCCACCCGCAAAATCTCCTTCGACGAGGTGGTGGCCACCATGTACCGCACCGGGAAGGACATGGACGAAAAATACCGGGAGACCTCCCACGGCGGCCTGGCCAGGCTCTACCGCCCGGAGTAATCCTCCGGCTCCTCCCGGGTCAGCAGCCGGATCATCCGGTCTCGGTTTTCCAAAAACATTTTGGTCACCTGGTAGCTTTCCGTGTCCTCGTAGGCGCAGGGGACAATCCCCTCGTCCGAAAAAGACAACAGCTCCGCCTCCGGGATCCCCAGCAGGATCGGCGAATGGGTGGCGATGATGAATTGGGACCCGGCCTCCGCCATCCGCAGGATATAGATCAGCAGCGTCAGCTGCCGCTGGGGGGAAAGGGCCGCCTCCGGCTCATCCATCAGGTACAGGCCCTGCTGCTCCGAATGGCTCAGGAAGTCCAGAAAGCTCTCCCCGTGGGACACCCGGTGATAATCCGGCAGCTTCCCGTCGTCGTTATACTTTTCCATGATCGCCGTAGCGACGTTGAAAAAGCTCTCCGCCCGAAAGAAATACCCGGCGGAGGGCTTTTTCCGCGCGTTTCGGATCAGGCGGACGGCGTTCCCGAGGACCGACACGTCGTCGTAGGTGCTGAAATGGAAATTGATCGTACCGCCCTCGGCGTTAAAGCCGTAGGCCGTCGCCAGGGCCTCCAGCAGCGTGGACTTGCCCGACCCATTTTCCCCCACCAGCATCGTCACGTTCCGATGAAAATCCAGCCCCGACAGCGTCCTCAGCGCCGGAATCTCCCGAAGGTAGGAATCCTCCTCCACCTTCCCCCAGTCAATCGTAAAACCCCGGATAAATGTTTCGGCCATGATGTGAAACCTCCGTAACTTTTAGATCCTCTTACAGCGATCGCGCATCACTCGCACGGAAGAGGGGGTAATCAGGGGGACCCTTCCCCCTGATGGTAATCCGCAGCGGCGGCATGTACGCCGCGAGGAGCATTTTTGCGGAGCAGAATGAGTCCTGGGAAAAAGAAGATGCTCCCACTTCTGCGGGAGCAAAAATGCTTTCCTGTTACTATAGACATGCTC
>DGRV01000076.1:0-7426 GCA_002391225.1 Christensenella sp. UBA4379
TGCATTTCGCCCCAGATGCCGCGGGTCTTGACGTTGGTCAGGACGTTTTTCAGGTCTCCTACGCCGCTGGCCAGGGTGCGCATCTCGCCCAGGCCCTTCGCCACCGTCTCCAATTGTTCGGAGACCAGGCGGAAGCTTTCGGTGAGCCGCATTTCCAGGGTCTGGTGCAGTTTCTCATCCACGACCTGGCGCATTTCATCCAGCTTGCGGCTGTTCTCCTCCCGGAGGGCGTTGACTTTGCGGTCCAGGACGGCGCGCATGTCGCTGATCTGGCTGTTCTGCTGCGCCTGCTGCGCGGTCACCTGGGCCGTGAGGGCGCTGAGCTTTTGCTCGATGGCCTGGCTGAGGCGGCTGTCCCGCAGGTCCTGGGCATGGGCCGCGCGGTCGGCCCGGGCATCCACGGCGTCGAAGCGGGCTTCCTGGGTGCGGTTCAGCTCGTGGCTCTCGGCCGTGATCTGCTGGTTCAGCGCCTGCCATTGGGAGATGTATTCCTCCCGGGTGACGGTCATGCGTTTCAGCTCGGTCAGGGCGTCCATCATCAGCCGCTCATGCTGGTCGAAGCGGTGCTGCAGCAGGCGGTTCTGCCTGCGCTGGCCGAACAGCAGCAGGATCGCCAGGATCAGGGCGATCCCTCCCAGGATCAAGGGCAGCCATGCGATCAGGCCTTGAGAATTCTGCTCGGGCATGTCAGACCTCTCTGCGGCCTTCCAGCGCCTTGGCGAGGGTCACCTCGTCGGCGTATTCCAGGTCGCTGCCCACCGGTACGCCGTGGACGATGCGCGTCACGCGGACGCCCAGGGGCTTGACGAGGCGCGCGATGTAGGTGGCGGTCGCCTCGCCCTCGATGTCCGGGTTGGTGGCGAGGATCACCTCGTCCACCTGCTCGGAGGACAGGCGGGCCAGCAGCTCCCGGATGCGGATGTCGTTGGGCCCGACCCCGTTCATGGGGGAAAGGGTTCCGCCCAGCACGTGGTACACGCCCCGGTAATCCTGCATCCGCTCCAGGGCGGCCACGTCCCGCGGGTCCCGCACGACGCAGATCTGCCCGTTGTGCCGCTCCTCGTTTTCGCAGATGGGGCAAAGCTCCCCTTCCGTGTAGTTCCCGCAGACCCGGCAGAAGCGCACGGCTTTCTTTCCCTGCCAGATGGCGGCGGAAAGCTCCCGCACCTGCTCTTCGGGCAGGGAAACGATGTGGTAGGCGAGCCGCTGGGCAGTTTTCTGGCCGATGCCGGGCAGGCGGGCCAGCTGGGCCGCCATCCGCTGGATCGGCTCGATCTGGCCGGTCATATCAGAACAGGCCGCCCATGCCGGCGGGCGTCATGGCGTTCATGGTGTCTTCCCTGGTCTTTTCGCCCAGACGGAGGGCTTCGTTGACGGCGGCCATGACCAGGTCCTGCAGCATCTCGACGTCGTCGGGATCCACCACTTCGGGCTTGATGGTCAGGCTCAGCAGCTCCCTTTTGCCGGATACCTTGCAGCTGACAGCCCCGCCGCCCGCGCTGGCTTCATATTCGCGGCCGTCCAGTTCTTCCTGGGCCTGGGTCAGTTTTTCCTGCATCTTCTGGGCCTGGCGCATCAGCTGCTGCATGTTGCCGCCGGGAAAGCCGCCGAAATTATTTCTCATTTTGATCGTTCCTCCTTGGAAGATATAATAGGTTCAATATTCATCGGGCCAAAGCCCCGGGAAGCATTGTATCATAAAATGAAGGAAAGGAAAAGCTTCCGGCAAAAAAACACATCTTTACAAAACCGGCCAAATGTTGTAAGATAAATAAAAATAAAAATTTGTAGTACAACTGCCACCTCCTCCATGAGCTCCGTATCAATGTGTGTAAGCCACTTTGAAGGGAGGAACCAGTCATGGAAAAGTCTTTAAGAAGACTGTTTGATTATCAGAAGTTCGAGGGCAGCAGGGCGCTGCAGCAGGTGATCGACAACGTTCACACCCGTTACGCGGTCCGGGAGCTGGATCTGAACGAGATGATGTTCGTCGCCGCCGCGGGCACGCCCGAGACCATGAAGAAGAACGACTGCGGCAAGTGCTGACCGTCAAACCGGCCGGCATGAAGCGATCCCCCGGTCCGTCCGGAAAAAGGCCGGACCTCGAGATAGAACCATGAACGAAAAGCCTTGCAGAAAAAATTTTGAAAAATAACTGCCAGGCGGAAAAAACGAACGTATCAACCTATGAGAGCGCGAAACAGAGCGCTCCGCTAACGAAAGATGATCACGCCGATAGTGCGTAAGGAGGAAAAAATCATGAGCGAAGAAATGAAGAACAACATGCAGGAAGTCAACCCCGAAGAACTGGATGAGGTCGCGGGCGGCGCTGCCGGCGGACACTGGATCGTCTACACCGTCGTCAAGGGCGACAGCCTGAGCAGGATCGGCAAGCATTATCACGTGACCGTGAACGACCTGGTGCGCTGGAACAACATCCCCAATCCCCGCCTGATTCTGGTCGGCCAGAAGCTCAGGATCTACGTCCGGTAAAACAGTGAAACGACAGAACTTAGATCAACACGAAAGGGGCAGAGAACCATGAGTGATAACATGAAGGAAGTCCAGGCCAATGAACTGGAGCAGGCCGCCGGCGGAGCCGCCAGGCAGTACATCGTCTACACCGTCCAAAAGGGCGACACCCTGGGCAAAATCGCCCGCATCTACGGCGTCAGCATCGACGATCTGGTCCGTTGGAACAACATCCCCAACCCCGACCTGATCGTCGTCGGTCAGCGCCTGAAGATCTATGTCTGATCAAGCAATAAAAAAATGGGTTGCCGCAGAAGCGAAATGCTTCTGCGGCAACCCGTTTTTGTATATTTTGTCACTCCTGCCCCATCAGCAGCATCCTGTCGTTGTCCAAAGCTTTGCCGCTTTCTTCGCGGAATTTGTCGGTCAGGTCGCGGATGGTGAGGCGGGAACGTTCTTCGCCGGTGACGTCGTAGATGACCCGGCCCTGGTGCATCATCAGCGTGCGGTTGCCCAGGTCCAGGGCGCTTTGCATGTTGTGGGTGATCATCAGGCAGGTGATGTGGTTTTCGCGGACGATGTCGTCCGTCAGCTTGAGTACCTTTTCGGCCGTGCCCGGGTCCAGGGCGGCGGTATGCTCGTCCAGCAGGAGGAGCTTTGGAATATGGTAGGTGGCCATCAGCAGCGTCAGCGCCTGGCGCTGGCCGCCGGACAGCAGGCCGACGGGCTGGCGCATCCGGTCCTCCAGGCCCATGCCGAGCAGGGACAGCCTGTCCCGGAAGGCCCGGCGGTCCGCCGCGGACACGTGGCTGAGCCAGCCGCCCATGCCAGAGGCCAGGGCCAGGTTTTCCTCGATGCTCATGTCCGGCGCGCTGCCGCGCATCGGGTCCTGAAAGAGCCGGCCGATCACCTTGGCCCGCCGGTGGTCCGGCGTCATGGTGATGTTGGTGCCGTCCAGGAGGATGGTTCCGGTATCGACCATGAAGGAGCCGCAGATGGCGTTAAAAAGGGTGGACTTGCCCGCCCCGTTGGCCCCGATGATGCTGACGAAATCGCCCGGCAGGATGTGCAGATTGACGTCGTCCAGGGCGGTTTTCGCGTCCGGCGTGCCGGGGTGGAAGGTCTTGGAGACGTGGGTCATTTTCAGCATCAGGCCCGCCCCCCTTCCCGGCCGGCCTTCCAGCGGCGGAAGACCAAGGGCAGCTGCTTGCGCAGGTAGGGTCCGGAGATCGCCAGCACGACGATCAGGGAGGAGATGGCCTTCAGCATGAAGGCGGGCATATCCAGCCTCAGGGCCAGGGCGTAGACCACGCGGAAGAGGAAGGCGCCCAGCACCGCGCCCAGCACGCGCAGGGGAATGCGCTTCCTGGAAGCGACGATGACCCCGCCGATCAACAGGGAGGCCAGGGCCACCGTCACCATGCCGGAGCCCATGTTAATGTCAAAGCTCTTCTGCTGCTGTGCCATCAGGCAGCCGGACAGGGCCGTCAGGGAGTTGGAGACGCACAGGCCCACGGTGGTGGTAAACACCGGATTGATCGACGAGGAACGGACCATGTCCGCGTTGCTGCCGGTGGCCCGGATGGCCAGGCCCAGCTTGGTGCGCAGGAACATGCACAAAAATAAGCCGGCCAGGGCCACGGCGACGATCAGCACGATCAGCTTGTACTGGGCGGAAAGCGCCGTGCCCGCAAGCGCGTCCTTCATCATCGTGAAGACGGTCTCGGTCTTGTTCATGCTCAGGGTCGCCTTGTTGCCGGTCATCGCCATGTTGACTGAATACAGGGCCGTGTTGACCACGATGCCCGCCAGCAGGCTCTGGACGCCCATGCGCATCTGCAGCGTGGCCGTCACGAAGCCGGAGGCCATCCCCGCCAGCATCGCCACCGGCAGGGACAGCCAGGGATAGCCCGCCAGGGCCACCAGGGCCCCGACCGCCGCGCCTAAGGTAAAGCACCCGTCCGTGGACAGGTCGCAGACGTTCAGCATCGTGTAGCTCAGAAACAGGGCCAGTACCGTCAGGGCGTTGACGAGCCCCAGCTCCAGCGCCGTTTGTCCCAGCGCCAGGATTTTGTCCATTCCCATGGTGTTTTAGCTCCGAAAGACAGTGGTAGTTAGGGGATTGGGGATTAGGGAATAGGGATTAGGGATTAGGGATTAGGCAGTAGGCAATAGGCATTAGGGAAGATAGATTGTGCGTTGCTTTATAAATTCGTAATTCTTAATGCGTAATGCGTAATTTTTTGCGGTGAGAGAGGCTTTGCATTGAGCATTGGAAAATATACATTACGCATGACGCATTACGCATTTGAGGACGTGGCTGAGCGGCCGGGGGAGCCGGCCGCTCAGCGCGGGAGCCGTTACTTGGCAAGGTCATCAAAGGATTCGGCGGTGGTGATGGACTGGATTTTGGTGCAGTAGGGGGCGAAGGTTTCGGTCAGCTGGTCAAAGTCCAGGCCGATGGCCGCGGCGGTTTCGGTGTTGATGGTGGCGGTGCCGTTGTCGAAGGTCATGACGGGCACCTGGGAAATGTCCTTGCCATCCGCCAGGACGCTCAGGATGAGGTTGGCGGTTTCGCGGCCCAGGTTCGCGTAGTCCACGCCGTAGCCCAGGAAGGCCCCGTTCAGCGCGAAGGAATCAGCCCCGGTGTAGTGGGGGATTTTGGCCTGGGCGAAGGTCTCGTAGATGGAGAGCTCGGCGGCCATGATCGTGTTGTCGGTGGGGGTAAAGACGGCGTCCATCCCGTCGGCGACGATGGCGTCCGCGGCCAGAATGACCTCGGGAATGTTGCTGCCGGAGTATTCCTTGACGTTGACGCCCTTTTGTGCCAGCAGTTCCTTGGCCTGGGTGATGGGGGCGGTGGAGGCGTCCTCGGCAGGGTTATAGAGCAGGGCGATGTTCTTCGCGTCCGGATTGGCGGCAAAGATCAGGTTGAGCACGGCCTGGGTGTCCAGATAATCGGAGGTGCCGGTGATGTTGTGGCCGGGCGCTTCCAGGGAATCGACCAGGCCGGCCCCCAGCGGGTCGGACACGGCGGCGAAGATCACGGGGATCTGGCTGTCTTCCGTCATGCCCTGCATGGTCATGGCCACGGGGGTGGCGATGGCGACCATCAGGTCCACGTCGCTGGCGATGAAGTTGGAGATGATCTGCTGCATCACGGAGCCGTCCAGGTTGCAGTTGTCCTCCAGGATTTCAAAGGAAAGGTTCCGCTCGGTTTCCGCCTCGGTCAGCCGCTGGCGGATGCTGGCGATGATCTGGTTGAGGGACGCGTCGTCCACAAAGTTGCAGATGCCGATTTTGAAAGAGGTCTTCTGTTCGGCCAGGGAAAGGGCGGAGACAGACAGGAGCATCATGACCGTCAGGGTCAGGGCGATGATCTTTTTCATGTTTGATACCTTCCTTTCAGCATTTCGTCATTTGTCTGGAACCATGCGGATCCGCTGCGGCCCCCCGCTTTCGCCCGGCCGGTACGGAAGCGGGGGATGACACGAAAACGCCTCAGCACACCCTCTCGTGTGCTGAGGCGGAAAAACCGTGTTGCCACTCAGCTTTGCCGGCGGTTACCCATCCGGCACGCTCATCCGCATACCTGTGATATGCGCCGCGATGATAACGGGTGCGGTGACCCGTCGCCGCCTACGGGGCCATTGCCCTTTCGGAGCGCCCTCCGGAGCCCATTCACATCCTCCGCCCGGACCGCCGTCTCACTGTCAGCGGTTCCCTTTGCCGTGCCGTCAAAGACGCTACTCTTCTCCATCTCAGGTTTACGGGAAATACTTTACCATATCCTGCAGTTTCTGTCAAGGTACAGGATTGTTTTTTCAATGTTTCCGGATGGGGTTCCGCTTTACGCGTCGAAGGGCAGGCCGACGAAATCGGCCATCGTGCCCACCAGGGTCTTGGCGTGGTGGATGGTATCGTCCTCGGCGAAGATCCGCACCCGGGGCTCCGTGCCCGAAAACCGGAGGATGACCCAGGCGTTTTCAAAATACACCTTGCAGCCGTCCATATAATTGACCCGCTGGATCGGATGGCGGAAGACGGGGAGCTGGCGCTCTTCCATCACCTTTTTCTGGATTCGCGCCTTGTTTTCCGGGGTCAGCGCCCAGTCGAACTCGGCGGTGTGCATTTCGCCGAAGCGGTCGTACAGGTCCCGGATCAGCCCGCTCATGGTCTTGCCGGTCACGGAGAGCATTTCCACCAGCAGGCTGGCCGCGTACAGGCCGTCCTTGCCGGAAATGTGGCCGCGCACCGTCAGTCCCCCGGAGGATTCGCCGCCGATCAGGGCGTTGTGCTCCTCCATCCCGGAAGAAATGTGCTTAAAGCCCACCGGAACCTCGTAGCACTTTTCCCCGTAAGCCTCCGCCACCCGGTCCAGCAGATGGGTGGTGGCCAGGTTGCGCACCGCCGGCCCGCGCCAGCCTTTGTATTTGAGCAGGTAATCGTACAACACCGCCAGGATCTCGTTGGCGGAAACGTAATTACCCTCTTCGTCGATGATGCCCAGGCGGTCGGCGTCTCCGTCCGTGGCGATGCCGACGCAGGCGTTGTGGGCGCGGACGGCCTGCTGGAGGTCGGCCAGGGTTTCCGGGGTGGGGGCCGGCAGGTGGCGGCCGAAGAAGGCGTCGTGCCGATCGTTGATCACGTCCACGTCGCAGCGGGCGGTGTACAGGATGGTCATCAGCCCCGTCAGGCTGACGCCGTACATGGGGTCCAGTACCACGCGGAGCCGCCTGCGGCGGATGGCGTCGGTGTCGATCTGGGCCAGGATGGAATCGAGGTAGGCGTCCCGCGGGTCGATAAACTGGATGGCCCCGCTTTTCAGGGCCTCTTCAAAGGGCGTGACGCGGATGTCGGAAAGGGCGACGGCGTTCGCCTCCTCCTGGATGGGAACGGTGACGAGCTCTGTGGCGTCCCGCCCACCGCGGGTAAACAGCTTGATGCCGTTGTA
>DGRV01000076.1:7494-59311 GCA_002391225.1 Christensenella sp. UBA4379
ATGGCGGGGTTGTGGCTGGCCGTCACCATGGCCCCGTAGGGGAGGTCCAGGTGCTTGACGGTGAACATGATCTGCGGGGTGGGGCAGCTCAGGTTGACGAAGCGGACCAATGTTCCCTCGCCCGCCAGGACCTCGGCGAACCAGATGCAGGCCTCCCGGCTCAGAAAGCGCCGGTCGTAGCCTACGCACAGGCCAGCCTCGGCGCAGCCCTCCCGCTTCATTCTGCGGGCGAGGGCGGCCGCGATGCGCTGAATGTTTTCCTTGATAAAGCCGTCGCCGATCACGGCGCGCCAGCCGCCGGTGCCGAATTCGATCATCCTGTCTGCCTCCTGCCCTAAGATTGTCGTATTTGTTTTTTAAAAGCCGCGGACCGGCTGAGGACGCCGCGCCGGCCGTGATGTTCTTTTTCATCTCTATTATAAGCAAAAAAGACAAAAAAACAAGGACGGGCGGAAAATAAAGTTTGCTCCCGCCGGCGGGGGATTCCTTTTTATACCGTAAAAAAACAGCAGCGCTCTTGCAACGCGCGGATTCTATGTTACAATACATATCGTATACACGTATACAAGAAAGGGAGACGCGCTTATGGACAAGCTTCGGATGACAACCCCCCTGGTGGAGATGGACGGCGACGAGATGACCCGTGTCCTCTGGGCGGATATTAAGGAAACCCTTCTGACCCCGTATGTGGACCTGAAAACCGTGTACTTCGACCTGGGCCTTCGGCACCGGGACGAGACGGAGGACCAGGTGACCGTCGACAGCGCCCTGGCCGCCAAGCAGTACGGCGTGGCCGTCAAGTGCGCCACCATCACCCCCAACGCCCAGCGCGTCGAGGAATACGGCCTCAAACAGATGTGGAAGAGCCCCAACGGCACCATCCGCGCCATGATGGACGGCACCGTGTTCCGCACCCCCATTTTGGTCCGGGGCGTCAGGCCCACCGTGCGCACCTGGGAAAAGCCGATCACCATCGCCCGCCACGCCTACGGGGACATCTACCGCAACGTGGAAATGGCTGTCCCCGGCAAGGGAAAGGCCGAGCTGGTGTTCACCGGGGAGGACGGTACCGTCCAGCGCAGCACCATTTTCGATTTCAAGGGCCCGGGCATCCTGCAGGGCATCCATAACCTGGATTCCTCCATTTCCTCCTTCGCCCGCGCCTGCTTTAACTACGCCCTGGACATCCGCCAGGACCTCTGGTTTTCCGCCAAGGACACCATCTCGAAGGTGTACGACCATCATTTCAAGGACATTTTCCAGGAAATCTTCGACGCGGAGTACAAGGCCGCCTTTGAAAAGGCCGGCATTTCCTACTTCTATACCCTGATCGACGACGCCGTCGCGCGGATCATCCGCTCCAAGGGCGGCATGATCTGGGCCTGCAAAAACTATGACGGCGACGTCATGAGCGACATGGTGGCCACCGCCTTTGGTTCCCTGGCGATGATGACCAGCGTCCTGGTCAGCCCCGACGGCAAGTACGAATACGAAGCCGCCCACGGCACCGTGACCCGGCATTATTACCGGTATCTCAAGGGGGAGGAAACCTCCACCAACCCCGTCGCCACCATCTTTGCCTGGACGGGCGCGCTGAGAAAGCGCGGGGAACTGGACGGGCTCAAGGATTTGTCCGCCTTTGCGGGCCGTCTGGAAAAGGCCGTGATCGACACCATCGAGGGCGGCATCATGACCGGCGACCTGGCGCTGATCTACGAAGGGGAAGCCAAGGCGGTTTCCAGCCGCGCTTTCATAAGCGCCGTGCGGGAGAGGCTGGAGAACAGCTGACGCATCCGCCTTGGCGGGAAGAACGGGCGCGTCAAAATTGAAAATGATTCCTCCGGAACGGGGCTGCACACGGGCGGCTCCGTTCTTTTTGTTTTTTTCTTCTGACAGAGCGCGTCCTTCGGAAGAAGGCGTATCTGGGAGAAAAAAGGCATTATTTTGAATTCTTTCCCGCCGATAAAAAAAGCTGATAGCCAAAGGCGAATTTATTGCTTTTTTTAACGGCACAGCTGATGAAAGGAACAAAGCTATTATAAAAACTTATAGACGGATTGATATTATTGATTTGCATTTGTCGTTCGAATCCACTATATTTTCGTATCATAAAAAGAAGAGACCGGAAGGGGAGTCGTGATGCGGCGCTGTTTGTATTTGACGTTCCGTTATATGATCTCCTTCTGGGCTCCGAAGCGGCGGACGGAAATCGCCCGGGAGATCTGCGGCTGGAATCCCCTGTGTTTGCCCGGCGATATGATCGCCGCGATCCGGAAAGCCAATGGCCTCAAAGCGATGCTTCTGGCGGACGTCGTTCTGTTCGGCGGATGCGCGGCCGTCTGCGCGCTGTCCGACGGGCTTCCCGATTTTAGGCGGTTTTTCGGGAATGTTCCGGGGATGCTCGCCTGTATGGCCGCCTTCTGCCTGTGCGAGGAGCATCCGAGCCGGGCTTTTCTCAAATATGCGTTCATTGTTTTTTCTTATGGCTGCGGCGGTCATTGGACGCTGACAACCATGATCCTGATCGTTTTTGAACATCTTGCCGCCGGTGCGGAATGGACGCAAGGGGAGGCGAATCCATGAATCCGGTACAGGAGAGGGAATTATTTGAAGAAAAAAGCGTGCTCAGCGCGGTTTTCCGCCTCGCCTTCCCGACCGTCGTCGGGCAGATCATCCTGGTTCTGTACAACATGGCGGACACGTTCTTTGTCGGTATGACGGGGAACGACGCCATGCTGGCAGCCGTCACGGTCTGCATGCCGGCGTTCATGGTGCTGTCGGCCATTTCCAACCTCTTCGGCGTGGGGGCGGCCAGCGTCATCGCACGGGCAATGGGAGTCCGGGACATCGAACGGGCGAAACACAGCTCCGCCTTTGCCTTCTGGGGCTGTCTTTCGGTGACGGCGCTGTATTCCCTGGCGGCGTACCTGTTCCGGGACGTGTTCATGGACCTGCTCGGCGGGACGAACCCCGAGGTGCATCAAAACGCTGTGGCCTACCTGATCTGCACGGTGGTGTGCGGCGGCGTCCTCACCTCCGTGAGCGTCCTCTTTTCCCATCTGATCCGCGCCGAAGGCCGGGCCGTGCACGCCAGCGCCGGCATCGCCATCGGCGGGGCGCTGAACATCGCGCTGGACCCGCTGTTCATGTTCGTCCTCCTGCCGCCCGGCAGGGAGGCCCTGGGCGCGGCCATTGCGACGACCGTGTCCAACGCTCTTTCCCTGCTCTATTTTTCCCTGGTGCTGCTTCGGATCAGAAAGCGCTCCCTGCTGCGCTTTGGCCTTTCTATGGAGATGTTCCGCCAGCGGATCCCGGCGGCTGTCTTTTCCGCCGGTCTTCCGGCCTGCGTGATGACGCTGTTTGAAAACGTTTCCTACGCGGTGCTGGACAAGCTCATGTCCTTGGCGGGGCTTTCGATGCAGGCGGGCATCGGGGTCGCCAAGAAGGTCAACATGCTGGCGCACTGCATGGTCCGGGGCATTTCCCAGGGGGCCCTTCCGCTGATCGCGTACAATTACGCATCCAAAAATATCGAGAGGATGCGGGCGTCCCTCCGGGTTTCCCACGCAGCCTCCGTCTGCGCGGCCGCGGTCTGCATGGGGCTGAACCTCGCCCTGGCCAATCGGATGATCGGCCTGTTCATCCGCACGGATTCGGATTCCCTTCGGTACGGAACCGAATTCCTTCGGATCCTGTGCATCGGCGGGCCCTTTTCGGCCAGCGCGTACACGATCATTTCCTTTTTCCAAGCGACCGGGCACGGGAAAAAATCCTTCCTCCTGGCCATTCTGCGCAAGGGGATCGTGGATATTCCGCTGATGCTTCTGCTGAACCGGGTCCTTCCCGTGTACGGGATCGTGCTGGCCACCCCTTTGGCGGACGCCCTTTGCTGCGCCGCGGCGAACGCGATGCTGGTGGCTTTCTTGAAACAGACGCGCCGTCCGGTTATAATGATGGCAGAGTGCTGACGGCACAGATGATTATTTAAGTAAAGGAGTTGGAGCTCATGGTTGATTATCGGCTGTATTCCCTGATCAAGGTCGTGGAAAACGGAAGCTATGTCAAGGCGGCCCGGGAGCTTTCCCTGTCCCAGCCGGCGGTCAGCCAGCACATCCGCCAGCTGGAGGAGACCCTGGGCGTCAAAATTTTCGAGCACGCCCATAACCGGATCACCCTGACGGCGGAGGGGGAAATCGTGGTCAAATACGCCCGGCGGATGATCGCCCTGTCCAACAACCTGAAAACCGCCCTCAAGGACGAGCGCGAGCAGATCCGCTCCCTCACCATCGGGATTACCCACACGGCGGAAAGCAGTTCCATCATCGAGGCCCTGGCCGCCTGTCTCAACAGCTATCCCGATATGAACATCAAAATCCTGACCTTCACCACGGACAACCTCTATAAGAGCCTCAAAAACTATGAGCTCGATTTCGCCTTCGTGGAAGGGAAAACGAACGATCCCTCCCTTTCCTACATCATGCTGGACACGGACTGCCTGGTGCTGGCCGTCCCGCCCGACCACCGTCTGGCCTCCCAGAGCATGGTGTCCATCAGTCAGCTGAAGGCGGAAAAGCTGATCCTGCGCCTGCCTCATTCAAACACCCGGGTCCTGTTCGAGGCGGCGCTGGAAAGCAACGGGCTCAATATCGGGGACTTCAACGTCATCATGGAGATCGACAGCATCGCGACCATCCGCGATTTGATCTGCCACGGCTTCGGGGTTTCCGTGCTGGCCAAGAGCGCCTGTGTCAGCGAGGTCAAAAGGGGTAAGCTGGCGGTCCTGTCCATCGAGAACCTGAGCATGATGCGGGAAATCAACGTCGTTTCCCTCCGGGATTTCGAGCACCCGGAGATCCTCCGCGAGATCGTGAAAAAGTACAACGACATGCAGAGAAGATGAACCGGCGAAGCGCCGCAAGCTTTTTCAGCCCTGATTTTTTCTGCTGGATGCGGAAAAAATCAGGGCTGAATTTGTCGAAATTGAGAATTCCTCCGGATTTCAGTTGCCAAACGGCTCCGAATTTGGTATACTTGCCATATCAAAGGGGAGGTGCGTAACGATGCCGTCCAAGGAAGAAAATCTGCCCGTCGACGTGGATCTGGATCTGCAGAACGGGGGAACGATAAAATACGCCAATGAAGTTATCGCCATCATCGCCGGCGTGGCCGCGACCGAGGTCGATGGGATCGCCGGGATGGTGACCAGCGGCGGCTTTGGGGATATTATCGGCCGCAACCGCAACATTACCCGCGGCGTCAAGGTGGAGCTGGGCAGCGAGGAAGCGTCGGTGGACCTGTATGTCACCGTCGAATACGGCACGCCCATCCACAAGGTGGCCGCCGAGGTGCAGGAAAACGTCCGCAAGGCCATCGAGAGCATGACCGGCCTGCACGTGGTCAAGGTGGACGTCCATGTTCAGGGCGTCAGCTTTGAAAAGGAAAATCAGGAGCAGAAGGCCATCGAATCCGCCCGGAAGCCCGCCCTGCAGGAGCCCGATCAGAAGCCCAAGAAGTCCCGCGCCCATAAGGCTAAGGAAGAAAAGAAGGCGGAAGTAGAAAAACAGCCCGAGCAGGAGCCGGCCGCTCAGGAAGTCCCAGCCCAGGAAGCCCCCGCTGAGGAGGCCCCGGCGGCGGAAGCGCCCGAAGCGCCGGCGGAATAAGGCCGCCTGTCATTTGTTTTTTGTCCGGCGGGCTGCGCCGGATCATCAATATTTGATTGGCCGGACGGTCCTGTGTTTCAGGGCTTTTCCGGCCGTAAGGAGGTTGAGCACGGAATGAAAGCTCGTCTTGGCACTCGTCTGATTCTGATCATCGTCGCCGTTTTCCTGCTGCTGTTCAGCGTGGTGACGCTGTACTTCGGCATCCGCTATAACGGCCTGGCCCTGAACAAGGAAACAGTGGACATCCTCCAGGAGCTCCAGACGGCGGAAAAGGCCGACATCGGCGCCCAGGGGTACTGGACCATCCGCCGCATCGTGGTGATCGGCATGGGCGCGCTGCAGCTGATCGGCTCCCTGCTGCTGTTCAGCATCCCGGGCCGCATCCGCTATAAGCGCAAGGATTTTGTCATCCAGCAGAACGACAGCGGCGAAATCCGCATCTCCATCAAGGCCATCGAGAACCTGGTCCGCAAGTGCACCGATACGCATGAGGAGTTCAATATGAGCAGCCTCCGCGTCAAGAACTACAGGGACGGCGTGGTGGTGGACCTCAAGGGCACGGTGCCGGACAACATTTCCATCCCCCTGGCGACCGAGTCCATGCAAAAGCAGATCCGGCAGTACCTGACCGTGTCTTCCGGTGTGAACGTGAAGACGGTCAACGTGGACCTGGCGGATACCGACGCCCCCATGCAGCGCAAATCCCCCTATGACGTAAGCGGGGAGATCGCCGAAAAGCAGGAGCAGAAGGCCGCCCACGAACTGATTTTTGAAGAGGAAGCCCCGGCCCCCGCGGAAGAGAAGCAGGAGCAGCCGGCGGCAGAGGAGCAAACGGCGGAGGAAACGCTTCAGGAGCAGGCCGCCGAGGTTCAGCAGGAAGCGGCGGAAGAAGCCGCCCAGGCGGCCGACGCCGTTTTAGATGAAGCGCAGGAGGTTTCCGACCAGCTGGAGGAAGAGCTGGCGAAAAAGCCCGGCGAAGCCGAGGCGTAACCGTTCCGGACAGAACAGGAGGGTTTGACAATGTCTGATAAGCGAGTAAGGAAATATCTTCAGGTCGGCACCATGGAATGCATGCTCTTGTGCATGGGCGTTGCGCTGCTGATCGGCATCGGATTTTTCACCATCGGCTTCTGGCGGACGCTGCTGCTGGCCCTGCTGCTGCTGCTGGGCATGTTCATCGGCGGGGTGACCAACAAGCGCGAAATGATGGCGGACGTGTCCAACAAGCTGTTCCCGGCCCGCGCCCAGCAGGCCGCGCGGAACCAGCAGCTGGCCGAAAAGGTGCGCCGCACCGTGAACAACGAGGACTTTGACGAAGAACCGGCGGAAGCCGTTCAGGAAGCCGCCGCCGAGCTTCAGGAAAAGGCGGAGGACGTTGCGGAAAAGGCCGAGGACGTGGCGCAGGAAGCTGCGGAAGCGGTGACCGGCGCCGCCGAAAAGGCCGCGTATACCGTTGAAAGCCTGGGCGACCAGGCCCAGGAAGCCGTTTCCGACGCGCAGGACGCCGTTCAGGATGCGGCGGAGAAGGCCGAAGACTTCGTTCAGGAAAAAGCCGAAGCCATTTCTGACGCGGCCCAGGAGACCGCGGACGCAGCGGAGGAAGGCGTAAAGAAAGCCGCCGACGCCGCGCAGGACGCCGCCGCCGACCTTCTGGATGGGAAAAGCTGAGGAAGGCCGGACGGCACAATCGAATAATGCTGGATGCGGGTACGGGGAAAGCCTGTACCCGTATCGTGCTGATCAAAGAGAAATGGAACCTTATCATTTTATAGGAACACAAGGAGACAGTTATGGCCCGTAAACAGGCGAGAGTCGCCGCGATGCAGTTGATCTACGAACAGATGGAAGGCGGCGACGGCGGGGAGGAAACGCTGCGCGGTCTGATCGGCTTTGCGCCGGCCGGCCCCGGGTTGGCCGGGGAGGAAGAAGCCCCGGAGGAGGAGCGGCCGGTCCAGGATGCCCCGGCGGAGGAAGAAGCACCCGCTTTGGATCCCGCTTACGAGGAGGACCGGGCTTTCATCCGCACCCTGGTGGAGGGCGTTTCCGCCCATGCTTCGGAGCTGGATGAAAAGATTTCCGCCTACCTCAAGGACTGGTCCCTGGAGCGAATCGCGAAGGTGGACCTGGCCATTCTGCGCCTGGCGTTTTACGAGCTTCTCTTTATCAAAGACGTGCCCGAGACGGTGGTGATCAACGAGGCGGTCGAAATGGCCAAGCGGTATTCAACCGACCGCAGCGGCGCCTTCGTCAACGGGGTGCTGGGCGCCCTGTCCCGCGCGGGGCAGGCATGATCGTCCTGGGGCTGGATACCAGCTGCTATACCACCTCCGCGGCATTCGCCGGGGAAGGAGGGAATTGGGCGTCCTGCCGAAAACTTCTGCCGGTTCAGCTGGGCGACCGGGGCCTTCGCCAGAGCGAGGGCGTGTTCGCCCATGTAAGGCAGCTGCCGGAAATGGTCGAGCAGCTGCTGGCGAAGACCAAAGAGCCCATCGGCGCGGTCTGCGCGTCCACCGCTCCTTTGGACGGGGAGGATTCCTACATGCCGGTGTTCCTGGTGGGTGCCGGGTACGGAAGGGCCCTGGCGGCCGCCCTGCGGGTGCCGTTTTTTACCACCACGCACCAGCGCGGCCATCTGAGGGCGGCCCGGGTGGAAACCGGCCTGCCTGAGGGAGACTTCCTGGCCCTTCACTGTTCCGGCGGGACGACAGACGTCCTGCTCGTGAGGGACGGGGAGATCCGGCGGATCTCTTCTTCTCTGGACCTGCACGCGGGTCAGCTGGTGGACAGGGTCGGCGTCCGGTTGGGGCTTCCCTTCCCGGCGGGCCCGGCCCTGGAAAAGCTGGCGGAAGGATATACCGCCCAGGGGATCGTCCCGGTGTCCATCTGCGCGGAGGGCTGCCATTTATCCGGGGCGGAAACCAAGCTGCTGCGGCTGATTGAAGAAGGACAGCTTCCCCCCGGGCAGATCGCCGCGGAAACCTACGACGTTCTCTGCCGGACGGTGCTCCGGCTGCTAAAGAACGCGGGGGAACAAACGGGCGTGTCAAACGCCCTGCTCTTCGGCGGGGTCATGAGCTCCGCCCGGCTGCGCGAAATGCTGCTTCAACGGGTGCTCAGGCGGCGGCTGCCGCTTTCGCTTTACTTCGGCAAACCGGAGCTTTCGGGAGACAACGCCGTGGGCGTCGCCCACATCGGACTGGAAAGGATGATTGAACATGGCACAGCTGCTGGACGGTAGGATTTATTCGGAAGAAGCGCTCGCGGAAGTGACGGAAAAGGTGAAGGCCCTGAAAAAGTCGGGCGTGACGCCCGGCCTGGCCGTCATCCTGGCGGGGGACGATCCCGCCAGCCAGACCTATGTCCGCAACAAGGGCAAGGCCTGCGAAAAGACGGGCATCTACTCCCGCACCATCATTCTCCCCGCCGACGTCAGCCAGGCGGAACTGGAAAAGACCATCCGGGAGCTTAACGACGACCCGAAGATTGACGGGATCCTCGTACAGCTTCCCCTGCCGCGGGGCCTGGATGAAAAGCGGGCCCTGGCCTGCATCCTGCCGGAAAAGGACGCGGACGGCTTCCACGTCCTGAATGCCGGCCGCCTGATGCTGGGCCAGAGCGGGACCCTTCCCTGCACCCCCAAGGGCGTGCTCAGGATGCTGCGTCTGGCCGGGGTGGAGCTGGACGGAAAGAAGGCCGTCGTCGTCGGCCGCAGCAACATCGTCGGGAAGCCCGTGGCCATGATGCTGCTGAATGAAAACGCCACCGTCACCATCTGCCATTCCCACACCGAGGATCTGAAAGAGGTCACGAAACAGGCGGACGTCCTGGTGGTGGCCGTCGGCAAGCCCGGCCTGATCACCGGGGACATGGTGAAGCCCGGTGCGGCCGTGGTGGACGTCGGCATCAACCGGATCAACGGCGTCCTCTCCGGCGACGTGGACTTTGATTCCGTAGAGCCGGTCGCCGGCTGGATCAGCCCGGTGCCCGGTGGGGTCGGCCTGATGACGGTCGCCATGCTGATGGACAACGTAGTGACCCTGGCCACTGCCCGGGCCGGCAAGGCATGAGCTGGACGCTGACGGTCACGGACCTCAACGAGTACGTCCGCCGCTCTCTGGCGGGGGACCCGATGCTGCGGGACGTTCTGCTCAAGGGCGAAATCAGCAATTTCAAGCGGCACGTGTCCGGCCACCTCTACTTTTCCTTAAAGGACGATCAGTCGCGCATCCAGTGCGTGATGTTCAGGCAGGACGCGCTGAGCCTTTCCTTTTCTCCGGCGGACGGCAGCCGGGTGACGCTGCGGGGCAGCGTATCCCTCTATACCGCCGCGGGCAGCTACCAGTTTTACGCCCGGGAGATGACCCAGGACGGCCTGGGCGCGCTGTACGTAAAGCTGGAGCAGCTGAAAAAACGCCTGGCCCAGGAGGGCCTGTTTGACGAAGGGAAAAAGCGCCCCCTGCCCCTGCTGCCCCGGATGGTCGGGGTGGTCACGAGCAGGACCGGCGCGGTCATCCACGACATCGCCCAGGTGGCCCGGCGGCGCAATCCGTCCGTCCAGCTGGTTCTTCGCCCGGCCCTGGTGCAGGGGGAGGGAGCGGCAGCCGACGTGGCGGCCGGCATCCAGGAGCTTTCCCAGGTGCCCGGGGTGGATGTGATCATCATCGGCCGCGGAGGCGGCTCGCTGGAGGACCTCTGGGCCTTTAACGAGGAAGCCGTCGTCCGGGCCGTGGCCGCCTGTCCCGTCCCGGTGATTTCGGCCGTCGGCCATGAGACGGATTTTACCCTGGCCGATTTTGCGGCGGACGTCCGGGCGGCGACGCCCAGCGTCGCGGCCGAGCTGGCGGTGCAGGACCGGGCCACCCTGGAAAACGCGGTGGAGGGCCTGCTTTCCCGCCTGTATCGGAGCGCCCACGAGACGGTGCTGCTCAAAACCGGGCAGATTGCCGCCCTGGAAAAGCGGATGGCGCTGGCCCATCCCGGGGCGCGGCTCAAGGGGCAGAGGGCCCTGGTCGCGGAATATCTGCTGCGGCTCAATCAGAAAATGCGGGAAATACTCGAAGAAAAGCGGGCTCTGCTCCGGGTCAGGGAAAGCGCCCTGACGGCCCTGGGCCCCAAGGGCGCCCTCCGGCGCGGGTATGTGATCGCCCTGTCCGAGGACGGGACGCCGGTTACATCCGCCGCCCGGGCCCCGGAAGCAATGCGGCTTTTGTTTGAGGACGGCACAGTCACCGTCCGGACCATCAGCAAGGAAGAGGGGGATCCCTTTGGCGGCAAAGACGAAGAGCTTTGAAGACCGGCTGGAGCAGCTGGAAACCCTGGTGACCCGGATGGAGGAGGGGGGCATGGCCCTGTCCGCCGCCCTCAAGGATTACGAGGCCGGCGTCCGCCTGGTCCGGGAGCTGAACGCCGAACTGGACGCGGCGGACAAGAAAATGCTCGAGCTGCGCAGCGGCCAGCCCGTGCCGATGGAGGATGCCCCGTGAACGCCAAATATGAGGAGCTCCGCCAAAGGGTGGAGGACCATCTGAACCGCGTGACCGCCCAGGAGTGGGAGAAAATTCCCCATCCCCTCCGGGACGCGATGGCCTACAGCCTGCTGAGCGGCGGCAAGCGCCTGCGCCCCGTGCTGCTGCTGGCGGCTCATGAGCTGATCGCCCCGGCGGACGAAACCGCCCTGCGCTTTGCCGGGGCGCTGGAAATGATCCACACCTATTCATTGATCCATGACGACCTCCCGGCGATGGACAACGACACCCTGCGCCGGGGCAAGCCCACCTGCCATGTGGTGTACGGCGAAGGCATGGCGGTGCTGGCGGGCGACGGCCTGCTGAGCCTGGCCATGGAGGAGATGCTCTCCTGTACGCACGAAAGGGCGCTTTCCGCCGCCCGCTTCATCGTCCAGGCGGCCGGGGTCAGGGGGATGGTCGCCGGCCAGTGCCTGGACCTGGCCCACGAGGGGGAGCCGCCGGCACAGGACATCGTGACCTCCATCCACCGGCTCAAAACCGGCTGCCTTTTGACCGCACCGATGGAGGCCGGGCTCTGCCTGGCCGGAGCGGGGGAAAAGCAGCTGACTGCCGGAAAGACCTTCGGCCAGATGTTCGGCACCGCGTTCCAGATTCAGGACGACCTGCTGGACCTTCACGGCAACGAGCAGGACCTGGGCAAGCACACCGGCAAGGACCTGACCGAAGGGAAAATGACCTGGCCCGCCCTGGTCGGGGCGGAACAGGCCCAAAAGGACGTGGAGTACCTGACGGAGCAGGCCTGCGCCGCCCTGGAAGCGACCTTCGGCGAAGCCTCCGCCTTCCTATGCTCCCTGGCGAGAAGCTGTACGGGGAGGACGAGATAGGGACTAGGGATTAGGGATTAGGCAATAGGCATTAGAAGAAGTAGAATTTACGCATTACGCATTACGCATTTTCCATTGTGCATTACACATTATGAATTACGCATTGTCCTGGAGGCGGTTTTTTGCTGGACCAGCTGCTTCAAAACAAGCCCCTGTGCTGTTCAGCCTGCGCGTGGTTTCTGGCGCAGCTGATCAAGGCCCTTTTGTACTGGGCCATTGAGAAAAAGTTTGACTGGAGAAGGATCTGGGGCTCCGGCGGGATGCCTAGCTCCCACAGCGCCTTTGTGCTGGCCATGACGGTGGCGCTGGGCCTGGAAAACGGCTTCAACCACTCGGCGTTCACGGTCTCCTTCGCGCTGATGGCCATCGTGATCTACGACGCCATGGGCGTGCGCTACGAGACCGGCAAGCAGGGCCAGATCATCAACAAGATCCTGGAGGAACTGTTCGTGGAGGGCAAGCCCCTGACGGATGAAAAGCTCAAGGAGCTGGTGGGTCATTCGCCCCTGGAAGTGCTCGGCGGCCTGATCGTCGGCGCGATCACTTTGATGATATTTTATTTATAACGGAGAGGAGGACGCGCGGCCGTTCCGCCGCGCGGACAGTGAGGTATGACAGATCAATTCAGGGAAGAGGCTGTTTCCAGCCGCAATCAGACGTTTCCGAGCATCATGCTGGGCCTGTCCTGGGTACTGCTGGTGTTCAGCGCCCTGTATGGGTTCATGTGGCTGCAGAATGCCCTCTACGCTTTCGCCCAGAGCGGCGTGCAGAGCGGTCTGATCAGCCTGGCGCTGGCGCTGGTGCTGCTGGGCGCGGCGGTCATGATTTTTCTGTTCAAGGACCGCCTCCGCACCGATTATGAGTATACCTTCACCAACGGCATTCTGGACTTCGCGGCCATCTTCAATAACAAAAAGCGCAAAGCCCTGGGCTCCATGAACCTGAAAAACATCAAGGCCTGCGGGAAGGTGGCTTCCGGCTCCTTCAACCGCTACATCAATCTGCCGGGCATCAAGCGGAGCAACTGGTTCGTCAACCGCGACGCCGACCTGTTCTATATCTACTACGAGAAGGAGCAGGAGAAGCACATCGTCATCATGGAGCCCAGCGAGGAAATGGTAAGTCTGATCCGCGGCGCGGTGCCGCGCGGAGCGTACGAAATCAACTGACAGGACAGAAGACATGATTTATCTTGATAACAGCGCGACGACCAGGGTCTGCCCTGAGGCGGCCCAGGCCGCCTATACCTGCATGACGGAGGGATATTTTAATCCCTCCGCTCTGTATGTGCCCGCCATGGAGGCGGAAAAACAGATGACCCTCTGCCGGGAGGCGCTTTTGTCCGCCGTGCACGCGCCCCAGGGCAGCCGGGCCGTTTTCGTATCCGGCGGCACGGAGGCGGATAACCTGGCCATCCTGGGCGGCATGCAGTCCGTCCGCGACGGGCTGGTGCTCTATTCCGCCGGGGAGCATCCGGCGGTGCGGGAGGCCTGCGAGGCCCTGCGGACGGTCCGCAGCAAGGAAATCCCCCTGGACCGGGACGGTTTTGTCTCCCTGGAAAAGCTCGAGGGGATGCTGAACGAAGAGGTCCGGCTGATCTGCGTCATGCAGGTCAACAACGAGACTGGGGCCGTCATGCCCATCCGGGAAATTGCCGCCCTGCGGGACCGGCTCTGTCCCCGGGCCCTGCTCCATGTGGACGGGGTGCAGGGTTTCCTTCGGGTGCCCTTTGACATGGGGCAGAGCGGGGCGGATTCCTACGCCCTCTCCGGCCATAAGATCCACGCCCCCAAGGGCATCGGCGCCCTGATCATGGGGCCCCGCTGCCGCCTGACCGCCCGGCAGATCGGCGGCGGCCAGGAAAGGACCCTCCGCTCCGGCACGGAAAATACCCCCGGCATCGCCGGCCTGCTGGCGGCAGTCCGGCACTACCCGAAGGACGCTGACCTTCGGGCCATGAAGCTCCGGCTGTGGGAGCAGGTGAAAGCCCTGATCCCGCAGGCGGTTTATAACGGGCCGGACCCGGCCTCGGACCGCTCCGCCCCCCACATTCTGAACCTTTCCCTGCCGCCGGTCAGGAGCGAAACCATGCTCCACGCCCTGGAGGGGGATCAGATCTACATCGGCCTGGGCTCCGCCTGCTCGTCGCACAAGCAGCGGGTGTCCCGGGTCCTGAGCGCCATGGGGATCGCCGGCCAGCGCGCGGAGAGCGCCCTGCGCTTCTCCCTGAGCCCGCTGAACACCATGGAGGAAATGGACTTTGCGGCCCAAGCCCTCAAAAAGCATTACGAAACCTACAGCCAATTTGTCAGACGATAAAGGGAAGGATATCAGAACATGGACAATCTGCTGCTCATCCGCTACGGAGAAATCTACTTAAAGGGCCTGAACCGCCCGTATTTCCTGCGCGCTCTGCTGGCCCGGGTCAAGGAGGCGGTACGCCCCCTGGGCGGCCAGGTGTGGCTCAAGGACGCCCGCCTGTTCGTGCAGGGGGTGTCCGATATGGACGCCTGCATCCAGCGGGTGACGAAGGTCTTCGGCGTCCACTCCGTCTGCCCGGCGGTGCACCTGCCCAAGGCGGACTTTGAACAGGTCTGTGCCCAGGCGGCGGAGATGATGCGGGGCATGACCGGCACCTTCAAGGTGGACGCCCGGCGGTCCGACAAGCGCTATCCCCTGGATTCCCCGGAGATCAACGCCAAGATGGGCGGCTATATCTTAAGGAACGTTCCCGGCCTCAAGGTGGACGTGCACCATCCCGACCACGTGATGAACGTGGAAATCCGGGACGAGGCCTATCTCTACGTCAAGGTGATCGAGGCAGCCGGCGGCATGCCGGTGGGCACCGGCGGCAAGGCGGCCCTGCTCCTTTCCGGCGGCATCGACAGCCCGGTGGCCGGCTATATGATCGCCAAGCGCGGGGTGGAGCTGTGCGCGGTGCACTTCTATTCCTATCCCTATACCAGCGAGCGCGCCAAGGAAAAGGTGCTCGACCTGGCCCGGATCATCAGCCAGAGCTGCTGCGGGATCAAGGTGTTCGTCGTGCCCTTTACGGACATCCAGCTCAAAATCCACGAAAAGTGCGCGGACGATTACACCACGCTGATCATGCGCCGCTTCATGATGCGCATTGCCGAAAAGATCGCCCAGCGGGAGGGGGCGGAGGCCCTGATCACCGGCGAGAGCGTCGGCCAGGTCGCCAGCCAGACGATGACCGCCCTCCACATGACCAACATGGTGGTCTCCATGCCGGTCTTCCGTCCGCTGATCGGCTTTGACAAGATCGAAATCATCCGCTACGCCGAAAAGATCGGCACCTATGAGACCTCCTGCCTGCCCTATGAGGACTGCTGCACGGTCTTTACCCCCCGCCATCCGGCCACCCATCCCAAGCTGGACAAGATCCTGGAGTCCGAGGCCCGGCTGGACGGGGACGCCCTGATCGAAGAAGCGATCCGGAACACGGAAATCGTCGAGTGCTGAGGAGAAAGGAGCATCCCCCTGTGAAAAAAATCCAATGGTTCAGCCTGTTCCTGGTGTGCTGCCTGCTGCTGTGCGGTATGGCGGCGGCGCAGGAAACGACCTTTGCCTACGAGCATGACCCCAGGGAAAACCCCAACGCGATGAAGGACATCGTGGAAAATCCCTTCGCCGTCTACGGCTTTTCCCCGAACCCGGACTCCGTGAGGCTTGGCGAATACGCGGACCTCATCGACTGGACGAACCCGGAACAGGTGGCCGCGGCCCGGGAGCAGCGGCAGGCCTATCACGACAGCATGTCGGAGCTGTACCGGATGATCGAAGACATGCTGCTGGAAACCAAGCCGGTCGAGGAGATCGCCCGCGCCGTCAGTCGGCGCCGCAACGAACTGAGGATAGAAGCCAGCCAGCATGATCCGGTGGAGCTGGAGCGGCTCAAAAAGAGCAACCTGGCCACCTATGGGAACGAAGAGGGCCCCACGCCGGACCAGCTTTTTGAAAAATACGGCTCCTGGCAAACGGTCCTGGAAAAGGCCCTGGGCACCAACGCCGGGATGGACGCCTGCCTGGGCTTCTATGACGAATACTTTGAAATGTACGACCTGGAAGAGCCGGTACAGGCCGCGCAGGAAGCGGAGGCTCCCGCCCAGGAAGCTGAGACGCCTGTGGAGGCCGAGAACGCCTATACCCTGGACAAGGTGGTCGTCCTGAGCCGGCACAACATCCGCTCTCCCATGTCGGGCAGCGGCTCCGTCCTGGCGGAAATCACTCCCCATGAATGGTTCCAATGGACCAGCAAGCCCAGTGAGCTTTCCCTGCGCGGAGCGGTGCTAGAGACCATGATGGGCCAGTACTTCCGCCTCTGGCTGGAAAAGGAAGGCTTTTTCCCGGAAAACTACCGGCCGGAAGAAGGGGCCGTCCGCTTCTACGCCAACGCCAAGCAGCGGACCCTGGCCACCGCCCGCTATTTTTCCGCCGGCCTGCTGCCCGTGGCGGTCGTGCCGATTGAAAGCCACGCCGAATATGACACCATGGACCCGACCTTTGAGCCCTCCATCCATTTTGCGACCGAAGCATATGTCGAGGACGTGCTGGAAGGCCTTTCTGCGCAGGGCGGGGAACAGGGGCTGAACGGCCTTTTCGCCGACCTGGACAAGGCGGTCGCCCTGCTCCGCGATACGGCGGAGGTCGAACAGAGCGAGGCCTACCAGTCCGGGAAATACGGGGACCTTCTGACGGGAGAAACGACCCTCACCCTGGTACAGGGCAAGGAGCCCCGGCTGAAGGGCCCGGTCGGAACGGCCGTCAGCGTGGCGGACGCGATGACCCTCCAGTATTACGAGGAAGCGGATGAACGGAAGGCGGCCTTTGGTCACGACCTGACCCAGGAGGACTGGCGGCTGATCCACTCCATCGTGGACAGGTATACGGACGTCCTGTTCGGCTACCCCCTGGTGTCTGTCAACGCGGCGAACCCCCTGCTCAGGGAAATCCGCTCCGAGCTGAGCGCGGAGGGCCGTAGGTTTACCTTCCTCTGCGGTCACGACTCGAACGTTGCCAGCGTGCTGGCGGCCCTGAACTGTGAAGATTATCTGCTGCCGGAGGCGGTGGAGCAGCGCACCCCCATCGGCGTGAAGCTGGTGTTCGGACGCTGGCTGAACGAACAGGGGGAGGCCTTCTGGCAGATCCACCTGGTGTACCAGAGCACCCGCCAGCTGCGCGAAATGACCCCGCTGACCCTCGAGAACCCGCCCATGGTCTATCCGCTGCAGTTTGCGGACGTTCCCCTCAACGCCGACGGCATGGCCACGGAAGAGGATGTGCTGGCGATGCTGGACAGGGCCATCCAGGCCTATGAGGAGCTGCAGGAAAAGTACAGCGAAGAAGAGGAACTGGACCAGGCTGCATAAACAAAGAAACAAGGGCTCGGAGCTTTCTCCGCGCCCTTTTCTTCTGCTGGGAGGTTTATATGAAGGAATATCATAAGCTGGTCCGGGACGAAATCCCGCGGATCATCGAGGAAAGCGGCAAGCGCTGTGAAGTCACCGTCCTGACCGAAGAGGAATATCTCCGCATGGCCGACCGGAAGCTGCAGGAGGAGCTTAACGAATACCTAGAAAGCGGGGACATTGAGGAGCTGGCGGACCTGCTGGAGGTCCTCCGCGCCGCCGCCAAAGCCCGGGGCAGCTCCATCGAGCAGGTGGAGGAAATCCGCATCCGCAAGGCGCGGGAGCGGGGCGGGTTTGAAAAGAGGCTGTGCCTGGAAAAGGTCTGGACGCCGGAGGAAGACCCAATGCTCCTGGAAGAGGAGAAACTTTTTGAAATGCTGGACTGGAATGCGCCGGAGGAAATCCAGGAATTAGGAAGAAGGAAAGCAGCCGGTTCGGGAAATATCCGGTGTTTTCTTCAGCCGGTGTTTCCAAAATACAGCAAAAACGTCTGGACAAACTGCGCCCTGATTCTCGCCGGGAAGACCGATGAGGAACTCAGGCCCTGGCTGAAGGACCTGCTGAGGTGGCTTCAGGACATGAACTGGCCCGGGGCGGAAATCATCCAGGAGCGGCTGGAGGCTTTTCAGGATGATGAAGCTTTCCGGCAGGCTTTCGGCACCTGCATGCTGGAAGCCGTCGATACGAATGACGAAGACTGGGCTGAGAATCTGGAAACCGTCCGCCGCTGAGGCGGCGGACGGAAGAAAAACAGGAAACGCTCAGTTCTCCGGCATCAGCTCCACCAGCACGCTGTTCATCACGTCCATCCCGTAGCGGGTGAGGCTCAGGACGCCGTTTTCAAACAGGAGCCTTCCGTCATTCAGCGGGGCGTCGAGCTTTTCTCCAAAGGCTTCTCGGAAGCCCATGCCGTGCGCCTTTCGGAACACGCTTTCCGGCAGGCCCTCCGTCAGCCGCAGGCCCAGCATGACGGACTCAAAGCGGGCGTCCTCTTCCGTCAGGATGGTCTGCTCCTGCGGGTCTCCCCGCAGGTATCCGGGGATCGTGCCGGGGTTTCTTGTGCGCACGTTTCCAATAAAGCCGCAGGCCGCCGCGCCTATGCCCAGGTACTCATGCCGCAGCCAGCAGTCCCGGTTGTGGCGGCAGACAAAGCCATCTTTCGCGAAATTGCTGATCTCGTACTGGCGGTAGCCGTTTTTTTCCAGGGTTTCCCGGGCCAGCTCGTACATGTCCCGCTCGGTATCCTCGTCGGGCAGCGTCCACTCCCCGCTGTCCACCTTTTTTTCCATCAGCGTGCCCTCTTCCACGATCAGCGCGTAGCAGGACAGGTGGGCGGGGGAGAGGGCGAGAAAATCATCGAGTGTCTGCCGTACATCCTCCATCGTCTGCCCGGGCAGGCCCAGCATCATATCCAGGTTAAAGTTGGTCAGACCGAAGGAGCGCAGCAGATTAGCGGTCTCCCGGACCTGGCGGAAAGTATGGATGCGGCCGATGGACGAAAGCAGATGGTCCAGGCTGCTCTGCGCGCCCAGGGAAACGCGGTTGACCCCGTTTTCCACGCAGACGGAAAGGAACTCCGGGGTCACGGTGCCTGGGTTCATCTCACAGCTGATTTCAGCGTCTGGAGAAAAAGGAAAGGCCTCCCGCGCGGCCCGGAGCAGGCGATCCATCAGCTTTGGGGGCAGCAGGGAAGGGGTGCCCCCGCCGATGTACATCGTCTCCACCAGCGTGTCCGGGAAGGCGTTCCGGCAATCAAAAAGCTCCGCGCACATCCGGTCGATGACGCGGGGCATTTCTTTTTCGCAGCCCGCAAAGGAAGGAAAATCGCAGTAGGCGCACTTGCTCTTACAGAAGGGCACGTGAAGGTACAGCCCGCGGCCGTGTTTCGTCTCCGTCATGGCACGGTGACCGCGTAGACGTCCAGCCCGGTGGCGACCAGGGCGGTGCCGTCGCTCAGCATGCCCAGGTACTCGGTCGCTTCGCCTGTGATCGGCATGGAAACGGCGGAAAAGCGGGTGGAGTTGATATCCGCCTTATAGAGAAACTGGGAGGAAAACGCGTAGATGTTCCGCCCGAAGATGCCCGCGCCGACACATTCGTCCGGCAGAGTCAGGCGCTTGTCTATTTTCCCCAAGATACAGCGCAGCTCCGTGATGTTCATGATGTCGTTGGTCTGGCTGGTCGGGGCGAAAAGGAGCATGGCCTTGGAGTCCACGCTGGCGTCGTCGATCAGCTTCCACCCATACACCAGGACGGAGGCGGAGGGCGTTTCCGTGCCGTGATAGTCGAACACCCGCAGCCTCCGGGTGCCAATCACGTTCAGCATGCCGCCGGCATAGATGATCTTGTAGGTCAGCGTATCGCCCAGGTCCGCGGTGCCGGTGTTCATGGAGCTGACCTGATAGGTGTTCATGGTGGTGGAGGGAACCGTGCCGTACAGGTCCATCGCGGTGGTCCAGACGTAATCGCCGTTCGCAAAAAAGCCGGCGTCCAGCACCAGCATGTCCTGGTAGGCGGTGGACTCCATGTCCAGCTTTTCGCCGCTGGTGTTGTAGAAGGTGATGGCGGTCCGGTCGTCGCCGCTGGCATTGTTGCCGTGGACGACGGCAATATATTTGCTCCCCGCCCGGGCGAACTGGATCTCTTCGCCGATGTTGTTATCGTAGGTGGAACGGCCGTTCCGGTTCAGGATGGACAGCTGGGTGCCGCGCCAGATGACGATGATGCCGTCCGCCGCGTGGTAGGAGGCTCCGGAGCCGATCCGGTAATTCCACCGCTCCACCCCGGCGCTGGTGATGCAGAACAGGGAATCCCCGTCGTAATACAGAACGTCCGCGCCGAAGGGCTGAATGTCCTGGGTGGAGACGCAGCGGAGCTTCACGGCCCCGACCCGGCGCACGACGCTGCGGAAAAAGCCCTGCGTGTACAGGACCACCGCGGCGATCAGCAGGACAGCGATGACCGCCAGAAAGATCCATCCGCGCTTCCTTTTCCGATTGCCCCCCAGGCTGTAAGACTGCATAAGTTCCTCCGTGTGAATGATTCGATCTGTCTTTCCATGGTCATTGGTTTTATGAGACCTTGATGCTCATCTCATACAGCTCGTCCGGGCACAAATCCTGGCCTTCGGGCCATACAACGGTATATCCGTCCGGCTTTGCTGCGCGAAAATAGGCCTCGTCAGAAAGCTGACCATACCATTCTCCCTGGATATAGGGACGGACGTCGAACAGTTTTACTTCACCGTTATCAAAAACGATTCTGAGGTGATAATTGTCCTGCGGATAAACCTCTACTGCTGTCGGACGAAGCATCACCAACACCTCACTTCAGCGGCTCAATTTTGAAATACCCCTCGCCTGCGGAGAGCATTTTCCAGTTTGCAACCAGTTCATCTTCGTGAATGGCCATCCATCCTTCCAGCATTTTCAGCTGCCGGTTAGGAAAATGGCCCTCAAGAATTTCTCCGTCTAACGCAATTACGATTTCCTGATCGCCATACAGAGCGTGGATATGCGGCTTATGATGCTTTCCACCCTTCTCACTCTGCATCCTGACAATGATTCCATAAAACATACTGAGCGCTGGCATCATCAACAACCGCCTTTCAATGATATTATACGCTGATTTCCGCTTTTTTTCAACAATCAGGCTTCCAGCGGGATCCCGTAGATGCGGCACCCGTTTTCCGTGGTGATCCGGGCCATTTCCTCCATCGGAAGGCCGCGGAGCTCTGCCAGCTTCTGGCAGACGTAAAAGACGTTGGCCGGCTCATTGCGCCCCCCGCGGACGGGCTCTGGGGAAAGGTAGGGGCTGTCGGTCTCCACCAGCAGGCGGTCCAGGGGGACGGCTTGGGCGGCCGCCTGGAGGTTCGGGGCCTTTTTAAACGTCAGCGGCCCGGAGAAGGAGATGTAAAAGCCCATCCGGACGTATTCGAGGGCCGTTTCCTGGCTGCCGGAAAAGCAGTGGATGATCCCCCGGGGGAGGCGCTTTCTGGAGCGGAAAAGGTCGATCATGTCTCCGTGGGCGTCCCGGATATGGAAAATCACCGGCATGTCCAGGTCGCAGGCCAGGTCCAGCTGCTCGCTGAGTACCCGCTTCTGCACGTCCCGGGGGCTGAAATCATAGTAATAGTCCAGGCCGATCTCCCCGATGGCGACGACCCGGTCCTCCCGGGTCAGCTCCCGCAGCCGGTCCAGATAGCCCTCCGGCGCTTCCGCCGCCTCGTGAGGGTGGACGCCGCAGGCGGCCCAGGTGTGTTCGTGGGCCTGGGCGAAGCGGATGCTGGATTCGGACGTGGGCAGGTCCGACCCGACGCAGACGATGCGGGCAACGCCCCGGTCCCGCAGGCGCTGGAAGGCTTCCTCCCGGTCCGGGTCAAATTTCTCATCGTCCAGGTGGCAGTGGGTGTCAAATAGCTCCATCATGGCGGTATCCTTTCGGCGGCTGCATCAAGGGCAGGAAGCGCTTCAGGGCTTCCGCCACGCCGTCATGGTTGTTGTCGGCGGTTACGTAATCGGCGGCGGCGCGGATGGCCTCCGGCGCGTTGCCCATGGCTATGCCCAGGCCGGCGGCCTTCAGCATGGACAGGTCGTTGTCGCTGTCCCCGGCGGCCAGGGCGTGGTCCGGCGTCGTGCCCAGAAAGCGGCACAAAAAAGCGAGGCCGCTGTCCTTGCCGATGCCGGGAGCGGTGCACTCCAGGGAGCTGTATTCCGCGTGGACCAGCTGCACCGGCAGGCCCTGCAGCCTCTCCTCGGTTCGGGCGCGGGCGGCCGGGTCCGTGTGGTACAGGTTGAGCTTGATCAATTGATCCGGATGGGCGCGGACATAAGGCTCCATGTCCTCGACCTTGACGCAGATTTTCCTGTACATCGGCTCGTATACGCCCATGTGATGGGCCGCGAAATGTCCGATGTCCCTTTGACGGCAGACGGAATCAGTGTCGGACATGAGGTGGGGGATCACGTCTTCCTGCGCCGCCAGGCGGAGGATGGTCAGCACCGTCTCTGCGGGAATGGTGGATTTCTGCAGGACGGCCCCGCTTCTCAGGTCCATCACCAGCGCCCCGCTGGACAGGATGGCATAGGGAATAAGCTTTGTCAGTTCCGGGTAGAGGGTGACTTCCGGCAGGGGCCGTCCGGTGCTGAAGGCCGTCGGAATGCCACGATCCTTCAGGGCTTCCAGGACCCGCAGGGTTTCTTCGGACACTTTTTTCTGATCGTCCAGCAGGGTGCCGTCCATATCCATGGCGGCCAGGTGGATGATATTCATGTATTGATATGTTCCTCTATTGATGTGATAAACGCCCTTTTCCCGCTGCCGGAAAAAGGGCGTTTGCTCTGAAAACGGTTTTTCAGTACGCCAGGCAAACGATGACGCCGCCCACGTTGTCGATGGATGCGGTGACGGTGTCACAGTCGGTCACGTCCACGTTCATGGAGGAGCCGGAATCGGTGACCCGGTACAGCTCATAGAGCAGCTCGCCGTTGTTGAACACGCCGATGTGGGGATGCTCGATCATGTATTCGACGAATTCCTCCAGGCAGAAATCCTTGACGTGCATGACGGCGGCCGGGCCCTTGCCTACGTAGCGGAACACCATCATCTGGATTCCGATGCCCGTCTTCCAGGATTTGTCGGCGGTGCTCTCCGTTGGGTATCCGGCGATGGGAAAGCGGAAGGTGTAGCCGTGCTCCCAGCTGTGGTCGTACAGCCAGGTGAACTGCTCGGTCTCGCGGAAGTTGGCGGAATTGAACTCCCTGTCGCCGGACTTGGAGCGGTGCACGCGGATGGACAGGCCGGTCTGGAAGTCGCTGGTGCCGGGGACGCTGACAGACTCCCTGGTCTTTTCGATCAGGACCTCGCCGGTATAGCGGTCCTCGTACTTGGACTGGGCGTCCAGGAAAAGCTGGTTCTGGGTGGCGTTGGTCCGGTAGCCTTCCTGGATGGTGTAATAATCCAGGTTCTGGTTCTTGGCCGCCTGCAGCATCTCGCTCAGGGCTTCATAGGCCGGCCGCATCAGGCTGACGGAGGAATTGGTGGCCTGAATCGGGAAGCCGTCCGCCCGGGCGGTGCTGGAGACGCTGACCAGCTCGTCCCCGTTCTGGAAGCGCTCGTCGGTATAATCGGCCGGGAGGTAGTGCCAGCGGTTGACCACCATCAGGCCGCCGGTTTCGAGCTCTTCCCGGGTGAAGGTCTGGGTCGAAATGGCGTCGACAGAATAATCGCTCAGGTCCAGGATGTCCCAGCCCTCGGGCTGGGCAGCGGGCCAGTCGGTGTTTTCGATGCTGCCGGTGTGGCCGGCCCTCTGCTCGGCCAGCCACTGGTTATGCTGGGCGATCCGCTCCTGATTCTGCTCCTCCCGCTGGGCCTTCAGGGAAGCCAGCTGGGCGTCCACCGTGTCGCGGGCGAAGATGAAACCGATCCCGGCCACGGCAGTGAATACGATCAGAACCGCCAGTATATGCTTCAGATGCGTATACGCGTCCTTTTTCTGTCCGTCGTTTTTATTGGACATAACCCTGCCGCGTAAAAGCAAACAGGTTGCTTTCACGCATCCTCCTTTCGTGGGTGAATTTCCTTTTCAGCGGCCTTCAGGCATAGATACCCGAAAGCGCTGGTCATCCGCTAAAAATATAACAGAAACCAGCGCGATTGTCAAACATATTTTGTAACAATTTTGAAAAAAATACGTAAAAATTCGAAGAAAAATTGAAACACTTCCGGGGGAGGGGAGCAAACGCCTCAGACGTCCGGCGCGTCCGGGTCGCGCTCGTTCTCGGCCAGCATCAGCTCCACCGTGACCCGGTTGGGCAGGCAGATGATGTTGGTGCCGTAATAGCGGTCCCGGTAGTTTTCGTAGGTGACCTTCCCCTGGTGGACGCAAAGCTGGTTGTGGCAGGTGGAGCTTTCCATCCACACGCCCTCGTTGTCCAGGGAGATAACGTTGACGGCCCCGTTGTCCTGGCGGACGGTGATTTCCTGTTTGTTTCCCAGATGGGCGGTCGTGTACAGCTTCCCGTCCAGATACACGCGGACTTCCCGCCCGGCATCGGCGACCCTTTGGTCCCCCCCGCGCAGGATCAGAGCCCCCGCCACAGCGCCCCCTACGATCAGCACCAGCGCGGCCAGGATCAGGAGGTTTTTGTTTTTGAACATGGAGATTCTCCTAAACCAAGCATCGGGCGGGAACAAAGGTTCCTGCCCGATGGATAGTGAAGCGCTTTATTCTGCCGCAGCGCTGTCGTTCCGCTTCAGGGTAATGACGACGTGGCGGTTGGGTTCTTCCCCTTCGGAGTGGGTTTCCACAGCGGTGTTGGACTGCAGCGCGCTATGCAGGATGCGGCGCTCATAGGGGTTCATGGGCTCCAGGGACACCCGGCGGCCGGATTTGACGACCCGGTTGGCCATCCGGTTGGCCAGACGGACCAGGGTGTCTTCCCGCTTGGCGCGGTAATTCTCGGTGTCCAGGGTGACGCGGGTGTAATCGCTCTGGCCCTTGTTGACGTACAGGCTGGTCAGGTACTGAAGGGAATCCAGCGTTTCGCCCCGGCGGCCGATCAGCACGCCGGAGGGATCGCCCTGCATATCCACCCGGATATAGCCTTCTTCATCGGTATGGACGTGCACCTGGATTTCGGGCAGGCCCATCAGCGTGGTGACCTGCTGCAGGAAATCCTGCGCCTTGCCTTCCTTGGTCTCCTTGTCCAGCTGGACGGCGGGAGTCACCGGAACGGCGGGCTGTTCGCGCCGGGGAGCGGGCTTTTCCGCCTTGGGCTCTGCTTTTTCAGCCTTTTCCGCCGCTTTTTCTGCGGGCGCTTCGGCCTTTGCTTCCGCGGGCTTTTCCGCTTTGGGCTTGCGGGTGCGGGCGGTTTTTTCGGTGGTTTTTTCAGCCGGTTTTTCCGCTGGCTTTTCGGCGGGCTTTTCCGCCTTGGCTTTTTCCGCCTTCATGGGCTTTGCCGGGGTTTCCTGTTTGGCGGGCTTGGTTTCGGCGGGGGCGGAGAAGATTTCCTTGACCTCGTCCCCGGCTTCTTCTTCGATCAGCGTCAGGCGGACCTTTGCGGGCCGGCTGCCGAACAGGCCGAACAGGCCCTTGCTGCCTTCTTCCAGGATCTCCACCTTTACGTCGCTGATGCTGACGCCGAGCTTCTCCAGACCTGCGGAGATGGCGTCTTCCGTCGTCTTGGCGGTCATTTCAATGCTGTTCATCATTTCACCTCACTGACAGCCGTGGCAGGCTGTTTGTTCTCATAGTACTTGGTGATGGCATAGTTGGAGATACCGGCGACAATGTTGCTGGTAACCCAGTACAGGGCAAAGGAAGCACTGGAGGTCAGGCAGATCCACCCGGTAAAAATCGGGAAGAAATACTTCATGAACTTGTTCATGCTTTCGGACTGCTGCTGCTGGGGATTGGCCTTGGCGTCCTTTCCCTGCTGGGCGGGCTGCTGGTTCATGCCGCTGAACTTGGTCATCAGCAGCTGGGACAGGATGGCCAGCACCGGCAGGATCAGGTAGCCGTTGGGGTGCTTGAAAATGTTCAGGTTGGCGATAAAGAGGTTGATATTCTTGACCAGCATCTCCGTGGCGTCCATGTAGGCCGGCTGGAGCTGGGCGGCGCTGACCAGGGTAGAGATCGTATTGGGGAGCTGTTCTTTGCTCAGCCCGCCGGCGGCGGTCAGCAGGTCTTCCGTGTAATTCGGGATATTGGCGATCAGGGCGCTGAACTGCTCGGGAGACAGACTGGCCACCACCTTGGTCCAGATCCCTTCGGGGATCACCCGGAGGCTTTCCAGGGTGGGCACGACGGCGCTGAAGGGGGAGTCGGCAATCCAGAGGTTCTTGACCCACAGCCAGCTGTCATGCATGGGCGTTTCACCGGAAATGTAAGTAAAAAGCTGTTTGACCAGCAGCTCGTTGGAAATATCGCGCATGGCGCCGAGCATAACGATGAAAATCGGCCAGGTCAGCAGCAGAGGCAGACAGCCGGACAGGGGGCTGTAATGTTCTTCCCTGAACAGCTGCATCTGCTTTTGCTGCAGCTTCTGCTGGTCGTTGCCGTATTTACGCTGCAGTTCGGCGATCTTGGGCTGCATCGCCTGCATCTTGATCATGCCCTTGCGGTTTTTGATGTCCAGCGGGAGCATGATCATACGCATCAGGATGGTAAACACGATGGTAGCCCAGCCGTAATCTCTCATCCAACTGTAAAGCCATTCCAGCACTGAACGAAAGATCTGAGTAAAAAAAGCCATACTTATCTGACATCCCTTCTGATTACTGCGTCGGGGAGCTCGGGCACGGGATCATAGCCGCCCTTGCAAAACGGATGGCAGCGCAGCAATCGTTTCATGGCCATCACAGAACCCGCGGCAGCGCCGTAGCGTTCCACGGCGATCGCGGCATATTCGGAACAGGTAGGGACAAAGCGGCAGCACCCCGGTTTCAGGGGGCTGATGTTTTTCTGATAATAGCGGATGGAGCGAAGAAGAACCTTGCTCATAGGCTTTGCTCCTGATAAAGCTGCTGCTTTTTCAGCAGATAGCGGAGAGACTTGGCCAGCGCCTGATAAGGTGCCTCCGCGGCGGCGGGCCGGGCGGCGATCACGTACAGGCCAGGCCTGAGCTTGGGCAGCTCTTCCCGAAAGGCGGCCCGGAGACGGCGCTTGATCAGGTTCCGCGTCACGGCGCCGCCCACCTTTTTGCTGACGGAAAAGCCGGCCAGAAGTTTTGGGCCTTTCAGGTACAGCAGGGTGATTTCCCGGGCGGAGGCCGGCTTGCCTTTCTTGTAGACGCGCTGAAAATGTCCGTTTTTGCGCATGCGGAACTGCTGCTGCATGGCTTGGCCTCCGGTTGAGATCAGGAAATGGACGTCAAAAGGGGCATGAAATCCCCTTCTTCATACATAAAAAAGCAGCCCGCCCCAGGCTGCGGATTGGCAAAAGCGGGGGCGGGCTAAGCCATAAGAAACCGGATCAGCGATCTGTCAGACGGTCAGCTTCTTGCGGCCGCGCTGACGGCGGCGGGCAAGAACCCTGCGGCCGTTCTTGGTGGACATGCGGGCGCGGAAGCCATGCACCATGCTGCGCTGGCGTTTCTTGGGATGATAAGTAGGACCCATATTAACACCTCTCCATTCTGTAATTCAAGCCGGGCGCAGGATCAGCGCTTGCTGAACTGCGGCGCGCGGCGGGCAGCCTTCAAGCCGTACTTCTTGCGTTCCTTCATGCGCGGATCGCGGGTGAGGAAGCCGGCCTTTTTGAGGGCGGGACGCAGCTCGGGGTTGGCCTTGCACAGGGCGCGGCTGATGCCGTGACGGATCGCGCCGCTCTGGCCGGTCAGGCCGCCGCCGCGAACGTTGACGACGACGTCGAAGCCGTTGACGTTGCACAGCGCCAGGGGCTGACGGACGGTCATTTTCAGGGTTTCGAGGCCAAAGTAATTGTCGATATCGCGTTTATTGATGACGATCTTGCCTTCGCCGCTCACCAGACGGACGCGGGCGACAGCCGACTTGCGGCGGCCAACGGCATGGAAATCAGAAGTTGCCATAATTGTCTATCTCCTTTACGTCCTTATTTGCTGAGCGTCAGAACCTGGGGCTGCTGGGCCTGCTGCTTGTGCTCCGCGCCTTTGTAGATGTAGAGCTTCTTGGCCATCTGGCGGCCCAGGGGACCCTTGGGCAGCATGCCGACCACCGCATGGCGGATGGCGAAATCGGACTTGGTTTCCAGCAGACGGCGGTATTTGGTTTCCTTCAGGCCGCCGGCGTAGCCGCTGTGATGATAGTAGATCTTCTGATCCAGTTTCTTGCCGGTCATGCGGACCTTATCGGAATTGACGATGATGACATAGTCACCGGTGTCCATGTTGGGGGTATAAATCGGCTTGTTCTTGCCGCGCAGGATGTTGGCGACCTGGCTGGCCAGACGGCCCAGGACGACGCCATCCGCATCTATTACATACCATTTGCGCGCGGCCTTGATGTCCTGCGCGTTTGCAATGTAGGTATTCAAGTGAGCTTCCTCCTGTTTCATAAAAAGAAAATCAGATAAAAGGGAGTCTTTCGGCACCGGCTATGATGGTCGCATATCCGGTAAAAGTCATGGTCCCGGGGCTAACGGAGGCCATTGACACAGCGAATATAATAGCACATAAAGCGCTGCTCTGTCAATCCGTTTTTTTCGGAAAAAAGAACGGAAAAATGAAAAAGCCCCTTGCCCTGATCCTTGCCCTGTGCCTGACGCTGGCTGCCTGTTCCGCGTTTGCGGCCGCCGAGGAAGCCGTCGTGCTGATTCCCGCGCCCCAGACCGATCTGGAAAATGACGCCGCCTTCCAGGGCGACTGGAAAGTAGCTCAGCTGCTCCTGGGCGACCAGCTGATCGAGCTTGAAGCGGCGCTGAGCCTGATGGGCGGCTCCTTCCCCATGAGCTTCCAGGTCGCCGACGGCAAACTGATTGCGCAGAAGCCGGACGGAACGGGAACGGAAGAAATCGCCTATGTGTTTGAAAACTCCCAGCTCGTCGCCCAGGACGAAGAAGGCGTCTACACCCTCCAGCTCCTGGAAGACGGCACCCTGATGATCTCCATGCCGGCTGCGGAAGACATGGAAATCAGCGTGATCTGCGTTAGGCTAGAAGCGGCGGAATAATCCAAAACCTTTGGTTTTTCAGGACATAAAGCGGTCCCGGCATGGTCCGGGGCCGCTTTGCTATAAGTACAGGTTATAAGCGATAATAAAATAAACATATGATCGTATAACGCCTGAGAGCATTGACTTCGGGTTCCGGCCGTGATAAGCTAAAACCACCTTCCGCAAGGAAGACAGAAAGGCAGGAGAAGAGAGCATGACAAACCGAATGACCATGGAGATGTGCCGGCACCAGATGTGCCGTTGTTTGCCATGCGGATCCGCCTGACAGCTCTGTCTCTGCTTTCGGCATCCGCATCACGCGGGTGCTTTTTTTATTAAATCCAACCGGGAGGTCGAAAACGATGTTCAGAAAATCAGGCGGTTGCCGGGACCGAATGTGAAGCGGCGGAAAGTTCGGGGTTCCTTACCATTTTCAAAACAACCACATGAAAAGTAAAGGAGAAAATACGATGAAAAAGCTGACTGCTCTGCTGCTGACCCTCACTTTGGCCCTGACCGCTGCCGCCGCGCTGGCGGATCCCCTGATCATCGGCATTCCCGACGACGGCACCAACCTGTCCCGCGGCATCAAGCTGCTGGAGGCCGCCGGCCTGATCGAGGTGGATCCGGCCGTGGGCTTTACCCCGGAAATCAAGGACGTGACCAAGTACATCTACGATATTGAAATTTCTCCCGTGGCGGCGAACACGCTGACCTCCACCCTGGTGGATTACGCGGCGGCCACAATCAACGGCACCTACGCGATTCCCTTCGGCCTGGTTCCCTCGGAAAACGGTCTGATCATCGAGAAACAGAGCGAGAGCGGCGATAACCCTTATGTCAACATCATCGCCGCCCGGACGGCAGACGTGGACAACGAAACCTACAAGACCATCGTGGCCGCCTATCAGACGCAGTATGTAGCCCAGTTCCTCTTGGTGAATTATCAGGAAGCCTTCTTCCCGGCCTTCGCCTATGATCCGGAATTCACCGTAGAGGACGGCTGGACGGACAGCGTCATCGCCTATGAATCCCCGAAAGAGGGAAAGACGGTGGTCCGCGTGGGCGTCTGCGGGGCCAACAACGACCAGTGGAAGGCCGTCCAGCAGGTGCTGGACGAGCAGGGAGCCGGCATCTATATTGAACTGGTGGAATTCGACGCCTACAACCTGCCCAACGAAGCCCTGAACAGCGGGGACATCGACCTGAACGCCTTCCAGCACAAGGCCTACCTGAACAACGACAGCGCCGCCAACGGCTATGACCTGACGCCCATCGGCGATACCCTCATCGCCCCGCTGACGCTGTATTCCAAAAACTTTGATTCGATCGACGCCATCAAGGAAGCGGCGGGCCTGCTGAACTGATCCAAAGGACCTGTTTCCATGATCTTGACCGAAAGCCGCCGCTCCAGGGCCGTCCGGGCTCTGGAGCGACGGCATAAAATCACCTGACGCTGACAGGAGAAAAACTGGATGATCGAAATCAGAAACCTGAACAAGACCTTCAGCCTGAAGGGACGCAGCGTGGACGCCGTGCGAGGCGTATCTCTCACCGTGCAGGACGGCGATATTTACGGGGTGATCGGCTATTCCGGGGCCGGGAAAAGCACCCTGGTCCGCTGCATCAACCTGCTGGAAACGCCGGACAGCGGCCTCCTCCGCATCGGCGATTCGGAGGAAATCACCGTGGAAAACGGGAAAATCCTGACCGGCAGAGAAAAAACGCCGATCAAGGAAAAGCAGCTGAACGCCATGCGCCGCTCCATCGGCATGATCTTCCAGCACTTTAACCTCCTGGACCGGTCTACGGTGTTTGAAAACGTGGCCTATCCCCTCAAATACACCGGCCTGTCCAAAAAGGAGATCCGCGACCGGGTCATGGAGATGCTCCAGCTGGTCGACCTTACAGACAAGCAGGACGCCTATCCCAGCCAGCTCTCCGGCGGGCAGAAGCAGCGGGTGGCGATCGCCAGGGCACTGGCGAACCACCCGAAGATCCTTTTGTCCGACGAGGCCACCAGCGCCCTGGACCCGGACGCCACGGAGTCCATCCTCGGCCTGCTTCGGTCCCTGAATGAAAAGCTCGGGCTTACCATCATCGCGATCACGCACGAGATGGCGGTCATCAAGTCCATCTGCCGGCACGTGGCGGTCATGGAGGACGGGCGCGTCGTGGAGGAGGGCAGCGTGTACGATGTCTTTGCCCATCCCCGGCAGGACATTACCCGGCACTTCGTGGCCAGCGCCTCGGCCCTCAACCGGGTGGATAAGCTGCTCAAAGAAGACTCTCCCCTGGTCAGGGTGCAGCCGGGCGAGCTGCTGGTGAAGCTGCTGTTTTCCAGGGACAGCGTGGGGGATTCCGTGATCAGCGAGATTTCCCGGGAGTATCAGGTATCCATCAACATCGTGCTGGCCAGCGTGGAGGTGCTGGAGGGGGCCCCCTTGGGCGGCATGATCGCCGTCGTCAAAGGGTCGGAGGAGCACATCGCTCAGGCCCTTCAATGGATGGAAGCCCATTATGTGGAAGTGGAGGTGCTGCGCCGTGGATGAGCTGCTGAAACAGTGGATCCCAAATGTGGTGGCTTATAAGACCCGCTTTTTTTCAAGCCTCAGCCAGACGCTGGAAATGACGGTCCGCAGCGGGCTGATCGCCTTTGTAATCGGCCTCGCCCTCGGCGTCCTGCTGACGGTGACCAAAAAGGAGGGGATCCGGCCCAACGCGATCCTGTATCGGGTGGTGGACGTGCTGGTCAATCTCTTCCGTTCCATTCCCTTTATCATCCTGCTGATTTTCCTGATTCCCTTTACCCGGATGATCGCGGGCACGGCCATCGGCGTCAAGGGCGCTCTGGTGCCGCTGGTGTTCGGCTGTGTGCCCTTTTACACCAGGCAGGTGGAGGCGGCGCTGGCCTCTGTGAACCCCGGCAAGGTGGAAGCGGCCCGCAGCATGGGCAGCGGCACCCTGGGGATCATCTTCCGGGTCTATCTGCATGAAGCGGTGCCGGACCTGGTGCGGGCCACCACCATCACGGCCATCAGCCTGATCGGCCTGACGACCATGGCCGGGGCGGTCGGCGCGGGCGGCATCGGTAGCTTTGCCATCAACTACGGCCAGAACCAGAACCATCAGGACATCGTCAACGTCTGTGTGATCATCCTGCTGGTATTCGTTTCCCTGCTGCAGTTCCTGGGCAACCTTCTGTCCTGCAGGACCACCAACCGCGGCCTGTTTGTCAAGGGAGAAAGATCATGAGCATACGGGAGACCATTCTTGCCTATGCGGACCGGCAGGACGCCGTGTACCGGCAGATCGCCCTGGACATCCACGCCCATCCGGAGGTCAGCAATTACGAGTTTTTCGCCTGCGAAAGGCTGAGCCGGCAGCTTACGGAGGAAGGCTTCCAAGTGACCGTCGATGTGGCGGGCCACCGCACCGGCTTTGCGGCTTCCTATCAGTCGGCCCGTCCCGGTCCGGTGCTGGTCTTCCTGGCGGAGTACGACGCCCTGACCGGCCTGGGCCACGGCTGCGGGCACAACCTCTTTGGGGCGACCTCCTGCCTGGCGGCTTCCGCCCTGCGGCAGGTCATCGACCAGACGGGCGGCGAAGTCCGCGTGTACGGGACCCCGGGAGAGGAAGGCGGGGAAAACGGCAGCGCCAAGGGCAGCTTCGTGCGGGAAGGCTTCTTCCGGGACGTGGACGCCGCCCTCTGCGTCCATCCGGGGGACCGGCACAAGGCGTCCGGCAAAAACATCGCCTGCCTGCCGGTCGACATCGAGTTCTGGGGAAAATCCGCCCATGCGGCCGCCGCGCCGGAGCAGGGGATCAACGCCCTGGACGCCCTGATCCTGACCTACAACGGCATCAATGCCCTGCGCCAGCACCTGCCGAAGGACGCCATGATTCACGGCATCGTCACCCACGGCGGCGAAGCGCCCAACATTGTGCCCGCCTATGCGGCGGCCAAGTTCTATTTCCGCGCCGCTACGGTGCCGAGGCTGGAGGCGGTGGCGGAGAAGGTCGGGCGGATTGTGGAAGGGGCGGCCCGGATGACGGGGGCGACCGGCAGCATGCAGCCCTACCAGAACCGGGTGGACAACATGGTGCCCACCCTTTCCTTTGACGCTGTTTATGGAAAAGAACTGGCCCTGCTGGGGCACAGGATGGACCCGGCGGACGAGGGCTGCGGCATCGGCTCCAGCGATGTGGGCAACGTTTCCCAGGTGGTGCCGACCATCCAACCCACCATCTGCATCACCGACGGCCCCACCCCCTGGCATTCGGAGGCGTCCAAGGCCGCCGCGAAGTCGGAAAAGGGCCTGGCCTCCATCGCCTTAGGCGCGAAGGCCCTGGCGCTGACCGCCCTGGACCTGATCGAAGACCCCGCCCTGCTGAAACAGATCAAGCAAGAACACCAGCAGGCGGTGGCAAATCAATAAGACCTAAAACAGAAAACAAACAGCGCCCCCCTGTCCGGACCAGCCGGGCAGGGGGGCGCTTGATGGGTATGGAATCAGATTCTTTTTTTATCAGGCCGCGGCGGCTCCGCGCAGGGTGACGGTGACGGTGATGTAATCGCCCTCGCCGACCTCGCTCAGGTCGATCCGGTCCTCCTGGATGGCTTGCTCCATGCCGGGAGCGCGGTAGATCTTGACGGTCATCGTGTCGCCTTCGGCGTACTTCTGGATGGTGGACACCAGCTGAGAAGAGGAGGAGATCACCGTGTCGTCCACGGAGACGATCACGTCGCCCTTCAGGATGCCGGCGCGGGAAGCGTTGGAATTGTCGTTGACTTCCATGACCAGGGCGCCGTTGGGCAGGATGCCGTTGGAGTTGACGGTGGTCACGGTGACGCCCAGCATGGGCCGGTCAGTGTTATTGGTGGCGCTGCGGATGCCGTTGTTCACGCCGGTATCGGTGCCGTACTTCTGCAGGGCGTCCTTGATCAGGGGCTTGGCCACGTTGACCGGGATGCACATGCCGATGTTGTCAATGGAAGCGCCGGAGAACATGTTGCCGGAGTATTTCCGGGCGGGGATGCCCATCAGCTGGCCCAGGGTGTTGAACATGCCGCCGCCAGAGTTGCCGGAGTTGATGGCGGCGTCCACCTGGATCATGTTGTTGGTGATCTTGGTGCGTCGGCCGTACATGTCGTAGCTGGTATCGGTGATCTTGCGGTCCAGAGCGGACACGACGCCGACGGTCACGGTGCGGGCAAAGGTTTCAGACAGAGGGTTGCCGATGACGATGGCCCATTCACCGACCTGCAGGGCGTCGCTGTCGCCCAGGGTGACGGGGGCAACGGGCAGGTCCTTGACCAGCAGGACGGCGATGTCCTGGTCCTCGTCAAAGGACACGAGGGTCGCGTCGTATTCCTTGTCCTCGCCCTCCACGGTGACGGTGATGCGGTTCGCTCCGTCCACCACGTGGTAGTTGGTCAGCACGTGGCCGTAGGCGCTCACCGCGACGCCGGAGCCGGTGCCGTAGAGGCGCTCGCCGCCGTTGTCCCGGCCGTCATTGCCGAAGCCAAAGCCGAAGCCGTAATAATAGTAGTTGTTGGAACGGGATACCTGGTAGTTGTTGATGCCGACCACGGAGCCGCGGACGCTGTTGGCCACGCTGATAAACGGGCTTTCCACCTGGGCGGCGTCGGTCGTGGTGTTGATGATGGCGTCGATTTCCTCATCGGAAATCGTGGCGCTGCCGTCCGCCGCCAGGGCGATGCCGCCCAGAGACAGGGTCAGCGTCAGAACCAGCGCCAGCATCGTGACGCCGAAATGCTTTTTGTCCATGATATGTTTCATGATCAAATGCCTCCTTGCATATTTCATCGAATCTATGGCGAATGGGCTGCAGTCCCATCCGACTGATTGGAAGTATAGAACGGAATTGTGAACAAATTATGAACAAAAATGGGCACAGTAAGTACGGGATTGAGACAGGAAAATGGCGCGATCGGAAGAGTCGTTTTTCGCTCCAAAAAAGCGCCTTCCGTTCACCCGGTTGACGAAATGGGAGAGACTTTGGTATAATCAGGGTGGAAAGATCAACGGAAAGACAGGTTATACGGAGCTATGCTGAAAACCGCGGAAAGCTTTATCGGGGAACTCAACCGGCTGCAGATGAAATACAAGGAATCCCACGAGCTGGGCGACGGGAAATACCATATCGCCTGCGGGGTGACGGGAAAAACGACCCAGATGGACTTTCATTTCATCTTCGACCAGGACGGGCACAGCGTGACGATGCGCGTGTTCAAGCTCTTTGTCGCGCCGGTGGACAGGCAGCTGCCCATCCTGGAGCTGATGAACCGCTTCAACCGGGAATACCGCTGGGTCAAATTCGCGATGGACCAGGAAAACTGGGTCAACCTCCAGGCCGACGCCATCGTGAACGAAACCACCTCCGGCCCGATCTGCATGGAGCTGATGCTCCGGGCCGTCAAAATCATCGACGACACCTACCCAACGTTCATGCACGAAGTATGGGCCTGAGGAATAATGCGTAATGGGTAATGCGTAATGCGTAATGGGGAAACGGCGCAAGCGCCGATGACGGACCAGAATAATTAGGCATTAGGCATTAGGCATTACGCATTACGAATTTGAAAACCGGCCTGCAATGAACAAGAAATAATTACGCATTACGCATTAAGAATTACGAATTTGCAAAATAGCAAAGCGGCTGATCCTGTCCGGATCAGCCGCTCTGCGCTTATACTTCTTCAATATCAAACCCCGCCGCTCTTGCCATGCGGTTCATCACGGCCAGGCCGACGCCGTCGTCGGAGACGGCTTCGGCGTACAGGCGGGCGACGCCTTCGTCATCCGCCTGGCGCAATAGGGCGAACAGGCTGTGGGCGGCGGCGCTCAGGTCCGGGCCCATGTCCATCACCCGGCGGTCCCCGTAGGCGGGGAGATTGCCGGTGGAGGCGAGGATCACGGCGTTTTCGCTTTCGTCATAGCGCCGGATGATCTCGCGGACGACGTTCTCCCGCTTTCCCTTGAGGATGGTCAGGCGGCCCTTGGGGGCGTAGTGCTTGTGTTTCATCCCGGGGGAGGGGGCGGCTTCGCCTTCGCGTAAGGGCCGCATCACGCTGTCGGCCACCCGGGCGTCTCCGGCGACCTTGGCGATCATCTCCGGGGTGATGGCCCCGGGGCGGAGCACCGTCGGAATGTCCCCGGTCATGTCCAGCACGGTGGACTCGACGCCGACCTCGCAGGCCCCGCCGTCCAGGATCAGGGGGATGCGGCCGTTCATGTCCTCATAGACGTGGGCGGCGGTGGTCGGGCTGGGGCGGGTGGAAAGGTTGGCGCTGGGGGCGGCGATGGGCAGGCCGCAGACCCGCAGCATTTCCCGGGCGACGGGATGGCTGGGCATCCGGACGCCCACGGAGGTGAGGCCCGCCGTCACCGCGTCCGGCACGGCGGCCTTCTTGGGGAGCAGCAGGGTCAGCGGCCCGGGCCAGTAGGCGGCCATCAGGCGGCGGGCGGCCTCCGTCACTTCGCAGAGGGGGCCGAGCTGGTCCTCGCTCCAGATGTGGACGATCAGCGGGTTGTCCGCAGGGCGTCCCTTGGCCTGAAAGATGCGGAGCACGGCCTCGGCGTCCAGGGCGTTCGCGCCTAGGCCGTAGACCGTTTCCGTGGGAAAGGCCACCAGCTCCCCTTCCCTGAAGAGCCTGGCGGCCAGCTGAAGGGCTTCCCCGTCCGGGGCAAGCACCCTGGTATCGTAATTCATGGGTATTCCTTTTCTCAGAGGCGCAGCGCTTTGAGCGCCTCCGTCTGTTCCTGCGCGGTCAGCGCGTCGATGATTTCGTCCAGATCGCCGTCCAGGACGGCGTCCAGCTTGTACAGCGTCAGGCCGGCGCGGTGGTCCGTCACCCGGCTTTCGTGGAAGTTGTAGGTGCGGATCCGCTCGTTCCGCTCGCCCGAGCCCACCTGGCTGCGCCGTTTTTCGGCGTAGGCCGCGTCCTTTTCGCTGCGGTAGCGCTCGTAGAGGCGGGACTTTAAGACCTTCATGGCCTTTTCCTTGTTCTTGGTCTGGCTCTTTTCGTCCTGGCAAGTGACGACCAGGCCGGTCGGCAGGTGGGTGATGCGGACGGCGGAGTCCGTCCGATTGATGTACTGGCCGCCGTGACCGGAGGCGCGGTAGGTGTCGATGCGGATTTCCTCGGGTTGGATGGAGACCTCGACGTCCTCCACCTCGGGCAGGACGGCCACGGTGGCTGTGCTGGTGTGGATGCGCCCGGCGGTCTCCGTCACCGGGACCCGCTGAATGCGGTGGACCCCGCTTTCAAACTTCATCCGGGCGAAAGCGCCCAGCCCCACCATGGAGAACACCGCTTCCTTGACGCCGCCCAGCTCCGTGCGGGTGGTGCTGATGTCCTCCGTTTTAAAGCCGTGGCGTTCGGCGTAGCGGACGTACATGCGGGTCAAAAGGCCGGCAAACAGGGCGGCTTCCTCCCCGCCCGCTCCGGGGCGGATCTCGATGATGACGCTGCGGTCGTCGTCCTCGTCCCGGGGGATCAGGTACTGGCGCAGGGACTGCTCCAGGGTATTTTTCTTTTCCGACAGCAGGCCCAGCTCCCGCTCGGCTTCCTCCTTAAAATCGGGGTCGAGCCGCAGCTCCTGGGCCCCGGCGATGTCGTCCAGCACTTTTTGGTAGGTGTTCCAGTCCCGGACCGCCGGCTCCAGCCGGCTCAGCTCCCGGAGGGTTTTCTGGTACAGCGGCTGGTTCAGGATGACCTCGTTTTGGTGGGAGGAGAGCAGCAGCTCCTCGTATCTGGCGCTCAGCGCTTCGAAATGCGTTTCAAACATGGGGGTTCCTCAATGGTTCCAGGCAATGACGACCCGGTCTCTTCCCGCGGTATCCCGGACCACCTGGAGGCCGGAAAAGCCGGCGTCCGTCAGAAGATTAAAGACGGCCTGGGCCTGATCGCAGCCGATTTCCAGCAGCAGCGCCCCGTTTTCTTTTAGATGGGCGGGGGCTTCCCGGGCGATCCGCCGGTAAAACGACAGGCCGTCCTCCCCGCCGTCCAGGGCCAGGGAGGGCTCCCGCCGGACCTCCTCCTGGAGGGTGGCAAGCTCCCCGGTGGGGATGTAGGGCGGGTTGCTGACGATCATGTCAAAGCGCTCGTTTTGGAAGGGCTCGAACAGGTCGCCCTGCCGAAAGTCGATGTCAGCCCCGTTTTCCTTGGCGTTTTTTTGCGCCAGGGAAAGGGCGGCTTCGCTTACGTCCGACGCGCAGACCAAAAGAGCGGGCATGGCCTTTTTGATCACCACCGCCAGAGCGCCGGACCCGGTGCACAGGTCCAGCACGGCGCCCTGCTCCGGGGCGTTCAGGAGGGCCTGCTCGCACAGGGTCTCCGTGTCCTGCCGGGGGATCAGGACCCGCTCGTCCACACAAAAAGAACAGCCCATGAAGGGCTGGGTGCCCAGGATGTATTGAAGAGGCTCCCGGCTCTGCCGGCGGGCGACCAAGGTGAAAAACTGCTCGGCCCGCGCGTCGGTCAGGGGCGTTTCTCCGCTGGCGACAACCAGCAGCCGGGGCGCGTCCAGCACCCCGGCCAGCAGGTATTCGGCGTCCAGCCTTGCGTCGGGCACCCCGGCGTCCAGCAGGATCTCTTCGGCGAGTTTCAGCGCTTCCCGGATGGTCATGCGGTTTGAGGGAGTTCCGGCGCGCGGAATTCATGCAGGATGACCCAGCCCTCGGGGGTCTTGTCTTCCTGCGGCACTTCGGGCAGGCCGTTCAGGGCCGCGTTCATCGACGTGATGGCGACCTCGCACATGCTGTCCTCCGGCTCGCGGGTGGTCAGGCGCTGCAGCTGCAGGCCGGGCCAGCGCAGGGTCTTGCACACCGGGGTCTCGGAATGGGCCAGGCCCTTTAAGACCTCGTAGCTGACGCCGGTGACCAGGGGCAAAAGCAGCAGCCTGCTTACTACCTTGATCAGGTAGTTGGAGGACAGGTTAAACCCGGTCAGCGCCAGGATGATGTAGTCGATGGTGGTATAGAGAAGGATTGACAGAATGAACGTGATCAGCAGGAAGCTCGTGCCGCAGCGCGGGTGCAGGCGGGAGAACTTCTGCGCGTTTTCCGGGATCAGGGGCAGGTTGTGCTCGTGGCAGTAGACGGTCTTATGCTCGGAGCCGTGGTACTGGAAGGTGCGCCGCATGTCCGGCACCTTGCCCACCGCCCAGATATAGCCGATCAGCAGGGCGGTGCGGATCAGGCCGGAGAGCAGGTTGACCGCCAGGGGAGACCAGCCGGCCTCCGTCAAAAGCCTGGTGGGAATGTTGGGCAGAAGGACGAACAGGCCGATGGACAGAAAGACCGCCAGCACCATGGCGACGCCCATGACGATCTTGTCCACGCCCTTGCCCAGCTTTTTGGAAAGCCACAGCTCAAACTTCGTGGGCTCCTCGTCCACCGTGCCGAGCATCCGCCCGCTTTCTTCCAGCACCTTCATGCCCTGGCTCAGCATCGTGATGAAGCTGACCGCCCCGCGGATAAAGGGCTTGCCCATCCACGGATGCTTTTTGGACAGGGGCTCGCTTGGATGATGGGCCACCACGATGTCCCCGTTGGGCCGGCGGACGGCGATGGCATAGGCCTTGGGCCCCTTCATCATGACGCCCTCCAGGACGGCCTGGCCGCCGATATCCACGGGCCTTTGACTGGTGTTTTCCTTTTCGCTTTGTACACTCATACTGGTTTTTTCGCAGCGGGACCTGTGCCCGCTGCTTTCCTCCTTTCAGGCAGACACAAAGAAGCCTTTATGCAGCCATGATGTTGACACATTGCCGGAAAATGTAAAAAGAAGCCAAAGCTCTGTTAAGCCGGCTTCTTTTCTGTCGGTCAGATACCGAAACGCTTCTTGAAGCGATCGACACGGCCGCCGCTGTCCACCAGCTTTTGCTTGCCGGTGTAGAACGGGTGACACTGGGAGCAAATTTCGACACGCAGCTCCGGTTTGGTGGAACCCGTCTCGAACGTCGCGCCGCAGACGCAGCGGACGATGCATTTGTTGTACTTGGGATGGATCTTTTCTTTCATGCCATTTTCACCTCTTTCGCGAACAAGGCTTTCGCGGATTCATAAACTGGCGCTCTATGAGCCGCGAAAAGGATTATAACATGGATTCCCCGGTTTGGCAAGCAGAAAAATCACCTGTTTTTTGCATGGGCGCAGCTGCCTGCCGCTTTACCTTTTCCAGGGCTGTTTGTTTAAAAGAAAGCCGAACACGGAGCCCACCGCCCCGCCGATCAGGTGGGTGGACTGGGATACGCTGTCCCGGGTGAAGAGGCCCTGGAGGACCTGCTGCCCAAGATACAACAGGGCGACCAACACGAAGGTCAGGGGGATCGCCCCGTCCTCCCGAACGGTGATAGAGGACATCAGGATGAAGGCGAACACCACCCCGCTGGCCCCCAGCAGCATGACCCTGGGGAAGAGCAGCTGGCTGAACACGCCGGTGACCAGGGCGGTGACGGCGATCACCAGGGCCAGGTTTTTCCCGCCGTACTTTTCTTCCAGCATCGGGCCCAGGATCAGAATGTAGATCATGTTGCCCATCAGGTGGTTCCAGTCCGCGTGGCCGAAGACGTGGAAGAGGCTTCTCATATAGGTCAGCGGGTCCGCCAGGGAGGAGCGGTACACGCTGAACACGAGGCGGTTGCTGGCCCCCATCGTCAGCACGTTCAGCAGCTGGGCGGCAAAGCAGACCCCCACGAAGGCCAGTGTGACCGGGGCGTTCAGAGACAGGCGGAGCCGGCTGCTAAAGCGGTTCATAAGGGACCTCCTTCAATCATCAGAGGAAAAACTGGAAGGCGCAGAAAGCGGCGTAGATGATCAGCAGGGTGATGCCCTGCCAGCGGGAGAGCTTGCCCTGCTTCAGGGCAGGGATGGTCAGGATGCCCATCACCAGGAACATGACCGGCATATCCACCGCCAGGGAGGCGTTGTAGCTGCCGATGGTCTTGCCGCTGGGCAGAGCGAAGGGGCTCAGGAAGGTTGCAAGGCCGCTGACCAGTACCAGGTTAAACAGGTTCGCGCCGATGACGTTGCCCAGGGACAGGGCGCTGTGGCCGTGCACCAGGGAGGTGATGGCGGTGACCAGCTCCGGCAGGGAGGTGCCCAGGGCCACGAAGGTCAGGGCGATGACGGTCTCCGGCACGCCCAGGGCGGTGGCGATCAGGGTGCCGTTGTCCACCAGGAGGTTGGCGCCCCAGGCGATCAGGGCCGCGCCGATCACCAGCAGCAAAATGGACTTAGGAAGGGGCATTTCCTTTTCAGGCTCTTCGGCTTTGGCGGGCGTCTCCGGGGCAGGGCTTTCGCTCAGTGCGGAGGCGGGGGAGCGAAGGGCCTTGCGAACCGTGATCACCATATAGACGGCGAAGATCAGCAGCAGGGCCGCGCCGACCGCGCGGGAGAAATAGCCGGTCAGATAGGCGACGCCGGCATAGAAAATGGCCGCGCCGAAAAAGAACAGCACGGGGATGCGCAGGCTGTCCTTTTCCACCTTGCCGGGCCGGATGGCGGCGGTCAGGGCGGCAATCAGGGCCGTGTTGCAGATGACGGAGCCGATGGCGTTGCCGTAGGCGATTTCACCGTGGCCGCCCACCGCGGAGGTGGCGGAGACCATGACCTCCGGCAGGGTGGTGCCGATGGAGACAACCGTCGCGCCGATCAGGATTTCAGGCACGTGGAAGCGTTCGGCGATGCCGACCGCCCCGTCCACAAACCAGTCGCCGCCCTTGATGAGCAGCACGAGACCAAGGGCAAACCAAAGCACAGGGACCAGCATGATACATTCTCCTTTACTTTTGCGGCGGGAGACAAAAAAAGAGACCCCGCCGTCCGTGTCAGGCAAAGTCTTGTCTGTTTCTTACAGGCCGGGTGAGGAACACCGTGATGACGACGCTGCAAACGCGGGAGCCCCGCGCCGACTACTCCCTTTGTACAGAGGGAATGATAGCAAAAACCTTCCGGCCTGTCAAGGGCGGGGACGTTTACGTCAGCAGAATTTTGAAGCCGATGGCCACCAGGATGCACCCGCCCAGCAGAGAGGCCCCGGAGGACAGCTTCGTGCCGAAGGCCCGGCCCAGGCGAAGCCCGCCCAGGCAGAGGGCAAAGGTGACGGCGGCGATGATCAGGGAGGCGGTCAGGGCCTGGGCCGTCCCGTAGGAGGAAATGGTAAAGCCGACGGAGAGGGCGTCGATGGAGGTGGCGACCCCCTGGATCATCAGGTCCCGAAGGGAAACGGCGGGCGGCACCTCCTCTGTCTTTTTTTGAAGGCCCTCCCAGATCATCTTCCCGCCGATCCACATGAGGAGCCCAAAGCCGACCCAGGGAATATAGGGCTGGACGGCGGAAAAATGCTCCGCAGCGGTGTGAACAAAAAACCACCCAATCATCGGCATGAGGAACTGAAAGCCCGCGTAGGTGCCGGCGATCCCCGCCGTGCGGGGCACGGACATGGAGGGCTCTCTCAGGCCGTTGGCCAGGGAGACCGAAAAGGCGTCCATCGCCAGGCCGACGCCCAGCAGAACGCTCTGCAGGATAAAAGACAGGTCCAAAGCCGTTTCCTCCGTCCGTGTTTCATCGTGGACACTGGTCCATCATATCACAAAACGGGAAGAATGCAAGGGTTTCTGAGGGCTTGTTTTTTTGCGAAAACGGATGTATCATAACGGATGGAGAACATTTCTACCACTTAAAGGAGCAAATCAGAATGAGCGAAGAACAATGCACCCATGACTGCAGTTCCTGCAGCGCCAACTGTTCAAGCCGGGATCCCGCTTCCCTGCTGGAGGCGCCCCGTCCGGATACGCACATCAAAAAAGTCATCGCCGTGGTCAGCGGCAAGGGCGGCGTAGGCAAGTCCATGGTGACGGGCCTTCTGTCCGTGCTGGCCCAGCGGGCGGGCTACAAGACCGCCGTGCTGGACGCCGACGTTACCGGCCCCTCCGTGCCCCGCATGTTCGGCCTGAACGAGCGCGCCCAGGGAACGGACACCACCATCTACCCGGTGGTCAGCAAAACCGGCATCAAAACCATGAGCCTGAACCTCCTGCTGGAGGAGGACACCACCCCGGTCGTCTGGCGCGGCCCGGTCATCGCCGGCGCGGTCAAGCAGTTCTGGACGGACGTGGAGTGGGGCGATAACGACATCATGTTCATCGACATGCCTCCGGGAACGGGCGACGTGCCGCTGACGGTGTTCCAGTCCATCCCCGTGGACGGCATCATCATCGTCACTACCCCGCAGGAGCTGGTCTCCATGATCGTGGAAAAGGCGGTCAACATGGCGGGCATGATGAACATCCCCGTGCTGGGCCTGGTCGAAAACATGGCCTTTGTGGAGTGCCCGGACTGCGGAAAGAAGATTCCCCTGTTCGGCGCCAGCCACGCCGAGGAAACGGCGGAAAAGCACGGCCTCAAGGTGCTGGGCAGCCTGCCGGTCAACCCCAAGCTGGCCGCCGCCTGCGACGCCGGGCTGATCGAGCTGTTTGAAGGCCCCTGGCTGGACGGGGCGATCCAAACCATCCTCCAGGGCCTACCGGAATGAGCCTGACCTTCTGTTCCCTGTTCAGCGGCTCTTCCGGCAATGCGACCTATATCGCCAGCGGAAAGACCGGCATCCTGATCGACGCCGGTCTTTCCGGACGGCAGATCACCGACGCCCTGAGCCGCATCGGGGTTCTGCCTGAAACGCTGAGCGGCATCATCATCACCCACGAACATACGGACCACGTCAAGGGCGCGGGCATCCTGAGCCGCAAGTACCACCTGCCGCTCTACGCCAATGAGGGCACGTGGGCGGCCATGGCCCGCCAGGTCGGGACGATCGCCCCCTCGGAGAGGCGCGTGTTTGAGACGGACAGCGATTTTTACATCGGCGATCTTTCCGTCCACGCCTTCGCCATTCCCCATGACGCGGCGGACCCGGTAGGCTTTCGGGTCTACGCGGGCGGGTGCTCCGTCGCCACGGCGACGGACATGGGCTGCATCCGAAAGAGCGTCATGAACGCCCTGAGCGGGACGGACCTGGTGCTCCTGGAGAGCAACCACGACCCGGCCATGCTGATGAGGAACGAGCATTATTCCGCCGCCCTCAAGCGCCGGATCCTGGGGGAGCACGGCCATCTGAGCAACGAGGCCTGCTCCAGGGGCATCCTGACCCTGTATGAAAGCGGCGTCCGCCGGCTGGTGCTGGGCCACCTGAGCGCGGAAAACAACACCCCGGAGCTGGCTCTGGATACCGCCCTGGAAGCCGTCACCCGCGAGGGCCTGACCCCGGACGAGGACATCTTCCTGGACCTGGGCTGGCGCGACCGCCCGGGGAAGCTGTATCAGATCGGCTAAAGGAGCGTCTATGAAAATCGGCACCTTCCCGGAAGAAAGGCCGCTGGCGGTTTTCGCGCTGTGCGCGGGAGCCGGTGTGCTGGCGGGCCGTTTCCTCCCGGAGGCGCCGGTTTTTCTCTGTATATTGGGGATAACCGCGGGCCTGGGCGCGGCCCTGACGGGAAAGGGAAAAACGCGCCTGGCGGCCCTCTGCGCGGCGATGTTATTTGCGTTTCTGCTCCGCTCCGGGTGCTATTTTCATCAGCCTCTGCCCCCGCCTGGGGAGTATCTGGTGACCGGCGTCGTCCGGGAGATCCCGGCCGTCGACGAGGAAAAGCGCCACGCGGCCGTCCAGCTGCGGGACGTGCGTCTTTTTGACCAAGACGGGGCGGAGTGGGCCCTTTCCGGGGCCTACTGGACATGGTACGGCCGGGAGGAAGGGGAGATCGGCGCCCCCAAGGCGGGCGATACGGTGCGGACAAAGGCCCGGCTCTACCTGCCCCAAGGGCAGCGGAACCCCTACGGCTTTGATTTCCGCCGGTATCTGCTGGAAAGGGGCATCCCCGCGGGGCTTTACAACCAGGGGGAGTATGAGGCAGAGCAAGCAAGCCTGGCCGACGTCCGGGCCCTGGCGGCGCGGACGAAAACGGCCCTGCTGGGACGCCTGGACAGGCTCTTCGGCGAAGACAGCGCCCTGCCCAAGGCCCTGCTGCTGGGCTGGCGGCAGGAGCTGGGGGAGGAGACGCTTGCCTCCTTTTCCCGGGCCGGCGTGGCCCATGTGCTGGCGGTCTCCGGCCTGCACGTGTCCCTGCTGGCCGCGGCGCTGTCCCTGGCCCTCCGCAGGGTGCTGGGGCAGAAGGGCCGCTTTGTCCTGGTGGGGCTGTTTCTGGCAGGGTACTGCCTGCTGCTCGACTTCAGGGCATCGGCGGTGCGGGCCTCCATCCTGACCCTCGGCATGATGGCTGGAGGCCTTCGCCGCAGGCGTACCGACGCGCTGAGCGCCCTCTGCCTTTCATTTATCCTGATCGTCTTCCTGCAGCCGGGGGACATGAGCTCGGTCAGCTTCCAGCTGTCCTTTGGGGCGGTGCTGGGCATGATGCTGCTGGGGAAACGGCTGGAGGGCACCTTAACGCCCCTGTTTGGGGGCAGGATCGGCCGGGCGGTGAGCGCGGCCCTGTCCGCCTCGCTGGGCACGGTCATCCCGGTGATGGGGACCTTTCATTATTTTTCCCTGGTCGGCCTGGTGTTCAGCCCCCTGATGTGCGCGGTGCTGGCTGTCCTGCTGCCGGTGTACGGGACGCTTCTGTTTTTGAGCCTTTTGTATCTCCCATTGGCGCAGCCGCTGGCCGCCTTGGTGGGCCTGTTTTCCCGGTGGATGCTCCGGGCGGTCGGCTGGGCGGCGGCCCTGCCGGGGGCGTTTGTAAACACCCCGGCCTTCCCCTGGCCGCTGATCCCGTTTTCGGTTCTTCTTTTGTGGCTGCTTTCTCCCTACAGCCTGCTTCGGGGGAGGAAGCGGCTGGCCCTGCTGGGGGCCGCCTTCGTCCTGGGCTGCGCGGGCCATCTTCTGACCATCGACCGGGCTGTCAGCTACACCCAGATGGACGTTGGCGGCGCGGACTGCGCCGTTTTACAGGACGGGCGGCGGACCGTCGTCGTCGATACCGGGGAGGACGGGCAGGACCTGTGCGCCTATCTCCTGTCCACCGGAAGGCGGGCGGACCTGCTGGTGCTGACCCATCTTCATATGGACCACTGCGGCGGCGTTTTCGAGCTGCTCAAACGGAACATCCCCATCGGCCAGGTGGTGATCCCCAAGGGGGCGGAGCGCCAGCAGGTTTCCTTAAGCGCGCTCCAGCTGATGGCGAGCCTCCGGGCCTGCGGCGTTCCCGTATCGGAGGCGGACGCCGGGATGAGCTGGCGGGAGGGAAACATCTGCCTGACGGCGGTCTGGCCGGACCGGGACACCCTCCGCACTGGGCAGGACCCCAATAATTACTGCCTGGTCCTCCGGGCGGAGCTGGGGGAGATTTCCTTCCTTCTGTGCGGGGATCTGTCAGGGACCTACGAGGCCTATGCCGCCCAGCTGGCGGACGTGCTGAAGATCGCCCACCACGGCAGCCCCTCGTCCAGTTCCGGGGAATTTCTGCGTCGTGTACGTCCGTCCCTGGCCCTGATCAGCGCTGGCTCTGAGCGCGGTGCCGCCATCGAGGATGGGGAGGTGGCCGGCAGGCTCCAGGCCCTCGGCATCCCGTACCAGATCACCGCCCTTTCCGGTGCCGTCCGGATCGAGACCCGGGGAGAATGTTTCACCGTCCAACCGTTTTTGAGGAGTGACTGAGCATGGCGAAAAAGGAAGCCCCCGCCTACAACGAGAGAGATTTTTTCAGAGACCTGAAGGCCGGGAAGCTCTATGCCTGCTACTGCCTGGAGGGCGAGGAGGAATTCGTCAAGGAAAAGGCCCTTTCGGACCTGCGGGCCGCGGTGCTGGACGGCCCCATGCGGGAGCTGAACGAAACCCGTCTGACCGACCCGGAGGCGGACGAAGTGATCCGGGCCGCCGAAACCCTGCCCCTGATGGCCGACCGCCGCCTGCTGATCGTCAAAGACAGCCACCTCCTGGGAAGCGGCCCCAAGGCCGGCGAGGAAGGCCAGGCGGACGACGCGGACAAGCTGGCCCGCTATCTTTCGCAGCTGCCCGACACCACGGTGATCGTGTTCTGGGTACGCGGGGCGGCGGACAAGCGAAAGCGCCTGTACAAGGCCCTCAAGGACAATGTTTCCTCCGGCCGGTGCGTCATTTGCTCCTTTGAAAGGCAGTCAGAGGACGACCTTCGGAAATGGATCGTCCGCCGGTGCAGGGAAAACAAGGTGACGATTTCGGACGAAACGGCGACCCGGCTGGTGTTCAGGACCGGCAACTCCCTGACGCAGATTCAGAGCGAGACGGAGAAGCTGTGCGACTACGTCGGCCCCGGCGGGACGGCGGACGAGGAAGCCCTGGACGCCGTGGTGACGCAGAACCTGGAATACAAGGTGTTCGACCTGTCCCGGACGGTGCTGTCCGGGGACGCGGCCAAGGCCTTCCGGATGCTGGAGGCCCTTTTGCAGGACGGAGAGGACCGGGTGGGCCTGCTGTCCCTGCTGGGGAATCAGTGCCGCCAGCTGCTCAAGGTAGCGGCGCTCAGCCGGGCGGGGGCGCGGGAAACGGAGATCGCCCGGACGGTCGGAACGCCGGACTTTGTCGTCCGCCAGACGCAGATGCTTGCCAGACGGTTTTCCATGGAGGAAATGGCCCGGATGCCCCAGCTTTGCGTGCAGGCAGAATTTGAAATCAAATCCGGCCGGATTCAGGCGGAAGGTGGGCTGGAAAAGGTCATGCTGGAGATTCTGGCCATGGGAGGACGAAATGGAAAAATGGACCGCGCTGCTGCCGGCGCAAGGCGCTGAAATCAAGCCGGACACGCTAAAAAAGCTGTCCGTCTACCGGGAGATGCTGGTCGAGTGGAACCAAAGGATGGACCTGACGAGCGTACCGGAGGAGGAGATCGGGCTGCGCCATCTGGGGGACAGCCTGCTGCCGGTCTGCCGGTATCCGGAGCTGTTTCCAAAGGAAGCTTCCCTGGCCGACGTAGGGACGGGGGCGGGCCTGCCCGGCCTGCCCATCGCCATTTTCCGGCCGGATCTGTCGGTCACGCTGATTGAGTCCATGCGCCGGCGCTGCGACTTCCTGGAGGCCGTCCGGGACAGGCTGGAGCTTCCCAACGTCCGGATCCTCTGCGTCAGGGCGGAAGAAGCCGGGCAGGACCGCCGCCTTCGGGAGAGCTTTGACCGGACGGTGTCCCGCGCGGTGGCCGCCGCCCCGGTGCTGCTGGAATACCTGCTGCCGCTGACGAAAACAGGCGGCTTCGCCCTTTGCTGGAAGGGCCCCGGCGCCATCCAGGAAGCGGAAGACGCCCGGGCCGCCGCGGAGGTCCTGGGCTCCGCCGCCCTGTCCCTTTTTCCCTACCCGTACCCCGGGGAGGAGCGCCTCCTCTTAGCGGCGGAAAAAACCGCCCCCACGCCGGACAAATACCCAAGGCGTCCGGGCATTCCGGCCAAGAGGCCGATCCTGTCAAAATAGGCTGAATCATTGACATCATTACCTGAGAAAACACACAGAGCATCAGGCGGTATGGAAGGCGCATAAAATTCAGGTTGAGATGATTGACCGGATTTGATATAATAGATTTGTGGAAGGAGGCACATCCTATGAGAAACGATAAAATCATTGTTCGGGATGCATCGGAAACAGACCCGAATCTGCTGCGGATGCTGAACAGAGGACTGGAAGATATCGAAGCCGGAAGAACCCTTCCCCATCAGGAAGCTATCCAGGAAATCAGAAGAATCAGGGAGGATCGCCGGGTGGTATCGCCCGCCATGGGAGAAGCCGTCCATGGATGAGTACGAGGTGGCATGGTCCCGCGAGGCGATCTATGACGCCGCGGACATAGCGGATTATATCGAATCACGTTTCGGGCAGGAACGCGCCGATCGGTTTATGGATGACCTCCAAGAAGAAGGGGCAACTCTCGGAACAGATTTTCGTCATTATTCCGGAACGGGGATCTATTATCGGAAAAAACTGATCCTGAAAAAGGTGTTCAGTCCATCCGTGATCTTCTATTATATCGATGACGTCAGGAAAACGGTATATATCATCCGGATTCTCCGTCACGAACGGAACTGGCAAAAGATGATCCGGGAGGGAATCAGCTATACTTTCGACGAACGGTGAAAAATAGAAACAGGAGGGCTATGGCAGATGCGTTTGCCATAGCCCTCCTGTTTTATGCGACTTATCTGTTCTCCCTGAAATACGCCAGTCCCAGGCTCTCCGGGGGCTGGTTTTCTCGTTTGTTGCGGATGGAGGAGATGATCAGGACGATGATGGTGAATACATAAGGCAGCATTTTGAGCAGGGGCTTGGCCGCCATCGTCACCTGCACGAAGGACAGGTTGGTGATGAAGCTCGAGCAGGAAAACAGGAAGCCGAAGATGGTGGAGCCGATGATGGTGCGGTGGGGCCGCCACAGGGCGAAGATGACCAGGGCGATGCTCAGCCAGCCGAAGGCCTCCAGGCTCAGGTAGGCCTCCTGGGAGGCCATGTAGTCGATGATGTAGTAGAACCCGCCCAGCCCGGCGATACCGGAGCCCACGCAGGTGGCCACGTACTTATAGCGGGTCACGTTGATGCCCACGGCGTCCGCTGTGGCGGGGTTTTCGCCCACGGCCCGGAGGTGCAGGCCCACCTTCGTGCGGTACAGCACCCAGCTGGCGGCGACGGCGATCAAAAGTCCCAGGAAGAACATGACCCCCAGGCACTGAAGGCTGTCCTGCCGCCCGGCAAAGGGCCAGCGGTAATAGGCCTTGGGCATGACCAGGTACACGGTCGGGCTCAGCTTGCTCATGATGACTTTCATCAGGCCGACGCCGAAGGTGGTCAGGGCCAGGCCGGTTACGTTCTGGTTGGCGCGCAGGGTGACGGTCAGGAAGGAATAGATCAGCCCCATCAGCATGGCCGCAGCCAGGGACGAAAGGATGCCCAGGATCACGATCAGGAAGGGGGGCAGGGAGGAGGTGCCGATCAGGTTCAGCATCATGCAGCCGCCCGCGCCGCCCATGCACATGATGCCGGGGATGCCCAGGTTCAGATGCCCGGCTTTTTCGGTGAGGATTTCGCCGGTGGAGCCGTACATGAAGGTGGCTCCGAAGGCCAGGGAGTCCACTAAAAAGTTCAGCCAGATGTTCATTTTGCCGCCTCCCTGTTGGAATGATGCCGGAAGTGGAGCTGATAGTTGATGAAGAACTCGCACCCGATGATGAAGAAGAGGATGATGCCGACGATGACGTCCGGCAGAGCGCCGGAGACGTTAAAGTCCTGGCTGATCTGGGCCGCGCCCTGGTTGAGGATCTGGATGAGGCCGGAGGTCACCACCATCATCAGGGGGTCGAAATTGGCCAGCCAGGAGACCATGATGGCGGTGAAACCCTGGCCGCCGACGGAGTCGGTGGTGATGGTCCGGTCCAGGCCGGAGGCGATCAGGAAGCCGGTCAGACCGCAGAGCAGGCCGCTTAACATCATCGTGCGGATGATGACGCGCTTTACGTTGATGCCGACGTATTTGGCGGTGTTGACGCTTTCGCCGACGACGCTGATTTCATAGCCGTGCTTGGAGTAGTTCAGGTAGACGTACAGGCCCACCGTCAGCGCCAGGGCCACCATGATGATGACGAAATAGTCGTTGACCACCGAGGGGAGCTTGCCGTACTTGAGCTTGGCCAGGGAGGAGGAGCCGCTGGGCACCCAGATGACCAGGAAGTAGGAGACCACGAAGGTGGCTACGTAGTTCATCATCAGGGTAAAGAGGGTTTCGTTGGTGTTCCACTTGGCCTTGAAAATGGCGGGGATCAGGGCCCAGAGGGAGCCGTACAGGAGGGCCGCCAGCAGCATCAGGACCAGCAGCAGGCCTTCCGGAATCTTGCCTCCCAGGTAAAAGTCCACCGTGATCGCGCCCAGGACGCCCATCAGCGTCTGCCCTTCCGCGCCGATGTTCCAGAATCGCATCCGGAAGGCGGGGGTCAGGGCCAGGGCGATGCACAGCAGGATCGACAGGTTCTTGAGCATCTTCCACAGCTTCCGCGGGGTGCCGAAGGAACCTTTGATGAAGGCGTAGAAGAAATCGCCGATTTTGCCGGGGTCGTCCCGCAGCTTGTCGATCAGGATGAAGGCGACGGCCCCACAGACGAGGAGGCCCAGGACCAGGGCGATCAGGCGGATGGTCCAGGCCCGCCAGGCGGGGGTGGACGCGCGCCTGCTCAGGTGGACGAGGGGCTCGCGGGTTTCGGCATTGTGCGTTCCGGCCATCTCAGGCATCCTCCTTTCGTCCGCGGGTCGATTTGGTCATCAGCAGGCCGATCTCTTCCTTGACGGCGGTCCGGGCGTCGACGATGCCGGTGATGGCGCCGGAGTTGATCACCATGATCCGGTCGCACAGGGCCAGCAGGACGTCCAGGTCCTCGCCGACAAAGAGGACGGCGACGCCGTTTTCCTTCTGCCGGTTGAGCAGGCGGTAAATGGTGTACGAGGAATTGATGTCCAGCCCGCGCACCGGGTAGGCGGCCATCAGCACCTTCGGGGTGTAGGCGATTTCCCGGCCGACCAGCACCTTCTGCACGTTGCCGCCGGACAGGCGGCGGACCGGCGTGGAGGGGCCGGGGGTGACGACCTCCAGCTCCTTGATGATCTGCTCGGCCAGCGCCTTGGGCTTCCTGCGGTCCACCAGGGTGTGGAGGGGGCCCTTCCGATAGGAGCGGAGCATCATGTTGTCGGTGATGCCCATGCTGCCCACCAGGCCCATGCC
>DGRV01000076.1:59365-99778 GCA_002391225.1 Christensenella sp. UBA4379
GGCCCATGCCCAGCCGGTCCTCCGGTACGAAGGACAGATGGATGCCCAGCTGGCGGATTTCGAGCGGGTCCCGGCCCTTGAGGCTCATGATCTCGTCCTCGTTAAAGAGCACCTGGCCGTCGTTGACCAATCGGCGGATCTCGCTTTTTTTCATTCCGGCAAAGGAAATCGGCTTTCCGCTCGGGTCATGGAAGGCCCCCTGGGCGGCCAGCTCCTCGACGCGGGCAAGGCTCTTATGGTAGAAGGAAACCGGCTTGTTCTTTTTCGGGTTGTGGAAGACGATCTCCCCGCTGCGGACGGTCTGCAGGCCGGTGATGGCCTCCAGCAGCTCCTTCTGCCCGCTGCCGGCGATCCCGGCGATGCCGAGGATTTCCCCGCCGTTGGCGGTAAAGGAAATGTCCTTGAGGACATGGACGCCCTCGCTGTCGTACACGTTGAGGCCGTAGACCACCAGCCGGGGGGCAGGGTCCTTGGGGGCGCTGCGCTGGATGTTGAGGTCCACCTTCTTGCCGACCATCATCTCGGTCAGCTCCGCCTCGTTCGTATGGGCCGTCTCCACCGTGGCGATATGGACGCCGCGGCGCAGGATGGCGACCCGGTCGCTGACCTCGAGCACCTCGTTGAGCTTATGGGTGATGATGACGATGGACTTGCCGTCCCGCCGCATCATCCTCAGAACGTCGAAGAGCCGGTCGATCTCCTGCGGGGTCAGCACGGCCGTGGGCTCGTCCAGGATCAGGATGTCCGCCCCGCGGTAGAGGACCTTGATGATCTCCACCGTCTGCTTTTCGGAGACAGACATGTCGTAAATCTTTTTTTCGGGGTCGATATGGAAACCGTAGCGGTCCGCGATGGCGCGGACGCGGGCGTTGACTTCCCTGAGGTCGTACTGGCCTTCCTCGTGTACGCCCAGGACGATGTTTTCCGCCGCGGTAAACAGGTCCACAAGCTTAAAGTGCTGGTGAATCATGCCGATCTTGTGGTCAAAGGCGTCCTTGGGGGAGCGGATGACCACCTCCTGCCCGTCGATCAGGATGGTGCCTTCGTCGGGGTAGTAGATGCCGGCGATCATGTTCATCAGGGTCGTTTTGCCGCAGCCGTTTTCGCCCAGGATGGAGAGGATTTCTCCCCGGTAAATGTCCAGGTCCACGTGGTCGTTGGCGACGACGCTGCCGAATGTCTTGGTGATGCCGCGCATTTCAAGCGCAAGCTGCTTTTCCACAGGTTTTCCTCCGAAAAAAAGGTTTAGGACTGCCGCCCCAAACGGGGCGGCAGTCCGTGAAATGCGCGGTTTTTTCAGCCGCGCGGAAAAATCAGAACGCGCTGTTCAGCAGCTCGATGCCGTCGATGGTGACGTCGAAGTAGGGAGCGCTGCGGTATTCGGACTCATGGAAGTAACCGTCGGAAACCGCTTCGGTGTCCTTGGTGAAAGCAGCGTCGGTGTCCACGTCGGCCATGTAGCTGGTCAGGGCAGCGCCGTTCACGGTGATGAAGCCTTCGGTGGCGGTATCGAACACCTTGCGGGTGCCGGCGGCGAACTCAGCCTTCACGGCTTCGATGGCTTCCACGGTGCCGGCGGCGGCAGCCTGGGCGTTGACGTCGGTCAGCACGACGGAACCGGTTTCGATGGAGCCGACCCAGTCGGTGTCGATGGCTTCACCGGCGTTCTTCTGGTTGATCATGTACTCAAAGTAGGGCGCCCAGTTGATGCGTGAGGAAATGATGAAGGTGTTGGGGCAGCTCTCCACGGTGGAGCCGTTGTAGGAAACGTTGGGGATGCCGGCGTTTTCGCAGGCGGTGGGGGCGCCCATGGAATCGGCATGCTGGCTGATCAGGTCGCAGCCCAGGGCGATCAGGGCTTCTGCGGCGGCCTTTTCTTCCTTTTCATCGTACCAGGAGCCGGTGAACTGGACCTTCATCTCGACGTCAGGGCAGACGGACTTGGCGCCCAGGTAGAAGCTGGTGTAGCCGGAGATGACCTCGGCGTAGGTGAAGGCGCCGACATAGCCCATCAGGGGCTTTTCGCCCTTGAGCTTGCCCGCTTCCTTGAGCTCGTTGAGCTTCATGCCGGCGGCGACGCCCGCCAGGTAGCGGCCTTCATAGATGGAAGCGAAGGCGTTGTGGAAGTTGGCCAGCTTTTCAGTGTGGGCCATGGTGCCGGTGGCATGGGCGAATTCCACTTCGGGGAATTCCTTGGCCACTTCCAGCAGGAAGCTCTCGTGGCCGAAGCTGTCGGCGAAGATGATGGTGCAGCCTTCGTCCACCAGGTCGCGGGCGGTTTCGGCGCAGGCTTCGGATTCGGGGATGTTGCGGACGATGACCACCTGGTCGTCAGAAAGGCCCAGGGCTTCCTTGGCTTCGTTGACGCCGTTGATGAAGTTCAGGTCATAGGTGGAAAATTCGTCGTGCAGCAGGATGACGCCGAGCTTGACGTCGTCGGCGAAAGCGGAAACACAGCCCAGGCACAGTACCAGGGCAAGCAGCAGAGCGGCGATCTTCTTCATTTGAATTTCTCCTTTTCTGATTCGTGTAGAAAACAGGGAGTTTATATGGAACCGTCTTCGGCCAGGAGGATTTTGCCGTCCTCGATGCCGGAAACGATTGCCAGGCTCATGAGGTTCACGCCCATCTGGCGCAGGGTTTTCCCGCCGTCCTGGAAGCCCTTTTCAATGGCAATGCCGACGCCGACCGTCTTCCCGCCCAGCTGGTGGACGATGTCCATCATCCCGCGCACGGCGTTGCCGTCCGCCAGGAAGTCGTCCACGATCAGCACCCTGCTGCCGATGGGAATGTAGCGCCTGTCCACCAGGATGTGGTTTTCACATTTGTGGGTGAAGGAGTACACGGAGGCCTGGGCCATGTCGCCGGACTGGTTGACGGCGGCGGATTTCTTGGCGAACACCACCGGCAGATCGCCCAGGGCGTGGGCGGCGGCGATGGCGATGGCAATGCCGCTGGCTTCCACCGTCAGCACCATGGTCGGCCGCTCGGGCAGGAAATGCTCGGCCAGCGCTTCGCCCATCCTGTACAAAAGACCAGTGTCGATCCGGTGATTGAGGAACATGTCGACCTTGACGATGTCCTTTCCGATGCCCCGGCCGTAGGTCCGTATGGCGTCTGCCAGTTCCCGCATGAAGCTTCCTCCCGTAAAAACCCGAACATTCAACAGGAAAACGCCATAATTATACGGAATATTATGAAAAATGTCAACCCCTGCGGCGAAACAAGAGATTTGTTAGACAAATGTCAAAAACGGCTGATATAACAGGAGATTGATCATGCGTAAAAAACGCTCCAGATAAAAAAAGGGAAGAATCCGAAGAATTCTTCCCAGATCGTCTATATTTATCGGTTCATTCGGAAAAAACATTTTTTACCGGAGCTTGAAACCCTTCATCCGCTTGAGCACCTCCCGGGCCAATACGCCGGTGAGGGCTCCGGTCAGAAGGCCGACGGCCATCAGGACGGCCAGGTAGGAAAGCAGGGTTCTGGGGGCAACCTCCGGCATCAGCATAAAGGCGGCCAGCACCTGGCCCACGTTGTGAAAGACGGCCCCGGCCATGCTGACCACGATGACGCTGACGTCCTTCATCCGGCTCAACGGGATCATCACCAGCAGGCTCAGCACCCCGCCGGACAGGGCGAACATCATAGAATTGATGTTCCCGAACATCAGGGCGCTTAAGAGCACCTTGAGGGCCATCAGCACCAGGGTCATGGGGATGTTCAGCAGGTACAGGGAAAACAACAGCACCCCGTTGCTCAGGCCCAGCTTGACCCCGGGGATGGGAACGATGGGCGGAATCAGGGACTCGATGTAGCCCAGAATCAGCATGATGGCCAGCAGCAGCCCGCTCAGGGCCACCTTTTCCACGGACATGCCGGATTGTTTTTTATTCACTGGTCTGTCCTTTCAGGAAATGTACTTTTCGGAAAGCGGCTTTAGATAGTTCTTTTTTAAGGTTCGTTCATCGCCAAAGAACAGAATTTCGGATTTTGACAGGGAATGCGTTTCCAGTTTCAGCCGAAGCAGCGTCATGGTGCACACGAGATCGGCCACCTGGAAAAGCCTGTAATCTGCGGGGATCACTTTGCGAAATGTGACCTCTTCTAACAGTGTGTTGAATACGGAGGAGATGATCTTTGTGAGCTCTACCTGTCCGTTATCGTAATAGACCTTGACGGAATTGGCGGATCGAAACAGCGCGTCGTGCTCCCGGATGAACCTGGACAACTGTTTGCTGAGCTTTCCCGCGGTATCAACGGCGTCCGTCATATGCTTTTTCTCAATATAAACCGTGGTGTACTGAATATCAATATGACGGATAAACGCCATGAGTCTCTTTAGAATCCCCTGCCTGGTAGACAGCTTTTCAAAGGCATACTCGTTTTCCCGCCGGATCAGAGGACCTGCATGGATGCAATGATGAGGAAAACCAGCGTCCGCCAATGAGATTTCAAGCTTTTTCAGCTGCTCGGAAATGTCCAATTCCTGATGATGCAGGATCAGCGCGACAATATAGTATGGAGAGATACTGGCGTATTCTCCAAAGTCTCCGCTCTCATCGATGAAAATGCTCAATTCCCTCATGCAAGACTCCAGAATACAATAAAGGCGGGTGTCTTACCCGCCAGCAGATGGACCCGGGTCTTTCGACCAGCCCCAATCAGTTTCCTGATCTTGATTCAAGTATACCCTGTCGATCTTGTTTTGTCAAGATGCACTCAGCAGTTCGGCCATTTCCTCCGCGGAATAGAGCTCCAGCGTCACCTTGTTGGGCAGGCAGATGATGTAGCCGCCCAGGATGCGGGTGTCCTTGTTGTCCAGGGTTACGGTGCCTTCGCCCACGCAGAGCTGGTTGTCGCAGGTGGAGGAGGCCATCGTCACGCTGTCCGGCGTCACGTGGATCACGTTGACCTTGGCGCCGCCCTCCTGGCGGATGGTGTAATTTCCTTCCTGCCGGAGGGGGAGGGGGGAATAGGTGGTGTTGTCGACGGTGATCACCAGATAAGCCCGGACTTCGCTGTCGGAAAGAGGGGCGGCCGTGGGGACGGCTTCCTTTCCTTCTTCCTCGGCGTGGGCGGAGGGGGAAAGCAGGGCGGAAAGTCCGTGCCTGTGGACGTGGGGCAAGGCGGAAGAAGGCTCAAACTCCATCTGCAGCTCGTTGACGTCCTTCTGAACGACCGGAGCGGTTTTCGGGACCAGGAGGCTGGCAACCAGGGCCAGCAGGATCAGCGTCCCTAAGACGGACAGGATCGCCAGGTTTTTATTCTTCATCGCATCAGGGCTCCTTCAGTCGGCGGCGTTGGTTTCGTTGAGCAGGCGGAGGGTTTCACCAAAGTAGGTTTCGACCTCGGCATCCGTCAGCTTCATGGCGGTCTGGAGCAGGGCGGGGACCTTCAGCGGCCTCACCCGGGCGTAGTAGCGGGCGGAGCGGATGTTCTTGTCCCACTTCTCCATCGTCAGGTTCTTCCACCGCTCGATGTGGCGGGGGAGGATCGCGCCGATGTCGCTCTCCCACTGGTCGAAGACGGCCCGGACGTCCGGCCAGGAAAAATGCTTCTCCATGATCTCCGCCACCCGGGTCAGGAAGGCGGCCTTCATTTCGGGCACGTTGAGCAGGGCGTTTAAGGGCTCGTGCCGGAAGCCCTGGATCTTGCCCTTGACGGGCTTGATGTAGTATTCAAGGGGCGTTTTCTGCACGGAGTTAAAGCAGGCCTCCACGTCAAACAGGAGGTACTTCCATTTGCCCCCCGGCACCCGGTAGAGGCGGACGTTCGTAAAGTCCTTGTTGCCCAGGATGATCTGGTAGGCGGCGTGGGTAAAGAGGCTGTCCACGTCCAGCCGGTCGGTGACGTAAGCCAGGTTCTCCGGGTCGTTCAGGTCGTTTTTCTTGCAGAAATCGGCCAGGGCCACCCAGTCCTCCCCGGAACCGTTGGAGGTAAAGCGCTCGGTGCCCGTGCGGGAGATCACGTCGATGCTGTCGATCTCGTCCTCGTCGGTGACGCCTTCCCACTGGGCGACCATGTATTTGTTGATCTTTTCCCGCAGGTTATAGTGCCCCCAGTACCGGCCGTTGATGTAGACCTGGATGCACAGGGCGTCCTGATAGCAGAGCTCCTCCCCTTCGGCCAGGGCGGTGCCCACCACGTCGCGCAGACGGCAGAAAAAGGCGTCCGAGTTGGTGGAGCGCAGCAGCAGGGAGTGATAGCTTTGATAATCCCGGTGGGGGAAAGGATTGAAATCGAAGGCTTCCGGCCCATAGGCCTTGCGTGCGTACAGGGCGATGGAGCGCTGGGTGTTCTGCCGGGCGGAATGGCCGGCGGCCGTAAAGGAACCGGTCTGGCTGATCTCGCAGACGCCGTATTCGTTGAAATACTCGATGTGGACGGGGTATTCCAGTTCCTTTTCGTAATTGGGCACAGACCCGTTTCCCTTGACCAGGGCCCCGGTTTTGGCGTTAAAGAGGTATTTGTCGTCCGAAATCAGGCAGACGACCGGGGTGTGCAGGTCCTCGCCGATCAGATAGGTGCCGCCGGCGCAGGGGGAAGAGACCAGACTGTCCGAAAAGGCCTTCACCCGAAGGGGGGTGGTTTTGCTGATTTCGAGCCCGGATTCGGGAAAAACGGGGGATTTTTCCGTGGGGGTTTCTCCGTCCAGGGTGTAGCGAAGAACGGCGCCTTCTTCCCCGGTGGCGGTGATGGTCACGGTACCGTCAAACATCCCGCCGGCGGGACTGAGCACAGGCTCCGAAAGCCGGGCGGAAAAGACGGGTGCGTTGTTCTTTTTGCCGGGCGTCGCGTTTTCCAGAAAGCCGTAAGCCGCCCCGTCCGCGGACAGGCCGTAGCTCACGTTCCCGTACTGCCGGGGCAGCTTGAGGGACTGCACGAGGTTCCCCTCCGCGTCGCTCAGGTAGAGGGTCCCGCCCTTGGCGGAGATTTTGAAATCGGCGTAGAAGGTCTTGTTTTTGCCCTTGGACAGGGAACTGTCCCCGGTGCAGTAGACGGTCAGGTATTCGCCCTTTTTGAGCTTGGTTCCCTGGGGAAAGGACCAGCGGGTCAGGTCAAACCTGGTGTCGCTCAAAAACCAGCCGCTCAGGTCCTCCTGGCGGGAGCCGCCGTTGTACAGCTCGACCCAGTCGTAGGCGTGGCCGTCCTGCCAGACGCCGTTCTGCGCCATGACCTCGCTGAACACGACTTCGCCCAGGGCGTTTGCAGTAGCGATGAGAAGCAAAAGCGTCAGGACGATCAAAAAACCTTTTTTCATCATATTATAAGTACTTCTCGTTGACGGGCTTGGAGGAGTGGCTGTCCGGGTCGATGTATTCGATCTCCATGCGGTCGAAATGGACGCTTTCGATGAAATGCTCCGGCGTAAAGCGGACCAGGCTGAACTGCTCAAAGTCCCGCTCGTGCCGGGGCAGGACGCAGGGCCGCTGCAGGTCCAGCCGGCGGCAGGCCTCCGTCAGCGCTTCTTCCCAGTCCTGCCTGCCGCAGGGGATCATTTCGTCCCGCACGGTCCGTCCGTGCCGCACCAGCCTTACCCAGATGCCCGCCGCCATTCGTCCATTCCTCCTGTGATTGAAAGGTCGCTTTATTATCGCACAGGTTATGTTGGATTGCAAGCCGCAGGGATGTGTGAATTCTTTGGAAACCTGTAAAAAACAGATTGACGAAATGGAAAAAAAGGGATAAAATAGGTCCTGCAAACGATTACGGAATCGAGCGACAACAGGATGATCACACTGAAAGACATTGCGTCTGTGTGCGGCGTTTCAGTGGCAACCGTATCCAGAGCCCTGAACGGCAGCGGGGATATCAGCCCCGCGCAGGTGGAGCGGATTCGCCGGACCGCTGCCCAGATGGGCTATCTGCCCAACGCGGCCGCCAGGGCGCTGAAGACCAACCGGTCCTTCATGCTGGGCATTCTCTATGAGGACCGGATGGATCACGAATATTTTTCCCTGGTGATCGAAGGAATCCGCCGCCGGGCGGAGGAGCGGGGGTTCGATCTGGCTTTCCTGTCGCACAACACGCAGGACGGGAACGCCGAATATCCCGAGCACGCCGCCCGCCGCAACCTGGACGGGGTGGTGCTGGTCTCCTGCCGCTGGCAGGAAACCGGCGTGCAGCGCATTTTGGCCGGCCCCCTGCCCTGCATCGTGATCGACTATGCCCAGAAAGGCTGCGACACCGTGGCCAACGACAACCTGGGCAGCATGAAACAGCTGGTGAGGGAAGCCTATGCCCGCGGGTACCGCCGCCTGGCCTTCATCCACGGGGAAGCGGGCTATGTGACGGACGAGCGTCTGGCCGGCTTTGAGGCAGGCCTTCAGGAATGCGGCCTAATCAAGCGGCCCGAATATATCCGCTCGGCCCGCTTCCGCCACGCGGCCTCCTCCTGGCGGGAGGCAAAGGCATTGACGGAGCTCAGCGTTCCGCCGGACTGCGTCTTTTTTCCGGACGATTTTTCTTTGATGGGCGTCATGGACCAGCTGCGCCAGCGGGGGCTGTGCCTCAGGGACTGCTTCGCCGCCGTCGGCTATGACGGAATCGGGCCGTCCTCCTATTTTTACCCGCGGCTGTTCACCTACCGGCAGGATACGGAAACCATCGGCCGGCTGGCGGTGGACCGGCTGCTGGACCGCATTTTGGGCCAGGTGGAAAACTGGGAGCCCGGCGAAGTGATCGTCCCGGGGACGATGCTTCAGGGGGATACCCTGCCGCCCAAAGCTACCTTGGGGTGAAACCGGCTCTGCCGGATCGCCATAGATTATTTTGTATTCAATAGAACAAGAGGAGGAATCGACAATGAAAAAATGGTTGTCCCTTTTGCTGACCGCAGCGCTCCTGCTTTCCACCGTGACCGGCGCGATGGCCTGGACCTTCGGCCCGGCGGAACTGCCGCAGACGTCCGAACCGACGGAAGCCCCCGCGGAAGAGCCTGAAGAAGAACCGGCGGAAGAACCCAAGCCCGCCGCCATGGCCTACATCATGTACGCTGATTCCGCCTGGGCCGCCCAGTACTGGGGCTCCGACGCGGAGGGCGTGACCGCCACCAACGCCTCCGTGACCGGCGAGGGCGATTACACCGTCGGCCTGGAATTCGCCAACACGGCGCGGGGCCTTGCCTTTGCGGCCCTGGGCCTCAAGGACGGCGAAAACCTGTTCCCCGGCTACTACCTCAGGATCAACGCCATCCGCGTCAACGGCGAGGCGGTGGCCTTCAACAAGGGCTACACCTCTTCTGACGACAAGATCGAGACCCGCATGAACATCTACAATGAATGGGTCAGCGAAGTTCCCGCGGACGCCCGCAGCTTTGACGGCGACCTGGAAGGCGTTTCTCCCATCATCGTGGATAAGGCGGCCTTTGAAAACGTCAAGTCCGTGGAAGTCGACTTCTCCGTCCTCAAGCACGGCGTGGATTCCGCCTACATCATGTACGCTGATTCCGCCTGGGCCGCCCAGTACTGGGGCACGCCCGCGGAGGGCGTGACCGCCACCGAAGCGGAAATCACCGGCTTTGGCGATTATACCGTGGGCCTGGAATTCGCGACCGAAGCGCAGGGCCTGGCCTTTGCCGCCCTGGGCCTCAAGAAGGGCGAAATCACCTATCCCGGCGCTTATCTCAAGATCAACGCCATCCGTGTCAACGGCGAAGACGTTGCGTTCAGCAAGGGCTATACCTCCTCTGACAACGGCATCGAGACCCGCATGAACGTCTACAACGAATGGGTCAGCGAGCTGCCCAAGGACGCCCGCAGCTTTGACGGCGATTTGGAAGGCGCTTCCTGGATCATCGTGGACAAGGAAGCCTTCGCCTCCGTCAAGACCGTGGAAATCGACTTCTCCCTCATCCCCGTGACCGACACCGCCTACATCATGTTCGCTGATTCCGCCTGGACCGCCCAGTACTGGGGAAGCCCGGCGGAGGGCGTGACCGCCACCGACGTCACCGTCGACGGCCCCGGCACCTACACCGTTTCCCTGAGCTTCGCCACCCCGGCCAACGGCATCGCCTTTACCGCCGTGGGCGTCAAGAAGGGCGAAGTCAACTTCCCCGGCTACTTCATCGACGTCAAGTCCGTCAAGGTCAACGGCGAGGAGCTGACGCTGGGCAAGGGCTATACCTCCTCTGACGACAAGATCGAGACCCGCGAAAACCTCTATAACGAATGGGTCAGCGAAGTGCCCGCCGATGCCCGCCGCGCCGACGGCGACCTGGAAGGCGCCGCCGCCATCATCGTGGACAAGGAAGCCTTCGCCGAAGTGTCCACCATGGAAGTGACCTTCGACTACATCTACGGCGTGGCCGCCGCCCAGGACGCGGACGCTCCCATGACGGAAGACGACGCCAAGGCCCTCATGGCCGAAGGCTTCAAGGCCTACATCGGCGTCCAGGGCAAGGACACCTACGTCTTCCGCAACGCCTGGAACGACAGCTACGGCCTGAATGATACCGAGAATCCCTTCTTCTACCGCCTGACCGGCTGGGACGAGAGCAACAACGCCGTGGACTACGGCGGCACCTTCGTGGACGCTGATATCACCGCGGACGGCGAATACACCGTCTCCCTGACCACCGGCGACATGGGCTTTGGCAGTACCGCCGCCTTCAACCTCCTCTTCGTTTCCACCAACATCCCCAGCAAGCTGGTGGCCGACGGCTTCCTGACCATCTCCGACGTCAAGACGAAGATCGGCGACGCCCGCACCCAGGAATACACCGACGTGGACGTTTCCGGCGACTATGTCCGCCTGGTAGTGGTGGACACCTACAACCGTTCCAGCGAGCCCTTCGGCTACACCGTGCCCGGACCTGACACGACGATTTCCATCACCTTCACCGTGAGCGGCATGGGCGAGTAATCCATCATCCATTCAGACGGAAGGGAGCAGGCCCCGCGGCCCGCTCCCTCCGCTTTCGCCTCATAAATAAGGAAGAAAAACAATGCAGACAGCTGTGAAAAGCTTTAAAACAGCAGAGAAGCGGGAGTACGGTTTCCTGGTTCCCTACTGGATTCACCGCATCGTCATTCTGCTGGCGGGAATGATGGTCTTTTTCTCCCCGGTCAATCCCGGGCGGATCCTGAAACAGGTCAATGAAAACGCCTCCCTGTTTACCACTGCCTTTTCCTACGACAATATCGCAACCCAGCTCAAAAGCGCCATCTCCAGGAACGCCATCACCGAGGGTGATATCCGCTCTGTGATGACGGGCTGCCTGATCATCCTGATCGGCATCCTGCTGTGCGCGGTTGGTGGCTGCATGAGCGCCGGCAACAACCGCATGAAGAAAACGGGAATCTACTTTCCTATGAGCGGGAGCATGGTGATGCTCGGCGGCCTCTTCATGATCTGGCGCAGATACCAGGCGGTCTATACCTTCGTCACCGAAAACAACAAGGTGAGCCGCGCCACCCCAATCACCGCCGACGGCTCCATGCCCCAGTCCATGACGGTATTCGCCGTGGTTGCCGGTCTGATCCTGCTGACATCCTTCTTGCTTTTCTTCCTGCTGACAAAAAAGGAAAAAGAAGAAAAGATGGAAATGGAAGAGCGCTACAAGCTCTTCCTGATGTTCCTGCCGGTGCTGCTGCTGACCTTCGTCTTTGCATACCTGCCGATCTACGGCTGGCGCTTTGCGTTCTTCGATTACAAGATCGGCGATGAACTGTCCCGGGCGAACTTCGTCGGCTTCCGCTGGTTCCAGACCCTGGTTTCCAACGAGGCGACGCGCTCAGACATCGTCCGGGTCCTGCGCAACACCCTGGCGATGTCCGGCCTGGGCATCCTGACCAGCTGGCTGCCCATCGCCTTTGCCGTGCTGCTGGCGGAAATCCCGTCTTCCAAATTCCAGCGCTTCGTGCAGACCTTCACCACCATCCCCAACTTCATCTCCTGGGTGCTGGTCTACGCCATCGCCTACGCCATTTTCTCTACCGACGGCTTTATCAACTCCTTCCTGACGAACGTCATGGGGAGGACCACCTCCACCGACTACCTGGCCAGCGCCGACCACATCTGGCTCAAGATGCTTCTGTGGGGCACCTGGAAGGGCATCGGCTGGAGCGCCATCATCTACATCGCCGGCATCGCCGGCATCGACCAGCAGCTGTATGAGGCCGCTTCGGTGGACGGGGCGAACCGCTTCCAGCGCATGTGGCACATCACCGTGCCCGGCCTGCTGCCCACCTACATGGTCATGCTGCTGATGAGCATCGCCGGCATCCTCTCCAACGGCATGGAGCAGTACCTGGTCTTCTCCAACGCCCTGAACAAGGATGTGATCGAGGTATTGGACCTGTACGTCTACAACATCGGCATCGGTTCGGGCCAGATCCCGCTTTCGACGGTGGTCGGCATTACCAAGTCCCTGGTCGGCGTGATCCTGCTCTTCGGCGCGAACAGCATTTCCAAGCTGCTCCGCGGCGAGAGCATCATATAAGGGGGTGGAGAGATGACTGCCAAAGCGAAAGAAGCGGCTCCCATGCACATCAAAAAGTCAGCCGGGGACCATGTCTTTGAAATCGGCCTGATCGTGCTGTTCAGCCTGTTCACCCTGCTGTGCGTATTTCCGTTCTACTATCTGTTCATCAACACCATCTCCAACAACGACGCGGTAACCTCCGGCCTGGTCAACTTCTACCCGATCGGGATCCATTTTACCAACTACATGAACCTGCTGAACGCGTCCGACCTGGGCAACGCCCTGTTCGTGACCGTCGCCCGCACGGTCCTTGGCACGGCGCTGATGGTGCTGACCTCCGCCTGGGCTGGGTATCTGGTGACCAAACGGAAGATGTGGAAGCGCTCCCTCTGGTACCGCGCCCTGGTCATCACCATGTACTTTAACGCCGGCCTCGTGCCCTGGTACATGAACATGCTGATGCTGGGCCTGACCAACAACTTCCTGGCCTACATCATCCCGGGCATGGTCGCCCCGTACAACATCATCCTGGTCAAGACCTACATAGAATCGATTCCGGCTTCTCTGGAAGAAAGCGCCACCATCGACGGCGCGACGACCACGAAGGTCTTCCTGCGGATCATCCTGCCGCTGTCGGTGCCGATCCTGGCGACGATCTCCATTTTCGGCGCAGTCGGCAACTGGAACTCCTTCCAGGATTCCCTTCTGCTGATGAGCGGCCGGCCGGACCTTTACACCCTGCAGCACCGCCTGTATGTGTACCTGAACACCACCTCGAACCTGGGCGCGGTCATGAACGCCGGGGCGGGCGGCGTCAACACGGCGGCTGCTCAGAGCCTGCTCAACACCAAGGTCATCAAGTACACCGTCTCCATGGTGACCATCATCCCGATCCTGCTGGTCTATCCCTTTATGCAGAGGTACTTCGTCAAGGGGATTATGATGGGATCGGTCAAAGGATAATTCGTAATGCCTAATGCATAATTCATAATTCAAAATGCTGAGAGATTGTAACTGAAAGGAGTGTATGAACCCTATGAAGAAAAGCCTTTCCCTGATCCTGGCACTGGCGCTCGTATGCTGTGTTGTGCCGTTTGCTGCCATTGCCGAAACTGTAGTGGACCGCGATGGGCCGACCATTACGCTGGACGTGTACAGCCAGCTGGCAAACTTCTCCGGTATCCAGCAGGGCTGGGGCGCCGTGATGCTCAAGGACAAGTTCAACGTGGAGCTCAACATTATCCCCGACCAGGACGGCACCTATGAGACCCGTGTGGCTTCCGGCAACCTGGGCGACATCGTTGTCTGGGGCGCCAACGGCCAGGATTACAAGAACGCGGTGGAAAAGGGCCTGCTGCTCGACTGGGAAGAGGACAACCTGGGCGAGACCTACGCCCCTTACATCTGGGAAAACTACCAGGGCGCTCTGAACGCCAACCGGGCGGTCTCCGGGGACGATACCATCCACGGCTTCGGCCACGCGGTCGCCTTCAAGCAGGGCAGCCACGCTTCCTTCTTCTATACCTGGGACCTGCGCTGGGACCTGTACAAGCAGCTGGGTTATCCGGAAGTCAAGAACCTGGACGACCTGTTTGACGTCCTGCAGAAGATGAAGGAACTGGAGCCCACCGACGAAAGGGGCAACCCCACCTACGCTACCTCCATCTGGCCCGACTGGGACGGCAACATGGTCATGTACGTCAAGTCCCTGGGCACCGCCTATTACGGCTATGACGAGCTGGGCTTCGGCTACTACAATCCCAATAACGGCCAGTTCGTCTCCTGCCTGGACGAGGACGGCCCGTACCTCAAGTGCCTCAAGTTCTTTAACCGCCTCTATCAGGCCGGCCTGCTGGATCCGAACTCCATGACCCAGACCTATGACGTCATGGGTGAGAAGGTCAAGAACGGCGGCACCTTCTGGGGCATCTTCAACTATTCCACCTCTCTCATTTACAATACCACCAATCATCTCGAACAGGGCAAGATGATGTATTCTCTGGTTCCCAAGGATGCCAGCCCCATCGTCTACGGCCTGGGCACCAACGGCGGCAACCGCGTCTGGTCCATCGGCAACTACACCGAATATCCCGAGCTCTGCCTGGAGATCCTGGACTGGCTGGCGACGCCCGAAGGCTCCATGACCATGTGGTACGGCCCCAAGGGCGTGACCTGGGATTATGACGAGAACGGCCTGGCCTATTTCACCGAGCTGGGCAAGCTGACCAGCACCGACTCCACCCAGTCCATGGACGGCGTGACCTGGACCAGCCCCTGGACCGGCAAGACCTACACCCTCTCCGGCACCTTTAACGACGGCTGCGTGCAGATCAACAACGTGACCCTGGCGCAGGACATGGAGAACCCCGACGGCGCCAACGGCGAAACCTTCAACAAGTCGTCCTGGGAATCCGAGGTCAAGGCCTCCGCTTATGAGATCCAGGAAGACTGGCGCAAGTGGTCCGGCTATGCCTCCGCGGATCAGTACATGAACGCCGGCAAGTACACCATCATGCCGGAAATCAACTATTCCGAGAGCCCCCGTTCTTCCAGCCTCGACCTGATCTGGCAGCAGTGCGCGACCACCATCAAGCAGTGCTCCTGGAAGGCGATCTACGCCAAGAACGACGGCGAGTTCAACGCCGCCCTCAGCGAAATGAAGGCCCGCGTGAACATGTACGGCTGGAACCAGTGCGTGGAATGGTGCGAGCAGGAATGCGCGGCCAAGTGGGCGCTGAGCCAGGAAGCAGCTTCTTTAGCTGAATAAACACAAAAACAAAAGTAAAAACACGGGCCGGCGGTAAAACGCCGGCTCTTTTGACAAATTTGGATGTGAAGGGAGAAAGCAACATGTATCAAGTCAAGGGCAGATGGGCCCTGATTACCGGGGCGGCCCGGGGCATCGGTTATCTGACGGCCCTGTTTATGGCCAAGCAGGGGTGCAACCTGATCCTCCACAGCAGGGACCTGAGCCACACCGAGAAGGCGGTCATCGAGGTTAAGGCCCTGGGCGTAGAGGCCCGCGCCGTCGCGGCGGACCTGAACGACCTTGCTCAGGTGGAACGGATGCTTGCTGAAATCGACCGGATGAACGTCGACGTGGACATCGTGCTCAATAACGCGGGCCTGCAGATCGCCTACAGGACCGATTATTTTGAGACCCCTGTCTCGGACTATGAGATCAGCTTCCGGGTGAACACCATCGCCCCGGCGATGATCTGCTACCATTTCCTGCCCAAGATGATCAAAAAGGGGACGGGCCGGATCCTGAACACCACCAGCGGCATCGCCCTGGACGTCTGCCAGGCGGGCTATTCGGCCAGCAAGGCGGCCCTGGACAAGATCACCATCGACCTGGGCTCGAAGGTCGAGGGGACCGACGTGATGATCAACCTGACCGACCCCGGCTGGTGCCGCACCGACCTGGGCGGGCCCCATGCGCCCAACGCCCCGGAGAGCGCGATACCGGGCATCGTGGCCGGCGTGTTCGCGGACGACAAAAAATCCGGACGGTACCTCGGAGCCCAGCATTTCGCGGGACTTTCCCTCGAGGAAACGGTCCGGAAGGTAGAAAGAGAGTTTAACAGCCCTTACGGCAGAGGATGATGCCCTCCCCGAAGGTCAGGGCGTCCATTCGGACGTCCTCTTCGCCGTGGGGGATGTCCTCTAAAACCAGCGCCCGGTGGCACAGGCAGAGCGTCCGACAGGGATGGGTTTGGAGGAAGGCGTCGTAATACCCGCCCCCGTGGCCCAGGCGGTCGCCCGCCGGCGAAATGCTGAGACAGGGCACGATGGTGAGATCGATCCGCTCCGCTGTTTCTCCGTCCTCCGGCTCCGGGATGCCGTACTGGTTGGAGCGCAGCGCATCCAGTTGGGTCAGGCGGACGGCGTCCATCACCGGCTTTTCCCGGCACCGGGGGACATAGACTTCCTTTCCGTCTTCCATCGCCTGACGGAGGATGAAACGGGTGTCCGGCTCGTTCCCGACGCTGATATAGAGAAAGACGGACCTTGCCTCCCGGTACCAGGGGGAGGAAAGCACATCCCGGGCGATCCGCCCGCTGGAATCGGCGGCTTCCTGAGCGCTCATCGCAGCCGCCCGCCGGCGGACCTGCTCCCGGAGCGCTCTTTTCGCAAAAGCGATTTCCTCTTTCATGGTCTGCACGTCCCTCACTTCTTTCTCCGATCTCGCCAGTCTATAAATTAAGCATTACGCATTACGCATTAAGCATTACGAATTAGCATCCTTTCCCTCCTGCTGCCTGTTCTTCCTAATCCACCTGTTCAGCAGCCACACCGCAAACACAGCCCCGCAGGCCTCTCCGACGGGCAGGGCCGCCGCCATGCCGGTTTCCCCGAAGAGCTTGTCCAATATCGTCATCAGGGGAATGTAGAACACCAGCTCCCGGACGAAGGCGTGGAGCAGGGTGCCCTTTCCGTCGCCCATGGCCTGCAGGCAGAAGGACGCGTGGTAATTGGAAAACTGCAGGGGCGAGGCGATGCAGCGGATCCTGAGGAACAGGGCGGCGTAGGCCAGCGTGCGCACGGCGTTTTCAGCGTGCTCGGCGTCCCCGACGGAAACGCTCAGGAAGGCCCGCGACACCTGCGGGGCGAACAGCTCGAACAGGACGATGCACAGCAGGGATACGGTCAGCCCCCATTTGCGGGCGGTGGAGATGGTTTCCCGCATCCGCCCGTGGTCCCCGGAGGCGTAGTTGAAGGCGACGATGGGCAGCATGCCCTGGCAGATGCCGATGTTGACGGCGTTGGGCAGGCGCTCCACCTTCATCACGATGCCGATGCCCGCCAACACCAGGTCGCTGTGGGCGGCGGCCAGGCGGTTGAGGCTGATGTTGGCCAGGTCAAACAGGCCGGTCAGCATGGCGGAGGGGATGCCGACGGCGAAGAGGTTCCTTTTGTCCTCTTTTCGGGTAGCGGCGGCGTCTCTGAGCCGCAGGCTCAGGGGGGATTCCCCGGCGGCCTTCTTGTAGGCGATCAGCAGGTAGGCGCAGGAGAAGACGTTGGAAAGGGCGGTGGCGATGGCCGCGCCGGTGACCTCCTGACCCCGGGGCAGCAGGACGAACATGAACAGCGGGTCCAGCAGGCAGTTGAGGATCCCGCCGGCGCTCAGGCCGAGGCTGGCCTTGCCCGCGTAGCCCGTGTTGCGCAGCAGATGGGCCAGGGCGGCGGCGAGGATGGCCGGCAGGCTGCCGATGACGATGACGATCAGGGCGTAGCTGCGGGCATAGCCGATGGTCTGGTCCGACGCGCCGAGGAAGCGGAGCAGCGGGTCCAGAAAAAGGCCGGTCATGACGGAATAGAGCAGGGCGATGGCCACGGCCCCCCAGACGCTGAAGGCGCTGACCTGCCGGGCCCTGTCCGGCGCGCCGCCGCCGTTCAGCCTGGAAACCAGGCTGCCCCCGCCGATGCCAAAGAGGTTCGACAATGCGACGTTCAGCATGACCAGCGTCAGCGTCAGCGTGGTCGCCGCGGCCATGTAGGAATTGCCGGTCCGCCCGATAAAATAGGCGTCCACCATGTTATAGATCAGGTTGATCAGCTGGCTGATGACGGTCGGTACGGCCATGGTCCACAGGGCCTTGGGCACCGGGACCCGGGAAAACAGTTCCTGCCTGGAAAAAGATGCAGGTTTCATGGGCAAAGCCTCCTGGTAAGTCGGATGCAAGACTCTATTATATCACAGCTTCCCGTTTGATGAAATAGAAAAGCTTTCCAAATTCACGGCTCACGCATGAATGCGTGAGCCTGTTGGCGGGGGAATTTTTCCCCCGCCAATACCACTCCCTGGGCGGATTTGCCTGTCGCATCTTCGATGCTCCCGGGCGGCAAATCCGTAAGGAATGAATTTTTGCTCCCGGATGGGTTGTGAGGGCCCGGAGGAAGGACCAGTGGTCCTTCCTCACCGAACAACGGGTCGGTAGACCCTGGAAAGCTAACCTCCGCAAAAATTCTCCTCGAACCGGCAAAGCCGGTCCTGCGGTTTTCCCTGAAGGGGGCATAGCCCCCTTCATAACCCCCAAAGAAGGACACTGCACTTTCGTTTTTCAAATTCTATTCATTCATGCGGTTGCCATGTTTCCAAATTGACAGGGTCGTCAAACTGGTTTACAATAACAGCATGTTTCCCTGGTTCACACAGAAAGGAGCGGAGGATTATGGATTCAAAGCTGTTCCGGAAGGAAAGCCTGGAGCGGTTTTCATCTCCCGAAGCCCTTCATGATTATCTGCGCGTCACCAGCCCTAGGATGTGGATGGTGCTGACGGCGGTGCTTCTCCTCACGGCGGGGTTTGTCTTTTACGCCTCCAGCGCGACCATGGAGGAGACCCTGCCTGTCCAGGTCCGCGTCACGGTGTCCGGCGAGGGCGAAAACGCCCGGACCCAGGTCTCCGCTGAGCTGCCCCCGGAAATGAAGGGCGTTGTGCAGCCCGGTATGCCGGTGCGCTTTGAGGGGATGAAGGGCAGTGTGGAAACCGTCTATGAAACGGAGAGCGTGATCGGCATCCTGGTCAGAATGGGAAAAGACTTTGCCGGTCTGCCGGACGGGACCTATGACGGCCTCATCGTGACCGACTCGACGACGCCGGTTGGTTTTCTTTTAGGCGAAGAATAAATGCTTCGGGTGTAAGAAATGAAAGACAAGAAACTGAAACAGCCTGTCCGAAAAGGCGTGGCGAAGGTGCCGGTGATCATGCAGATGGAAGCGCTGGAGTGCGGCGCGGCCTGTCTGGCGATGGTGCTGGCCTATTACCGCAAATGGATTCCGCTGGAGCAGGTCCGCCTGGACTGCGGGGTCAGCCGGGACGGCTCCAACATGAAAAACATTTTCCTGGCCGGCCAGCATTACGGCCTGGACGTCCACGGCTACAAGATGGAAGTGGAGGCGCTCAGGAAGCAGGCTTCTTTTCCCTGCATCATCCACTGGAACTTTAACCATTTTGTCGTGCTGGACGGCTTCAAGGGGAAGAACGCCGTGCTCAACGACCCCGCCCGGGGCGTGGTGCACGTGAGCATGGAGGAGTTCAGCACCTCCTTTACCGGCCTTTGCCTGACCTTTGAGCCGGGAGAGAACTTTGTCCCCTCCGGCCGCAGGAAGAGCACCATTGCCTTTGCCAGAAAGCGCTTGCGCGGGGCGGAGCCGGCCGTGGCCTTCGTCATACTGACCACGGTGATCGGCTCCCTGTTTAACATCATCAACCCCGTCATGTCCCGGCTCTTCTTTGACGAGCTGCTCACCGGCCGGGCGCCGGACTGGTTTATGCCCTTCATCATCGTGATGGCGGCCCTGGCGGTTTTCCAGATCGTGGTGGAATGGGTGCGGACGATTTACTCCCTCAAGATCGACGGGAAAATGTCCATCGAGGGCAACGCCGAGTACATGTGGAAGGTCCTGCGGCTGCCGATGGCGTTTTTTTCCCAGCGCATGACCGGGGACATTCTGCAGCGCCAGGGCACCAACGCGGCCATCGCGGGCACGCTGGTCAAAACCGTGGCCCCGCTGGCGATGAACACGGTGATGATGATCTTTTATCTGGTGGTGATGCTGCGCTACAGCCCCCTGATGACGCTGATCGGCCTGACCTCCCTGACGCTCAACCTGTTCGTGGCCCGGTATCTGTCCAATAAGCGCGTCAACCTGACCCGCGTGCAGATGCGGGACGAAGGCAAGCTGGCGGCGGCGACGATGGCGGGCATCAGCCTGACGGAGACCATCCGGGCCTCCGGCGCAGAGAGCGGCTTTTTCAGAAAGTGGAGCGGCTACCAGGCCTCCGTCAACACCCAGGAGGTCAAATTCTCCACCCTGAATGCCCGCATCGGCCTGATCCCCCAGTTTATCACCACGGTGAGCAATTACGCGGTCCTGTTCCTGGGCGTGCGCCTGGCGATGGACGGCAGCTTTACCCTGGGTAAGATCACCACGTTCCAGGGCCTGCTCGGCGCCTTCATGACGCCGGCCATGACCCTGGTCGGGGCCGGGCAGACCATCCAGGAAATGCGGACGCAGATGGAGCGGGTGGAGGACGTCATGGAGACGCCGAACGACCCGGTCCTCAGCCACGGCAGCCAGCATGCCGGGGAAAGCTACGCCAAGCTGAAGGGGGAGGTCCAGGTCGATCACCTGACCTTCGGCTATTCCCCGCTGGGCAATCCCGTCATTTCAGACTTCTCCATGCACATCCGCCCGGGCAGCCGGGTGGCCATCGTGGGCGGCAGCGGCAGCGGTAAGTCCACCGTCAGCAAGCTGATTACGGGCCTGTATCAGCCCTGGGAGGGCGACATCCGCTACGACGGAAAACCCATCTCGGAGATTCCGCGCAGCGTGTTCACCGGCTCGGTCGCCATGGTGGACCAGGAAATCGTCCTGTTTGAGGATACCATCGCCAACAACATCCGCATGTGGGATACCTCCATCGAGGATTTTGAGGTCGTCCTGGCCGCCCGCGACGCCCAGCTTCACGACGACATCCTCCAGCGGCCGGGCGGATATCAGGGCCGGCTGATTGAAAACGGCAAGGACCTGTCCGGCGGCCAGCGTCAGCGCCTGGAGATCGCCCGGGTCCTGGCCCAGGACCCCTCCATCATCATCCTGGACGAAGCGACCAGCGCCCTGGACGCCAAAACGGAGTACGAGCTGGTCAAGGCCATTACCGACCGCGGCATCACCTGCATCGTCATCGCCCACAGGCTCTCCACCATCCGGGACTGCGACGAAATCATCGTCCTGGAAAAAGGCCGCATCGTAGAACGCGGCACCCACGACGAACTCTACGCCAAAGGCGGAGCGTATACGGAACTCGTCACGTCAGAATGAGGTAGAAGGTAGGAGGTAGGAAGTAGGAGGTGATTTGTCCGTGAGTCTGATAGAGGAAAAGAGCAAAAGATTTGCGGTCAGAATGATCCGCCTGTATCAATATCTTCGGAACGAAAAGAAAGAGTATGTGCTTTCCAAGCAGCTGCTTCGGTCCGGTACCTCCATTGGGGCAAATTTGGCGGAGGCCAGATATGCCAGCAGCCGGAATGACTTTGCCGCCAAGCAGTACATCGCTCTGAAAGAAACCTCCGAAACGATCTACTGGCTTGACCTTCTGTATGAGACAGATTATCTGACCCGGGAACAATACGAAAGTATCCTGAAGGACGCGGAGGAGCTGCGCAGGCTGCTTACGACTTCCACAAAAACGCTCAGGAGCTAATCACCTCCTACCTCCTCCTTCCTACCTCCTACCTGATTTCAGCTGAAGGGAGAACAACATTGGGTTGGTTTGACGAACAGATCAGACAGCGCATGGAAAGCGACCAGAACGTCCTGGAGGATTCGTTTTTCCGTCTGGCCAGCGTGGTGCTGGACAAATGGGAAGCCGAACGCCTGGAGGACAAGCGCATCATCGTCCGGGAAGCGCTGGATGACATCCTGAAATATTATCACGAAAAGCCCGTGGAAATCCCGGACGATATCCAGGATATCACCCGGCAGATGGAGTACGCCCTCCGCCCTGCCGGGCTGATGACCCGCGACGTGGAGCTGACGAAGGGCTGGTACAACGACGCCTACGGGCCGATGCTGGGCTATCTGAAGGATAGCGGGGCCGCAGTGGCGCTTCTGCCGGGGACGGTGTACGGGTATTACTATGTCGATCCGTCCAGCGGAAAAAGGAAGCGGGTCACCCGGAAGAACGAGGGCCTTTTTTCCCGGGACGCCCTGTGCTTCTATAAGCCCCTGCCGATGAAAAAGCTGGGCATCCCGGACCTGCTGATCTACATGAAAAACTGCATGACCAGCGGCGACCTGATCCTGATCATGCTGGCCTCCCTGGCCGTGGTGATCGTGGGCCAGATCGAGCCCAACATCTACAACGTCGTCACCGGCGTGGCCCTGCAGAACCGCAGGGTCAACCTGCTGGCCGGGGCGGCGGCGTTTCTGGTAGCGGCGGCCTTCGCCGGGGAGATCCTGTCGATGGTGCGCTCCCTGCTGATGGAAAGGATCAACACCAAAACCTCCCAGGCGGTGGACGCCTCGGTGATGATGCGGATTCTGTCCCTGCCGGTCAGCTTTTTCAGAAAGTTTTCTTCGGGCGAGTTGTCCCAGCGCGCCACGTCCATCAATTCCCTGTGCAGCATGATGATCAACAACCTGCTTTCGGTGGGCTTAAGCAGCCTGATGTCCCTGCTGTACATCACCCAGATCTTCCGCTTCGCGCCGGTCCTGGTCTGGCCGTCCATCGCGATCATCCTGACCACGGTGGTGATGAGCGTGGCCGTGTCCTTCGTGCAGATCGGCATCACCAGAAGGAAGATGGAGCTGAGCGCCAAGGAAGTCGGCATGAGCTACGCGACCCTGAACGGCATCCAGAAGATCCGTCTGTCCGGCTCGGAAAACCGGGTCTTCGCCCGCTGGGCCCAGCTCTACGCCAAGGACGCAAGGCTTGAGTATAACCCGCCGATGTTCCTCAAGATGAGCGGGGTCATCACCACCGCCATCTCTCTGACGGGCACCGTGATCCTGTACTACCTGGCCGTCCGCTCCGGGGTGAGCGGCAGCCAGTACATCGCCTTCAGCGCGGCTTACGGCCGGGTCATGGCCGCCTTCTCCTCCCTGGCGGGAATCGCCGTTTCGGTCGCCTCCATCCAGCCTGTGCTGGAAATGGCGGAGCCCATTTTAAAGGCGGAGCCGGAGGTCGCCAGGGACAAGGAGCCGGTTTCCAAACTGAGCGGGAACATCGAAGTCAGCCACGTCACCTTCCGCTATGAGGAAAACACCCCCTATATCCTGCAGGACCTGTCCCTGAAGATCCGGGCGGGGGAATATGTGGCCATCGTCGGGCGGACGGGTTGCGGCAAGTCCACCCTGGTCCGCCTGCTGCTCGGCTTTGAAAAGCCGGAAAAGGGCACCGTGTTTTACGACCGCTACGACCTGAACGCCGTGGACCCCCGGTCCGTGCGCAAGCAGATCGGCGTGGTGATCCAGAACGGCCAGCTCTTCCAGGGGGACATCTATTCCAACATCATCATCTCCGCCCCGCAGCTGACGATGGACGAGGCCTGGGAAGCGGCGGAAATCGCCGGCATCGCCGACGACATCCGGGAAATGCCCATGGGCATGTATACCATCATCTCCGAGGGCCAGGGCGGAATCTCCGGCGGCCAGAAGCAGCGGCTGATGATTGCCCGCGCCATCGCCCCCAAGCCGAACATCCTGATCTTTGACGAAGCCACCAGCGCCCTGGACAACAAGACGCAAAAACAGGTGTCAGACGCGCTGGACAAGCTCCACTGCACCCGCATCGTGATCGCCCACCGCCTGTCCACCATCCGCAACTGCGACCGCATCCTTTTGATGGACCAGGGCATGATCATCGAGCAGGGAAGCTACGATGAACTGATCGAGAAAAAAGGCGTCTTCGCCGACTTGGTTGCAAGACAAAGACTGGACGGGCAGGACTGACAAAACGAAAAGCACCCCTTCCTTCAAGCCTTTTTGGCTTTCAGGAAGGGGTGTTTTGTGATGGACTGGTTAGCTACAAATATATTCGGCAAGCCTCAGGGCGATGTTAAAGTGCCCGGGGTCGTGCTGGCCGCCGTCGCCGCTGTCCATGCTCCGGTCGTCCCACTCCGGGGCGTCCAGCAGGTCGCCGCCGGTGAAAAAGGCATAGAGCTCCAGGCCGCGGAAGTCGCACATGGCCTGCACGCCGGCGCACTCCATTTCCACGGAGATACAGCCCTCCGCTTTCCGCTTTTCAAAGCTGCTTCGGGTCTCCCGGTAAAAGGAGTCGGTCGTCCAGGTTTTGCCCAGGACGTAGGGGATACCGCTCTGCTTCATGCAGTCCGCTACGGTCTGGGCGTTTTTGATGTCGATATAGTCCGCCGCCGGGGCGTAGTGATAGGAGGTCCCCTCGTCCCGGTAGGCGGCGGTGGGGACCATCACCTTCCCGTGGGTAATCTCTTTGTCCAGGCACCCGGCCCCGCCGAACAGGATGAATTTGCCGCACCGGAACGTGGACAGCGTGTCCTCCATCAGCCCGGTGGTGATGGGCGCACCGACGTAGGTCCGGTAAAAGGCGAACCGTTTCCCGCCCCGCTCGATCAGGTACACCGGGGTCCGCCCGGAAGCGCACCAAAGAGAGCCCAGCTCCCCGCTGGCATAGCGCTCCGCCACAAACTGCTCGATCTGCCAGGAAAAAGTAACAATGCACGCATCCACACAAGGAGCGTCCTTAGGCAGGGCAGGCGGATTGATGATGGCGGGGGAAAGGGGATCAAAAGAGTGGGTGATCATAAAAACCTCTCGTTAAGAATAGGTAGGAGGTAGGAGGGAGGAGGTAGGAGGTATATGGTCAGACTATAAACCTTAGCGAACGAAGTGAGCGCTACCTCCTACCTTAGCGAGCAAAGCGAGCGCTACCTCCTACCTGAATGCGCTACTTCTTTTTATATGCTATTGGATAAGATACCGTCTGCCCCCCCTGCTCCTTGGGCACAAAGCTTATATGTCCGTCTTCCAGAGCGACTGTGCCTGTGGAGCCGCGGACGGAGTGATCCTTTAGGAGCATCGTGACCAGGCGGTCGTTGAGCGCGGGGCCTCCGCCGCGGGTCAGGCAGTCCTTCCACAGGGTGAAGGCGCAGCCGTCCCGCCAGGCGGAGCAGCCGTAGGCCTTGTCCGATACCTGCACGGGCTTGCCGCACAGGGGGCACTGGGCTCCCTCCAGGAGCTTGACGGAGGAGGCCTTTTTGCCGCCCTTGCCCTTGCGCCGCTCTTCGGGCGGAAAGGAGCCCTCGTTTTTCGTGGTCCGGGCGTACTCCACCAGCCAGGCCGAGAGGCGGCGGATGCCCTCGTCAAAGCGCTCCGGGGTCCGCTGGTTCCGGGCGATTTCGTCCAGGGCCAGCTCCCATTTGCCGGTCATCTCCGGGGAGGAAATCTCCTCCGGCGCGATCTCGATCAGCTGGACCCCCTTGTCGGTGGCGTTCAGGGTCTTGCCCCGGCGCTGCACGTATCCGACGTGAATCAGCCGCTCGATGATGGCGGCGCGGGTAGCCGGGGTGCCCAGGCCGCTGCCTTTCATCTGCTCCCGGAGGGCTTCGTCCGCCAGTTCCCGGCCGGCGTTTTCCATGCTGTACAGGAGGCTGGCGTCGGTGTGGGGGGCGGGCGGCTTGGTCTGCTCCTTTTTGGAGGAGGCTTTTTTCACCTGCCGCTGGTCCCCTTCCTGTACGTCGGGCAGGACGGTCTGCTCCGGTTCGGCGGCTTTCTTCCGGGCGGAGGTGGTCTGCGCCTCCTGGCCCTGAACGACGGCTTTCCAGCCCGGGTCCTTGGTAACGCGGCCGGTGGTCTTGAATACTTCGTCCGCCGCCCCGGTGATGATCTTCACCTGGTCATAGACGTAGGGCGGGTAAAAGGCGGCGATGGCGCGCTTGGCCACCAGGTCAAACAGGGCTTTTTCATCCGCCGGCAGCTTGTCCAGCGGGGCGGTCTGCGGGGTGGGCAGGAGGGCGTGGTGGTCGCTGACCTTGGCGTTGTCGAAAATCCGCTTGGAGAAGGGCAGCTTCCCGTCCTCCTTCCAGGGAATGCCCTGGACCAGCGGCTGGTAGACGGCCGGGAGCTTGAGCAGGGTCTGCCGGGCCCGGGGCAGCATGTCCAGGGGGAGGTAGCGGCTGTCGGTCCTGGGATAGGTCAGCACCTTCCACTTTTCATACAGGGACTGGGCGATTTTGAGCGTCTTGTCCGCCGTGAAGCCGAGCAGGCGGTTGGCGTCCCGCTGGAGGCTGGTCAGGTCGTACAGCTGGGGGGCCAGCTCCTTTTTTTCCTCCCGGCTGACGGACTGCACCGCGGCCTCTTGCCCTTTGACTTTGCTGACGATGCGCTGCGCCGTCTCCTGATCCGGGATGCGGTGGCTCACCTTCTCGTCCTCGGCTTTTTCGTCAAACCACACGCCCTGATAATCCCCGAAATCGGCGGTGACGGTGTAGTATTCCACGGGCACGAAGCGCTCGATCTCCAGGCGGCGCTTGACCAAAATGGCCAGCGTCGGCGTCTGCACCCGGCCGATGGACAAAAGCACGTTGTAGCGCAGGGTAAAGGCCCGGCTCGCGTTCATGCCCACCAGCCAGTCCGCTGTGGAGCGGGAACGGGCGCTCTTATACAGGCCCTCGTATTCCGCCGCTGGCTTGAGCTGGGCGAAGCCCTCCCGGATGGCCTCGTCCGTCATCGAGGAGATCCACAGCCGCTCCACCGGCTTTTTGCACCCCGCCTGCTCGTAGATCAGCCGGAAGATCAGCTCCCCCTCCCGCCCGGCGTCGGTGGCGCAGATGAGGCTGTCCACCTCGCCCGAGAGCATCAGCTTTTTAAGCGCGGTAAACTGCTTTTTCGTCTTCGGGATCACCTTCGTGGGGATCCGGTCCGGCAGGATGGGCAGGTCCTCCATCCGCCATTTTTGATATTTGGCGTCCAGCTCGTCCGGCTCCTGCAGGGTGACCAGGTGCCCCAGCGCCCAGCTGACGAGATACTCCTCCCCCCGCAGGTATCCTTCCTCTTTCGTTTTCACGCCCAGCACCCGGGCGATGTCCCGGGCAACAGACGGCTTTTCCGCGATGATCAGTTTCATGTGTGCCTCGTTTTTGGCCATGTACTTGCTGATTTCGTCTATGAGCGCCCACTGCGCAGAAACCGCATAACGGTTCTGCGCAGTGGGTTTTCACTGACGAGTATGAAAAAGTATATCATGCTTTCCAAATTCCGTAAAGGAAAAGGAACCGCCTTCGCACGGCTGGCAGATCTGCCGAGCTGGTTTCCTCCGTGAATCATGCCGGCTGGACGTTTTTTGATTTGTGCCCCTCTGCCGCTGTGTGTAAATTGAATCCACTCGCCCCACGCGGGGCGAGACACTGGATCCGGTAGCATTGGACGCAGCCACACGATTTCAATCCACTCGCCCCACGCGGGGCAAGACGATGTTCAGGGACTTGTTGAGACGTTCGTGGATGTATTTCAATCCACTCGCCCCACGCGGGGCGAGACCAAGCGGGGAGACGTTGCGGTTATCAATGTAGCAGATTTCAATCCACTCGCCCCACGCGGGGCGAGACACGGGCCTGCTGAGCCTGGCTGGGGTGTACCTGGCATTTCAATCCACTCGCCCCACGCGGGGCGAGACGTCTACCATCTGCGCCGTTATCTGTCGGATGAAATTTCAATCCACTCGCCCCACGCGGGGCGAGACCAAGCTGGTGCCGCAGCTGGAGATGGAGCTGGCATTTCAATCCACTCGCCCCACGCGGGGCGAGACCCGCTGGAGGTCTGACGAATTTACCAGCGTTTGCGTATTTCAATCCACTCGCCCCACGCGGGGCGAGACTCCTGCGCCGACGTTTGATAGACGGCATCTCTTTTATTTCAATCCACTCGCCCCACGCGGGGCGAGACGGTATGCGAACAAATCCATAATTTCTTCATCCAATTTCAATCCACTCGCCCCACGCGGGGCGAGACAGCAAAATGAATCAAATGCAATAGAGATTAATGATTCATTTTGAACAAGTAATCTTGTTCCGTCATGCCATCCGCGTACAGGTTACGCCCTCCGGAATGCTGCCGGTGTCAATTTCAACAGAGTAATCGGTGTATTGACGCGGCGGGGTGTCGGGATGAATACGCTGTATTTTGACCGCGTCAAACAGCTTGTGCGCCGGGGCGTTGCCCAGTTCGGAATCATGCTTGAAGACAATCAGTTCCCGGACGGCCATTTTTCCGCGGGCTGCGGAGCGGTCGTTCTCGAACATATTCAGGATTGCCTGCCAGAGCAGGAGCAGATCGTCTTCGCTGAAGCCGGTCACTTTTCGGGCCAGGTTCGCGGATACGAAACCTTCCGCACGGTACAGGCCATAGGGGACGATATGCTTCCTGCCCATTTCAGTGCCCTTCTGTTCCGCGTCTGCTTCGGTGGTAATGGCAATCCGGGTGATGGTCACTTCCTGGGGAATGATGGGGTCAACGCTCTGGGCAAAGCCGATCTGCACCGGGCCGCGAACCTGACCGCAGTTCAGGGACGCTTTGACAAAGGTGGTCATCACGGCTCCGAAAGTACGCACGTCAAAGAAATTCCGGCACATGAAATCACGCAGTTTCAAATCCAGTTCGGGGTCGTCCTTTTTCATTTTCTTAACGGTTTCTTTGATGGCCTTGTCTTCCGTTTCCTCTATGCCCACATACTGCAGGGCTGTACGGTCGCTGCGGTTCAGCGGGACGTTATCCTTGATATAGATTTTATAGCCGGGTTCGTCTTCCTTGACCGTCTCCACATAATTGCGGATTTTCCGCTTGAGGCATACGTCTGTCACAAGTCCATAACCGGTTTCCGGGTCGATCCGGGGCATGTTGCCGGCGTCCGGGTCGCCGTTGGGGTTACCGTTTTCCACGTCAAACAGAATCACGAAATCGTACCGGTTGCGAATGGGGTCACTCATTTTCTTTCTCCTCCTTTTTTGTAAAACGGGCTTGGGTCTGGTGATAGTAACCGAGCTGGAAAATCCCCTGATCATATAAGCTGAGATGAGCCGGGTAGCTTTCATTGATTTTTTCTGTGATCCTGCCTATTTTAATATTATAATTCCTTTCCAATCCGCCGCCGAGTTTTTTCAAATGAGCCTGTGATAGTTTCATTAATTGCGGAAAGATAATGGCAGGGGTCGAGCATGCTGAGTTGAAAAACCTGTCTCGGATGGTCGTATTGATTTGCTTGTTTGGATTGTCCTTTTTCATCGCAGCTTCCTGCAATTCTTCCAGAATTGAAAACAAACGTCCCAGCAGGTATGGCTGATACGTTGTCTGGTCGTTAAGTTCCACAGTCAGAGCCTCCTTTTGCTGTGCGTTGATATTTCCTGTTTCTGCTGCCTTTAGAAGAAATGCCTTGATGATGGCCGCTCTTCCGCGCGTGATTTCCCGCTCCGCACGGATGCGGATTTCGACCTGACTGATCAGGGATTGCGGGTAGGGCTGATTCATCAGCACGGCGCGGATCAGCGAACCGGAGAGAAGCGGGGAGGGCGTTTTATCACGGGATTTCTGATTGACGGTTTCATTCAGTAAATACCAGAAGCTGAGAGACACACGCTGATCAAACGCCGGTTTGACGATGCGCAGCCGTTCATGATGTTCAAGAAGATGATTTGCGAAATCCCCGAAGCTGTCCTGCAGGAAAAAGCGGACGGACAGACGGGCGGCGTTTGGGGCAAGGCCCAGCACATAGAAGTGTTCGTCCGCCTCCAGGACAAAACCGTCAAATTCGGTTTTTCGGCCGGCAGCCAGGTGCTTCAGCAACAGCAGCAGGTCGTCGTCCGAAAGCCTGCTGTCATCGCCCATCATGCAGGAAAAGCAGTCCGCATAGCTGTCTTCACCGTGCTCGGCCCAGAAAACGATGGTAGTATCGCTCAGACGCAGATGATGCGATGGATGGGAAGTCATGTAATTCAGCGCTGTGGTATAGGCAAAAGCGGCTTTTTCACTGACCGGTGCGTTACGGCCCTGCTCGCCGCTGTGACCATAGGATTCAAAAGCAGGAGCATTAAAGGAGACAAGAGCCGTTCCGGTTGACTGCCCGCCGGCGATCCCCTTAATGTTTGGATGTAAAACGGCGACGGGCGCCTGTTGGCCGGTGACCAGACAGCGCATGGTTTCTTTATCCTCCGATGCACCGTAATGTCTGTCCCAGGCTTCCTGAATCTGCGGATCATGATGAATAAACCGGTTTTGATAGTCAAAAATCAGGTTGCCGCCCGTTGAAAGCTCGTCCCAAAACGGCTTCAGCGTATCCTGGGACTGAATCGCGGAAGGATCCCAGCGCTGAAAAAACCGAATCACCGCTCGCGCAGAAGGAGAATCAACATCGTTCAGCAATCTTTCATGCAATTCTCTGCATGCCTGAAAACATTTGACTGCACGGTCCGGCTTGCCTTTGCTGTCCATTCCAAGGATATAGGTGGCATTGTCACACAGGAAATTGGAAACAATCCCTACGGAGCGCTTTTCCTGAGCCGGAAGGTTTTCCACCAGGGGAACCCAGACTTTTTTCTTGCCTCTCTCTTCTTCGCTTCCCAGGCGGATGACCCGCTTTAGAGTTCCCTCGTCGTCAATCTGCAATGCGAAGGATACTTTTATGGGCTGCCATCCGGGCCGCTCAAGCTTCCCATCTTCTACAAGGTGATCGTAATACCGGCTTAAGGCTTGCAAAATCATTGAACCACCTCGCAGTTTGTCACGTTGACCACGCCGTTGATCATCTGTGCACGGAAGAACATGGGGGTAATGTTGGCTGGGTCAGCGTAGTTCATATCATACAGCATCCAGCCTAAATCCCTGGTTTCCTGGATGGCCTGTATCTCTCCGCCTTCCCACAGGCCAAAGTGGGCGGTACATTCACGGCAGCCGAGATATGGCTGGGAAAAGCACTGCCCCTTTTTCAGCCGGCGCTTGATAATATCCTGGAATTTGCCGGCATTGTCGGAGGGGGTTGCTTTGTCTGTCATATCAAAGTGCGCTTCGATGACATAGTGCACGTCACGCAGCATCATGGCTGCCCGCTGCTGGATACTGTTGGCCGTGATGATGCCAAGCTGTTTTTCGCTTCCCTGCATAGCGCTGCGCAAGTCGGAAGCCAGTATTTTGACGTCTACTTCATTCCGGCGTACATTGGTGAATCGTATGGGATTGAGAATGTAAATCCTGTCTATTTTCCAGGACAGGCCGGGATGAAAATAAACTGCTTCCAGCATTCCTCTTGCTGCGCTGGGGGTGGGAATATCATAGGAAACTCTTTCTACCTTCATTTCAGGACGTGTGAACAGAGCGCGGGCTCCCCAAACTTCCATTTTGACCGACAAGTTGTTTCACTTCCTTTCTTAGGCTTTGTGATATTGTAAACCGTTGTTTTTTAGAAGTCAACAGTTTATATTCAATAGATATAACGTTAAATTATTTGACGATGGTATTCTTTTATGATATGATTATATTGTCAGAGAAATCTGTGGATTGAAATAATAGATATAATGTTTGCTTCGAGAGGCTTTTAAGGAACAGACATCCTTAAAAGCCTTATTCAGCTCTCAAAGAATTCTATTCCCATGATTGGCTCCATGATCAGCCCGCACTGCATGTCATAAGCTTGTTCATGGATCAGCACAGCGCTGGTTTCGTCGATTGGCTGAATGATTCCGCTTTTGAGCATTTGCTCCCATTCCCATTTGTATATATTGACGGAGCAGCGGCCCAGCCGTCTCATCAGGGAACGGCTGTATTTTCCTGCCTGCAGAGCGGAGATGTCTTCCGCCTTCGCAAACCGGGGAATATAGATGGTGCAGGTGTCTGAATTGATCAGATGGAAAACCTTCGCGATCGATTCAAAGGAAAAAGATGAGCAAAGATCAAGGACCTTTTTAGAATCAAGAGCCTTTGCTCCGCGCAGCCGGTAAAGCTGATCAAAATAAGCGGTAATCACAGGGCTCTCGTCCGGATGATCGGCGCCTTCCATAGCGATTTCAGCGGCCATCGCGTTTTGCTCAATGCCCTTTGGCATGCCATCCGGCAGGGAAAACAGCACCACTTCGCTTTCTGCCGAAGTACGTTTTCCTTCCCGGTTGCATCGTCCGGCGGCTTGCAGGATGGAATCCAATCCGGCTTTTTCCCGCCAGACCTGAGGAAAATCCAGATCCACCCCTGCTTCCAGTAAGCTGGTAGAGATGACCCGGCAGGATTGGCCTTGTTTCAGCCTTTCCCTTATTTCGTTCAAAACGATGCTTCGATGTTCTGCGGGCATTCTCGTGGACAGGTGAAAGCTCCCTTCGGCCGGAAGCTTTTTGAATAACAGCTGTGCGTTCTTTCTGGTGTTGACAATGCAGAGCGTCTGGCGCTGCCTGGTTAATTCATCCGCTAAGGTATCAAGCGACAATGTGCCCATCTTCTTGAAATGCACACGCCGGAAAAATGCCTGCAATTCCGGGATATCCTGACTGATTTCGCGGACGTGTAAAGCTGGATCATACTCGGCAATCAACGTGTTCAGGGAAGGCTGGGTAGCCGTGCACAGGACACAGGTGGTGCTGTAATGACGGACTAATTCCGCGATGGCCCAGACACATGGCTTCAGAAAGTCGAGCGGCAGCATCTGTGCTTCATCGAAGATGATCACACTGTCCGCGATATTGTGCAGTTTTCGGCATTTGGCGGGTTTGTTGGAAAAGAGGGACTCAAAAAACTGTACAGCGGTCGTCACAATCAATGGAGCATCCCAGTTTTCTGCCGCAAGCAGCTTTCTACGAATCAACTCATTCTTTTCCAGATCCTCGGTCTCATCCGCATCCACTCCGGAATGATGCTCCAGAACGTTATGATCTCCCACGATTTCCCGGAAAACCTGGGCGTTCTGCTCAATAATACTGGTATATGGGATGACGTAGATCACACGTTTCTTATTGTATCGGACGGCGTGATTCAGCGCAAAAGCCAGGGAGGAGATGGTTTTTCCTCCGCCGGTGGGTACGGTCAGACTAAACAGCCCAGGCTCCTGCCGGGCGGAGGCAAGACAGTTTTCAAGAATCTGGCAGCGCTTCTTATTCAGTTCGCTGGAGGGGCTGCGCAGCAAAGGGAGAATTCGGTCAGTCAGCTTATCAAGCAGCGCCTCTATGCTTTCATACTGGCCCCGCTGTACGGGAGCAGTTTGCATAAACGCTTCCGTATCCAGAAAATCGGCATCGACGAGGGACGAAAACAGCATATGAGTGTAGAAGACGCCGGCAAAAGGCTTCCTTTCCTTGAGCAGCCAGGCAGGAATTACTTCATTTGGAGAAATGGAGTTTTCTTTCCAGAAAGCGCTGGGATCCATCGCACCGGAAAGGTCTTTCGTACACCGTCCAAATAATGTGCCGTCGCTTTCTGCTGTGGCCCTTTTCCTGCCGACATCCGGCATGCCGCCATGATGGCCGGCAATGGCGGAGGCGCCGAAGAGATCACGGAATTGCTCCAGAGCGATTTTCGAGCCGGCAGTTGAATGGTCAACTTTTGCGACGTGCTCCGGATCGCTCATTCTCCGCTGGCCTGCTTCACTGTATTTTCCCGCATCGTGCAGCAGACCGGTCCTGGCCGCATGTTCTTCTGCCGAAAATGGTTGTGCGAATGCTTTGGCCCGGGCCGACACACCCCGGAGATGGTCCTGCAAAGGCTGCAGCCGTCCGTCTGTGCTTTTATGTCCAATAAACATCAGCTTTACCTCTATCATTCAGTAGCTGAGAGAGATCATTCATTCTGATACCATTTTATCATGTTTGGGTACCCTGTCAAATTGTTTTTTTAGGTTGTCCAATAAGGATGAAGTGATGATTCTGCGCGATGCGTATTTCTGGCTAGTCCATGATCCACAGTATGCCACCTATGAAAGTATCGCCTGTCTCATTTTTGCCCGCTTTCTCATCTGTACAGGATATTAAAAATATGTTACAATTGGGACAGAAACGGAGGGATATGCCATGTACCGCCAAGAAGACCTCGAGAAGGTGAACGCTCAGATCCGCAGGGAGCGCCTGCAGTTTTATGTGCCGGCGGCGCTGCTGATCGCCGGGGGCGTGGTCGCCTTTATCCTGAGGATGAAATATCTGACGATGATCCTGCTGGCCCTGGGTGGGGTTCTGTTCATCTTTTCGGCGGACGTGATGATCGCTCCGCTCAAGGCCTACCGCCGTCACCTGCAAAATGCCCTGGGCGGCGACCAGAAGGAGTACACCGGCGTCATCAAGAAACTGGGCGACCGGCCGGTGGAGCGGGAAGGCGTGATGTATTATCCCTTCTGCCTGAGCGTCGGCGACCCGGAAAACGAAGAGGACGACCGCCTGCTGTATCTGGACGCCAACCTGAAAAAGCCGGACTGGCATCTGGGCGACCGGCTCTACGTGCGCTCCTGGGCGCGCTTTGTATCCGCGTGGGAAAAACGATAGGAGGACTGTTGTCATGTCGGAAACTGGGACAGTGCTTGTCTGCGTGACCGATCAAGTGAACTGCGGCCGGCTGATCCGCTACGGCCGGAAACGGGCGGATGAAATCGGCTGCCCGCTGCGGGTGCTGCACGTGCGCACCCGGGAAAAAACCATGATGGGCAACCCGGACATTCCCTCGGCTCTGAACGAGCTGTACGCCCTTTCGAGGGAGGCGGAGGCGGACATGGAAATCGTCGCCTCCCAGGACGTGGAGGGCACCATCGCCGATTACGCCGGCAAGTGCCGCGCTACGCTGCTGGTCCTGGGCGAAACCCCCAGGGACCGCTTTCCCCCCATGGCCGAGAGGCTGACGCCCAGGCTGCCGGGGATGCAGATGGAGGTTATCAAATGATCATCGCCCCGGCCTGACCGGTTTTTCAAGCGGACAGGCCGGGCATTTCTATGCTGATGATAAGGCGGGAGGACAGATATGAGCATTGACCTGAATGGGCTGCTCCGGGCTGAAATCGCGAAGATGGAAGAGATTTCCGCCCTTCCGGAATGGCGGGAACAGGAACAGGCCTGGGCTGAATACTGGGATCACCTGCAGGAATTGCCGGAGGATGTGCGGCCGCTGGCGGGGTATGAATGCTGCAGGCGGGCGCAGACGGTGGGCACCAGCGGTTTTCACGGGTTCGGGCGGTCCGAAGACGTCCCCTTTTCCTTCTGTGGCTGGGCGGATTATGAGTACCGGCCTGGGCGGTCCACCCAGGGCGTAGGGTTCCGAATCAACCGGGCTTGCTTTGGCGGCCGGGATGCGGAGCTTTATTACACGGACGATGATATGTTCTGCAAGCCTGACAGCAGCGAAGGCGTACCTGACTGGATCATGACCATGGCGGAGCAGATCAGGGCCTGTTCCAGCGGCCTGGCCGATGTACGTCTGGCGGAAGAAAGGGAAGAAAAGGATTTTCTTTTTCGCGGGCGCTGGCACAGTCCTGCATTGGTCAGGAGCTTTCGCTTCCGTCTGGACCCAAAGCAGATCCGGGAAACGGTCCTGCTGGGTGGGAAGGCGGTGGAAACGGACAGGCTGGGCGGTTATGTCTTTGTCCTGCCCAGGGCGGGGGAGTTTTTCTGCGAGCTGGGGGAGATCGTTGACGGGAAGCGGGTGCCCCTCCACATTGACGATTTTTGTATGAAGTAAAGACTGAAAAGCTTTACAACCCAGTCTTCATCCTTTATAATGAGAAAAAAACAGACGGAGGCGGCAGCATGGGCAAGCTGGCATTGGGAATCGAACTGGGCTCCACCCGCATCAAGGCGGTGGCGATTGATGAGAACAACCGGATCGTGTCCTCCGGGGATTATACCTGGAAGAGCGATCTGAAGGACGGCGTCTGGACCTATCCGATGGAAAAGGTCTGGGAGGGCCTTAATCAGGCGGTCAGCGGTATCCGGGACCGGGAGGAAATCGGCTGCGCGGCGGTGTCCGCGATGATGCACGGCTACCTTCCCTTTGATGAAAACTGGAACCTGCTCACCCCCTTCCGCACCTGGCAGAACACCATGACGGAGCAGGCGGCGGGCGAGCTTTCCGCCCTGTTCGGGGTGAACATTCCCCAGCGCTGGAGCATCGCTCACCTGTATCAGGCGGTGCTGAACGGGGAAGAGCACGTGGGCCGCATCGCCCATATCACGACCCTGGCCGGCTATGTCCATCACGCCCTGACCGGCGTCAACGCGGTGGGCGTGGGGGAGGCCTCCGGCATTTTCCCCATTGATCCGGACCGGCTGGAATACAATCAGGAAGCCCTGGACAAGTTCCGCGCTTTGGTTCAGAAATATGATCTGCCGTGGGACATCCGCGCCCTGCTGCCGGACATCCTGCCCGCCGGCGCCTGCGCCGGACAGATGACCAAGGAAGGCGCGGCCCTGCTAAACGGGCAGCTGCCGGTGGGCCTCACCTTCGCCCCGGCCGAGGGCGACGCCGGCACCGGCATGACCGCCACCAACGCCGTGGCCCCGCGCACGGGCAACGTGTCCGCCGGTACGTCCATTTTCTCGATGATCGTGCTGGAAAAGCCCTTATCGAAACCCTATCCGGAGATCGACATCGTGACGACGCCCACCGGCAAGCCGGTCGCCATGGTGCACTGCAACAACTGCACCAATGACAGCAACGCCTGGGTTCAGGTGCTCAAAGAGACGGCGGAGCTTTTCGGCGCAAAACCGGACATGGGGGACGTATATACCAAGCTCTATCAAAAGAGCCTGGAGGGCGAGGCGGACTGCGGCGGCATCCAGGTGTGCAACTACATGGCCGGCGAGCACGTCACCCATCAGGAGGAGGGGCGGCCCATGGTCGTCCGCCGTCCGGACAGCGCCTTCACCCTGGCCAATTTCTTCCGGGCGACCCTCTACGCCACGATGGCGACGCTCAAGATCGGCATGGACATCCTGAAATCGGAGAACGTCGCCATCGACTGTCTGACCGGCCACGGCGGCCTGTTCAAGACGCCGGGCGTGGGCCAGCGCTATCTGGCCGCCGCCTGCGGCGCTCCCGTGACCTGCATGGAAACCGCCGGGGAGGGCGGGCCCTACGGCGCGGCCCTGCTGGCGGCCTACGCGCTTCGGAAGGAAGCAGGCGAGAGCCTCGAACAGTTCCTGTCCCAGAAGGTATTCGGGGACGCGAAAAAGACGACCCTGGCCCCGGACGAAAAGGACATGGCCGGCTTCAATGCCTGGATGAAGGGCTACCGCGCCCTGCTGGAAGTGGAACGCCGGGCGGCTGAATTGCTCTGACGGAACGGATCAAAAGAAAGGAAAGTACGATGCTGGAAGAACTCAAAGCGCTGGTCTGCAAGGCGAACCTGGAGCTGCCCAAATACGGGCTGGTGACCTTTACCTGGGGCAACGTCTCCGGGATCGACCGGGAAAAGGGCCTGGTGGTCATCAAGCCCTCGGGCGTGGAATATGACGAAATGAAGCCGGAGCACATGGTCGTGGTCGACCTTTCCGGCAAGGTGGTGGAAGGAAACCTCCGCCCCTCTTCGGACACCGATACCCACGTGGTGCTGTACCGGGCCTTCCCGGCTCTGGGCGGCATCGTGCACACCCACAGCCGCTGGGCGGTCTCCTTTGCCCAGGCCGGGCGGGACATTCCCGCCATGGGCACCACCCAGGGGGACTATTTCTACGGCGATATCCCCTGCACCCGCCGGATGACGCCGGAGGAGATCGGGGGGAGCTACGAACTGGAGACGGGCAACGTCATCGTGGAGACCTTTGAAAAGCGCGGCATCGACCCGGCCCAGGTCCCCGGCGTAGTGGTGCAGAACCACGGCCCCTTCGCCTGGGGCACCGACCCGATGAACGCCGTGCATAACGCGGTGGTCATGGAAGAGGTCGCCTTCATGGACTACCACGCCCTGCAGCTGAACCCGCAGGCCGGGCGGATGCAGCAGGAGCTGCTGGACAAGCACTACCTGCGCAAGCACGGGAAAAACGCATACTACGGGCAAAGCAGCGCTCGATAAGGGACACAGACTGGGCCTGCCGGCTCGTTCTTCGCTGCATCATTCGATTTAACAAGGGACTGCTGCACGAACAAAAAGTGTAGCAGCCCCTTGTTGTTTATATGGAATGATTAATAGTTGTTGAGCTGAACCAGAGGAATTCCGTTTTCGTCTGAAATGCAGGGGTCTGCGCCAAAGCGGTTGGTGGTGATGTAGACCGGGCTGCCGGGGACCAGGAGGGTCCAGTCTGTCGGGGACACGCGGTAGCGCGCGGTCTCATTCTTTTTCGTGTTCAGGATGTCCACAAAGTACGCTTCCGTCCGTTCTTCCTCGCGCTCGTCCGATTGCAGATTCGTCTCCGGCCAGTAGGGGAATTGATCGTCCCCTTCGGCGTCGGCGGTGCGGGAAGGCGTCCATCGCCAGATATCGTACTGATACTTGGTCTGGTACCGCGGCACCTGCACATACACCGGCCGCTGCTCCGTGACCGTATAGTATTCGGTCTTGTAGATGGGCCGCTGATGCGCCACCTGGTCGAACATCCCGTTGCCCAAATCGGTGTAGGTATAGTAGGTTTCATAGCCGTCGATGACCTGGCGGGAGCGCTGCACCTCACGGTCCTCGTAATGGTCGACGACCTGGTCGTAATGGTGTATTTCGCTCTTCTGTCCGGTCACGGAAGCGCCTGGGGGCACCGACCAGCCGGTTTCGTGGTACAGCCGGTTCTGGGAGATCTGGATGGACCGCTCCCAGCGCACGCCGCTGATCTCGTAGTCGCCGCTGGTGACCTTTCCGTTCATGAACAGGAAAAAACCGACGATCAGCAGGGCGGCGGCGATCAGGACCAGCGGCAGCTTGCTGCGCTTGGCGGGGGCGGCGGACACCGGCTGAGCCTGGGCCTGTTCTAGCTCCTTCAGATGCTCCAGCATCTGGAAATAATTCTTGTCGGACTGGGAGCGGGACGCCCCGCAGCCCTGGCAGGTTTCGGCGTTGTCGCTGTTCAGCGTCTCGCAGAAGGAGCAGTACCAGTCCGGATTGCGGTTGACGTACTTTTCCTTCTCCTGGAGCACGTATTCCAGGTCCTTGGTGTCTTTTTCCCGGAGCTCCTGGTTCTGCGCGTTCCCCTTCAGATAGAAGCGGACGTGCCCCCGGCGCTGCCCGCAGTTGGGACAGACGGACTTATCTCCCCGGATGCCCTTGGTGTCACAGTAAGGACAATCCCAGTATCCTATGACCAGTCTTCCCACGCGGCACCTTCTCTCTTCAGCTTATTGGTCGGATGGAGAAACGGGAATGCTGCAGAGCTCATTCTGCTGCATCCTCTCTATTAAAGTAGAAATCATTATCTAAAAATGTTATGCAAAAAGTGATTTTTAGAAAATCTAAAAACCTTGGGAGGTTTGGAGGGGCCTTGACCAGGGCCTGCCGGCCCGTTGCTCGGTGAGGAAGAGCCACTGGCTCTTCCTCCGGGCCCTCGCCACCCCTCCAAGTGAAATCCGCAGCAGCGACATGCGCGTTGCGGGGTTATTCGCGCCCGGAAATTGAGCCAGTGGCTCAATTTCAGCGAATAACGGGCCGGTAGGCCCTGGGCAAGTTTTTTGCGAAGCGGAGCTTGCGGAGCGAGAGCAAAAATTCTTTCATTGCGCCTTTGCCGCCCGGGAGTCCCGAAGGGACGAGAGGCAAAGGCGAGGGGGGTCCCGATGGGGGGACGTGTCCCCCTATCGGGGCTGTGTAACAGCTCGTTTAATAATTTTGCGCCATCACTTCAAAGTAGCTCTGCGGATGGTTGCAGACCGGGCAGACCTCGGGCGCTTCGGCGGCGATCACGATGTGGCCGCAGTTGCGGCATTCCCAGATGGTGATGCCGGCCTTCTTGAAGACCTCCATCTGCTCGATGTTCTTAAGCAGGGCGCGGTAGCGTTCCTCGTGGTGCTTTTCGATGGCGCCGACGCCGCGAAACTGCTCGGCCAGCTCGTGGAAGCCCTCTTCGTCCGCTTCCCTGGCCATCCGCTCGTACATGTCGGTCCATTCAAAGGCTTCGCCGTCCGCGGCGGCCTTCAGGTTTTCTTCCGTCGTGCCGATGCCGCCCAGGGCCTTGAACCAAAGCTTGGCGTGCTCCTTCTCATTGTCGGCGGTCTTTAAGAACAGGGCGGCGATCTGCTCATAGCCCGCCTTCTTGGCGGCGGAGGCGAAATAGGTGTACTTGTTCCTCGCCTGGGATTCTCCGGCGAAAGCTTCCATCAGATTCTTTTCGGTCTTGGTGCCCGCGTATTTGTTGGCCATGGGTCTTTTCCTCCTTTGATGTTTGAACCATCTGTATGTATGCTTCATCAGATCAGGTCAAAACCAATATATCACGAACCGGGGTTTCTGGCAAGCACAAACGAGAACACAAGGGGCCGGCGGGGACGGCGGAGATACATAATGTGCAAAAAAGATTTTCTTGTCCTGTAACAAAACGGGGCGGCGGGCGTATAATGAGACTAACTATTAAAAGTCAA
>DGRV01000010.1:0-1599 GCA_002391225.1 Christensenella sp. UBA4379
TGGAGCCCTGGGACGGCCCGGCGGCGATCCTGTATTCCGACGGGGACACGGTCTGCGCCTCCCTGGACCGAAACGGCCTTCGTCCCCTGCGCTGCGCCCTGACCGACGACCGGCGCCTGATCTTGTCCTCCGAAGCCGGGGTGCTGTTTGAGGAAAACGCCCACATCGTCAGGCGGTGGAAGCTCAAAAGCGGGGACGTGCTGGAAGCAAACTTAAGCACCGGGGAGCTGCTGGAAAGCCAGGCCCTCAAAACCCGCTACGCGAAAGAACGCCCCTACGGCGAATGGATGCGGCACCTGATCGCCCTGGCCGATCTGCCCGGGGCAGACGGGGCCGGAAAAGCTATTCCTGAATCCCAAAGGACCGCCCTGTGCAGGGCCTTTCACTACACCCAGGAGGATCTCCGCCAGGTCCTTTTGCCCATGGCGGAAAAGGGGACGGAGCCCATCGTGTCCATGGGGGCAGACGTGCCCCTGGCGGCCCTGTCCGCTACCCATCCTTCCCTGTTCGATTATTTTAAGCAGCGCTTTGCCCAGGTGACCAACCCGCCCATCGACGCCCTCAGGGAAGAAATCAAGACCGACTGCTCCATCTATATCGGGGACGACGGGAATCTCCTGTCTGACGGCCCGGACAACTGCACCGTGCTGGAGCTGCCCTCGCCCGTGCTCGGGGAGGAAGCCCTGGCCCGGATCGCCGGCTTCCAACACCCGGCCTTTTCCGTCCGGACGGTGTCCCTCCTGTATTCCAAGGAAGCCTCCCTCCGCGCCGCCCTGGATGGGTTCTTTGAAGCCTGCGGACGGGCCTGCTTGGAAGGCGTCAACATCCTGATCCTGTCGGACCGGGGCGTGGACGAAGACCATCTGGCCATTCCCTCCCTGCTGGCGGTGTCCGCCCTGGAGCAGTACCTGATCCGCATCAAGAAGCGCACCAAGGTTTCGGTCCTGCTGGAGAGCGGGGAGCCACGGGACGTCCATCAGCTGGCCCTGCTGATTGCCTACGGGGCCCGGGCGGTGAATCCCTATCTGGCCCACGAGTGCGTCCGGGCCCTGTGCCGGGACGGTGAGCTTCAGAAAACGCCGGAGGAGGCCGTCCGGGATTATGACCGGGCCCTCACCGCCGGCGTCCTCAAAATCGCCTCCAAGATGGGCGTATCCACCCTGCAGGCCTACCAGAGCGCCCAGCTGTTCGAGGCGGTGGGGCTGGACGAAAAGTTCGTCGAAACTTACTTTACCAACACGCCCTATGCCCTGGGCGGCACGGACATCAATCGGGTGGAAGCAGACAGCCGCTATCACCACGCCGCCGCCTTTTCGGGCCGCGCTTCCGGCCTGCCCAGCGTCGGCCTTCACCGGCTGCGCACGGGTGAAGGGGCGGAGGAGCATCTGTATTCCCCGGAAACCATCCACCTGCTGCAGCAGGCGGTCTGGACCAACGACGAACAGCTGTTTGATCAGTACGCCCGGCGGGTCGAAAACGAGGGCCCCCGCACCATCCGCTCCATGCTGACGTTCCGCCTGGACGCCTGCAGGGAAATTCCCCTGGAAGCGGTGGAGCCCGCGGAGCAGATCGTCCGGCGCTTCCGCACCGGGGCCATGA
>DGRV01000010.1:1647-7009 GCA_002391225.1 Christensenella sp. UBA4379
GCCATGAGCTACGGCTCCATTTCCCGGGAAGCCCACGAATGTCTGGCCCAGGCCATGAACCGCCTGGGCGGGAAATCCAACAGCGGCGAGGGCGGCGAGCTGCCCGAGCGCTTTGGAACGGAGTTCAATTCCGCCATCAAGCAGGTGGCTTCCGGCCGCTTCGGCGTCACAAGAGATTACCTGCTTTCCGCCCAGGAAATCCAGATCAAAATGGCCCAGGGGGCCAAGCCCGGCGAGGGCGGCCATCTGCCCGGGGCCAAGGTCACAGAAAGCGTTGCGAAAACCCGTTGCTCCACCCCGGGCATCTCGCTGATCTCCCCGCCGCCCCACCACGACATCTATTCCATCGAGGACCTGGCGGAGCTGATTTACGACCTCAAATGCGTGGGCGAGCAGGCAAAAATCACCGTGAAGCTGGTTTCCTCCACGGGCGTGGGCACCATCGCCAGCGGTGTCGCCAAGGCCGGGGCGGGCGGCATCCTGATTTCCGGCGGAGAGGGCGGCACGGGGGCCGCGCCGATGAGCAGCGTGCATCACGCGGGCCTGCCCTGGGAAATCGGCCTGGCCGAAGCCCACCAGGTGCTGTGCCGCAACCGACTGCGCCAGAAGGTGACGCTGGAAACCGACGGCAAGCTGATGACCGGCCACGACGTGATGGTAGCCCTGCTGCTCGGAGCAGAGGAATTCGGCTTTGCCACCGCCCCGCTGATCACCCTGGGCTGCCGGATGATGCGGGTCTGCCACCTGGGCACCTGCCCCTTCGGCATCGCCACCCAGAACCCAGAGCTGCGCAAGCGCTTTATCGGGAAGCCCGAATACGTGGAGCGCTTCATGCTCTTTATTGCCGGACAGATGCGCCGCATCATGGCAAAACTCGGCGCGCGGACGGTGGACGAGCTGGTGGGCCGCAGCGACCTGCTCAAAATGAAGGCAGACGCCAAACTGGACCTGTCCGATCTGATCGGGTTTGCAAGGAACACCCATTTTTTCCCGGACGCAAAGCACGACTTCCATTTAAGCGAGCGCACCGACGTCAGGCTCTTCCAGGACCACGTCCATCTGATGACCACGGACCGCGCCTTTGGAACGATGCTCCGGGGGGAGAGACACATCCAGGCCCAGGGCTGCGGCGGCCAGTCCTTCGGGGCATTCCTGCCCCAGGGACAGCAGATCACCCTCTACGGCGTCGCCAACGATTACCTGGGCAAGGGCCTGTCCGGCGGTACCCTGGCGGTCTGCCCGCCGGTGGACAGCCTGTGGCGGCAGGAAGACACCCTGATCGGCAACGTGGCGCTCTACGGGGCCACCTCGGGCCGGGCCTTCATCGCCGGCATGGCGGGCGAACGCTTCGCCGTGCGCAATTCCGGGGCCTGGGCAGTGGTGGAGGGTGTGGGCGATCATGGCTGCGAATACATGACCGGCGGACGGGTGGCGGTGCTCGGCCCCGTGGGCGACAACTTCGCCGCGGGTATGAGCGGCGGCATCGCTTGGGTGCTGGATGAAAAGGATGATTTGCAGGATCGCATGAACCCGGGCCACGTCCAGCTCTATCCTGTGTCCCAGGAGGACGCTCAGGAGTTAAAGCTCCTCCTCCAGCTGCACGAGCAGGCCACGGGCTCCAAAAAAGCCCGGGACATCCTGAAACGCTTTGACGCTTATCTGCCCAAATTCAAAGCGGTCATTTCCGACGAATATTTATCCTATCTGAAAGGGGCGTGACGGTATGGGAAAGGCGACCGGATTTTTGGAATATGCCCGGGTGGAAAACCCGTACCGGGAGGAGCTGGTCCGGCTCCGGGATTTTGAAGAACTGCATACATCCCAGCCGGCGGAGGTCCGGCAGTGCCAGACAGCCCGCTGCATGGACTGCGGCGTGCCCTTCTGCCAGTCGGACTTTGGCTGCCCGCTCCACAACCTGATCCCGGAATGGAACGACCTGCTGTACCGCGGCCAGGAGCGGGAAGCGCTGAACCGCCTGCTGATGACGGCCCCGTTCCCCGAATTCACCGGCCGGGTCTGCCCCGCCCTGTGCGAAAAAGCCTGCAACCTGGCTGACGACGGCGTGACCAACCGGGACAACGAGCTGTATCTGATTGAAACCGGCCTTGAAAAGGGCTGGATCAGGCCCCGGATCCCTTTGGCCCGCACGAGGAAACGGGTCGCCGTTGTCGGCAGCGGACCCTCGGGGCTGGCCGCAGCGGACTGGCTGAACCAGGCGGGCCACGCCGTCACCGTGATCGACCGGGCGGACCGGCCGGGTGGCCTGCTCATGTATGGCATTCCTAACATGAAGCTGCCCAAGGCCATCGTCGACAGGCGGATCCGCCTGATGGAAGCGGAGGGAATTTCCTTCCTGCTGAATACTTCCGCGGGCCCCGATTTATTGGAAGCCTATGACGCGGTGCTTCTGTGCTGCGGCTCCCGAAGGCCGCGTTCTCTGAATGTCCCGCACCAGGACGCAGGGGGCGTGCATTTCGCCGTGGATTATCTCACCGCCGCCACCCGCGCCGTCCTGTCCGGGAGTGTCTCCGCCCTTTCGGCTCATGGAAAGCACGTGGTCGTGGTGGGCGGCGGGGACACGGGCAACGACTGCGTGGGCACGGCCCTGCGCCAGGGCTGCCGGAGCGTCACCCAGCTTGAAATGATGCCGAAGGCCCCGGACAGACGGACTGCCGGAAACCCCTGGCCCGAATGGCCCCGCGTGCTCCGCACCGATTACGGCCAGCTGGAAGCGTCGGCCGTGCAGGGAAGGGATCCGCGGATCTACGAGACCACCGTCCAGACCATTCAGACGGACAGTCAGAACCGGATCACAGCCCTTCAAACGGTGCGCCTGCAAAGGCAGACGGACGGGAAGCTCCAGCCTGTCCAGGGTTCCGGGCAGACCCTGCCCTGCGATTTGCTGCTGATCGCCGCGGGCTTTATCGGCTGCGAAGCGGAAACGCTGGAACACTTCTCCCTCTCCGCCGACAGCCGGGGACGGCTCCTGCCCCCGGACGGGTCCCACCATCTGGGCGACAGCCTCTTTACCGCCGGCGACATGCACAGCGGCCAGTCCCTCGTGGTGCGGGCCCTGGCCGACGGCCGCGCCGCCGCCCGGGAAATCCACGGTTTTCTTAAAGCGGAGAAAAACGTTTTTTGAACAGCGGAAGCATTGACTTTTTGCGCGTGGGGCCGCATAATTTTTCATTATTTTGCGGCAAAACCGCGGACAGGAGGCAAGGGTGCCATGTGCGGTATCGTAGGCTATACGGGAGATCATCAGGCCGCGCCCATCTTGTTGGACGGGCTCAAGCGGCTGGAATACAGGGGATATGATTCGGCAGGTCTGGCCGTCCGGGACGGCAAAGCCCTGGCGGAGGTGGTCAAGGCCACCGGAAAGCTGTATCACCTGGCGGACAAAACAGATCAGGGCCGCTCCCTGCCTGGAACCTGCGGCATCGGCCACACCCGCTGGGCCACCCACGGCGATCCGAGCCTGGTGAACGCACACCCCCATGTCAGCGGCAACTGCTCCGGCTCCGGCAGCGGCAAAGTGGAAAGCGACGTGGTGGGCGTCCACAACGGCATCATCGAAAACTACGGTGAGCTCAAGGAAAAGCTGCTGCGCCACGGCTACCATTTTTACAGCGACACCGATACCGAGGTCGTGGTCAAGCTGGTGGATTACTACTACAAGAAATACAAGATCGGCCCGGTGGACGCCATCACCCGCACCATGGTGCGGGTGCGGGGCAGCTACGCCCTGGCCCTGATGTTCAAGGACTATCCGGACGAAATCTTCGCCGCCCGGAAGGATTCGCCCCTGATCATCGGCACGGCGGAAAACGCCGCCTTCCTGGCCTCGGACGTGCCGGCGATCCTCAAATACACCCGCAGCGTCTATTATATCGACCATCTGCAGGTAGCGCGCCTGTCCCCCGGCAGCGTCAAATTCTATGACCTCAACGGCGACGAAATTTCCCTGCCCCTGACGGAAATCACCTGGGACGCGGAAGCGGCGGAAAAGGGCGGCTACGAGCACTTCATGCTCAAGGAGATTCACGAGCAGCCCACGGCCGTCCGGGACACCCTGAACAGCCTGGTGAAGGACGGAAGGATCGACCTTTCCGCCGCCGGGATTACGGACGAAACGATCCGCTCCCTGTCTCAGATCGTCATCACGGCCTGCGGCTCCGCCTGGCACGTCGGCATGGCGGCCCAGTATATGATCGAGGATATGGTGGGCCTCCCCGTGCGGGTGGAGCTGGCCTCCGAGTTCCGCTACCGCAGCATTCCCCTGGGAGAGGGCGTCCTGGTGATCGTCATTTCCCAGTCCGGGGAAACCGCGGACAGCCTGGCCGCCCTGCGCCTGGCCAAGGAGCGGGGCGCGCTGACCCTGGCGGTCGTCAACGTGTTGGGCTCCACCATCGCCCGGGAGGCGGACCACGTGCTCTACACCCTGGCCGGCCCCGAAATCGCCGTGGCGACAACGAAGGCCTACAGCGCCCAGCTCGCGGCCATGGACGCCCTGTCCGTGCAGATGGCCCTGGTCCGGGGAACCGTCACCCCCGAGCAATATGCCCATCTGATCGAGGAGCTCATGTCCATCCCGGACAAGATTACCCGGGTGCTGGAAGACAAGGAACGACTCCAGTGGTTTTCCTCCAAGATCGCCAACGCCCACGATATTTTCTTTATCGGCCGCGGCCTGGACTATGCCATCAGCCTGGAAGGCAGCCTGAAAATGAAGGAAATCAGCTATATCCATTCCGAAGCCTACGCCGCCGGGGAACTGAAGCACGGCACCATCAGCCTGATCGAAAAGAACACCCTGGTGATCGGCGTGCTGACCCAAAGCCAGATGATCGAAAAAACCATTTCCAACATGGCGGAATGCAAGTCCCGGGGCGCTTACCTGATGGGCGTTACCACCAACGGGAATTTCTCCGTGGAGGATTCTGTGAATTTCACGGTATACATTCCCAGGACCGACGAGCATTTCGTTTCCTCCCTGGCGGTGGTGCCCCTGCAGCTGCTGGGCTATTACACCAGCGTGAACCGGGGCCTGGACGTGGATAAGCCCAGGAACCTTGCTAAAAGCGTGACCGTGGAATAAACAAATGAGGTGCGAGCGCATGACGAAATACATTTTTGTGACCGGCGGCGTGGTATCGGGTTTGGGAAAGGGCATCACAGCGGCCAGCCTGGGGCGGCTTCTGAAAGCCCGGGGCCTCAAGGTGGCGGCGCAGAAGCTGGACCCCTACATCAACGTGGACCCCGGCACCATGAGCCCCTACCAGCACGGGGAGGTGTACGTCACCGAGGACGGGGCGGAAACCGACCTGGACCTGGGCCATTACGAGCGCTTCATTGACGAGGA
>DGRV01000063.1 GCA_002391225.1 Christensenella sp. UBA4379
CGCAGCCGAAGGCGGTGATCATGTTCTTGATCTCCTGGTTCATCAGCATCTTGTCCATGCGGGTCTTTTCGACGTTGAGGATTTTGCCCCTTAGGGGCAGGATGGCCTGGAAATGCCGGTCCCGGCCGGACTTGGCGGAGCCGCCGGCGGAGTCGCCCTCCACCATGAAGATCTCGCACTTGGCCGGGTCGCGTTCGGAGCAGTCGGCCAGCTTGCCGGGCATGGAGCCGGATTCAAGGACGCTCTTTCTCCGCGTCAGCTCCCGGGCCTTCCGGGCGGCCTCTCTCGCGCGGGCCGCGCCCAGGCAGCGATCCAGGATGATCTTGGAGACGGCGGGGTTCTCCTCCATGAAGGTGGTCAGGTGCTCGGAAACCAGGCTGTCCACGATGCCGCGGACCTCGCTGTTGCCCAGCTTGGACTTGGTCTGGCCCTCGAACTGGGGCTCGGGGAGCTTGACCGACACGATGGCAGCCAGGCTTTCCTTGACGTCGTCGGACTTGAGGTTGGCGTCGTTGTCCTTCAAAATCTTGTAGCGGCGGCCGTAATCGTTGACCGCGCGGGTCAGGGCCTGGATAAAGCCCGTCATGTGCGTGCCGCCCTCGGGGGTGTGGATGTTGTTGGCGAAGGAGAAAATGCTGTCCGAATAGCTGTCGTTATACTGAAGGGCGACCTCCACCATCACCATGTTCCGGACGCCTTCGACGTAGATGGGCTCGGGGAAGAGGACCTCTTTGTTCTTGTTCAGATACTTGACGAATTCGCGAAGGCCCCCCTCGTAGTGAAAGACGCTCTCCTGCTCCATGCCTTCCCGCTCGTCCCTAAAGGTGATGCGCACGCCCTTGTTCAAAAAGGCCATCTCGCGCAGGCGGGTCTTGAGGGTGCCGTAGTCGAACACGATGTCCGGGTCGAAAACGCCGTCCGGATTTTCGCTGGAGCGGATGTCCGGCCAGAAGCGGATGAAGGTGCCGGTTTCTTCCGTTTCGCCAGTCACGCGCAGGTCGTAGTCGATCTTGCCGCGGGTGTATTCCTGCTCATAGACCTTGCCGCCGGTGGAAACCTCCACCCGGAGCTTTTTGGACAGGGCGTTGACCACGCTCGCGCCCACCCCGTGCAGGCCACCGGAAACCTTGTAGCCGGAACCGCCGAACTTGCCGCCCGCGTGCAGCACCGTCATGCAGACCTCGACCGCCGGGCGGTGAAGCTTTGGATGCTCGTCCACGGGGAAGCCGCGGCCGTTGTCCCGCACGGAGACCGACCCGTCCTGGTGAATGACCACCTCAATATGGTCGCAGAAGCCGGCCAGGGCCTCGTCGATGGCGTTGTCCACAATTTCATAAACCAGGTGGTGCAGGCCGCGCACGTCGGTGGAACCGATGTACATGCCGGGGCGCTTGCGAACCGCCTCGAGCCCTTCGAGCACCTGAATCTGGGAAGCGTCGTATGTTTCGCCGGTCACTGCCGGATTGATCAGCTGATCTTCCTGAGCCATGAATAATCCTCCACTGAGAGATGTTGCCGCGGTAAAAATACCGTACACATTATTATATCACAAAATATAAATAAAGGAAAGCTTTTTTCATGATTTGTTTGTATTTTCCGCTTTTTTGGCCAGATTTTTTCCCGGACAGGAAAGTAAAATTCGGGCTTGATATTTGGCAGATAATCAATTATAATGATCCTGACAGTTTTTTAACGGTCTTTTTTTGAATTTGGAGCAGGCAATGGCATTTCATGCCGTTTGTCATAGCCGCTTTAAAGCGGTGAACATTTTTGAAGGAGGAATTTCCCTATGAAAAAGCTTCTGGCTCTTGCGCTGGCGCTTTGCATGATGGTGGGCGCTGTGTCCGCCATGGCAGAGGGCTTCACTCCGGCCGCGTCCTACGATCCCGGCGCGCGTAACTTTAACGGCGGCGCCGTGACCCTGGAAAAGGCTCCCGCTGGCGGCGGAACCGTGACCAGCGACGTCTATGCCGGCATCGAAGGCAAAGACTACACGGATGAAAAGGTGTACACCTACAACGATTACACCTCCGCCATCACCTCTTCCATGAACTGGGACGTCCTGTCCTGGGAAACGAACGAGGACAGCGCCATCACCGATTACATCATCTCCGGCTTCTACACCTTCAAGCTGAATTCTGAAAAGAACGGCTATTCCATCGTTCCGGAAGCTGCCGCTGCCATGCCGGTCGACGTGACCGCTGAGTACGTGGGCAGCTACGGCGTCGCGGAAGGCGAAACCGGCAAAGCCTGGCGTATCGCCCTGAACCCCGACGTGTGCTTCAACGACGGCACCAAGGTGAACGCCGACGACTATATCTACTCCATGCAGCAGCAGCTGAACCCCAAGATGCTCAACCGCCGCGCGGACAGCTGGTATGACGGCACCTTCTCCATCGTGAACGCCAAGAACTACCTGTATGCCGGCAAGACCACCTATGACGCCATCCCGGACAGCGCCGCCGCGCTGCTGGAGGCCGGCAAGGAAGTCTTCCTGGACATGGGCTTCTGGGGCGTCGTGGGCGCGCCGGACGCTGAAGGCAACCCCGCTCCTCAGTACGTCTCCGTGGCGGACGACACCATGTACCGCGACGCGGCTGTCGAAGACGAGACCGCGGCCGAAGCTTGGGTTTCCGCGAAGTATCTGTATGACACCTATCTGGCGGACGGCATGCCCTATGCCAGCTACGCCGCCGACTATCTGAAGGTGGCCAGCGTGGCCAAGGCCGTCACCTGGGACGACGTCGGCCTCAAGAAGATCGACGATTACACCATCGACTTCATTCTGGAAGCGCCTGTGGCTGAACCTGCCTTCTATGTGCCCTACAACCTGTCCGGCAACTTCCTGGTCAAGAAAGACCTCTACGAAGCCTGCAAGTCCTTCTTCGACGCCGAAGGCCAGCCCGTTGACAACGAAGAGGCCGCCGCGACCGTGACCACCACCTACTGCCGCAGCCTCGAAAACACCGTTTCCTACGGCCCCTACATGCTGACCAGCTTCCAGCTGGACAAGGAATACACCCTGAGCCGCAACGAGAACTGGTTCGGCTATCATGACGGCCGTCACCTGGGCCAGTACCAGATGGACAACCTGGTCGTGAACGTTATCGCCGAGCACGCCACCGCCATGCTGGCCTTTGAGAGCGGCGAAATCGACGGCGTCAGCCTCCAGAACGAGGACATGGACAAGTACGCCGCCTCCAAGTACATCAAGTACACCCCCCAGAGCTACACCACCAAGCTGACCTGGAGCCTGAACTACGAGAAGCTTCTTGAGCACGGCACCAACAGCCAGATCATGGTCATCGACGAATTCCGCAAGGGCTTTGCCTTCGCGCTGGACGCCAATGACTTCGCCACCGCTTACACCGCTGCCGGTACCGCCGGTTACGGCATGCTGAACTACATGTACTGCTACGATCCCTTCACCGGCGCTCTGTACCGCGACAGCGAGCCCGCCAAGAAGGCCCTGGTCGAACTGTTCGACATGACCTACGGCGAGGGCGGCGAATACGCGACCCTGGACGAGGCCTATGACGCCATGACCGGCTACAACATGGAGCACGCTCAGGAACTGATGGCCGTGGCCGCCGACAAGGCGATCGAAGCGGGCATCTGGGACGGCGTGAGCCCCATCACCCTGGACATCCGCGTGTACAACAGCGACACCATCTATGTCCAGATGTACAACTACTTCAAGAACCAGCTGGCCGAGGCTGTCAAGGGCAGCAAGTTCGAAGGCAAGATCGACATGACCATGACCCCCGACGCCGACTACTACAACACCATGTACTCCGGCGGCGCGGACATGATCTTCACCACCTGGGGCGGCGCGACCATGGATCCCTTCGGCGTCTTCGCCCGCTGCTACTGCGACGCGGCCGATGGTTCCGGCAACCAGATGGAAATCGGCTATGACACCGCTGCCATCAACATGACCTTCGACTTCGGCGGCGACGTCGGCGAAATCACCGACACTCTGCAGCACTGGGCCATGTGGGCCAACAACGCCGTGGCGGACGTCCCGGTCATCTCTGAGAAGCTGGGCGCCTTCGCGGACTATGCCTACTCCACCCGCTGCGAAGTGGTGGCCGGCATCGAGCACTGCTTCCTGAACTGGTTCCCGACCACTTCTCTGTACTACCGCAACGTGGCCAGCCTGAACTCCCAGAAGGTCAACGACGCCAGCGAAACCTACATCACCCTGGTGGGCTTCGGCGGCCTGGACTATGTCACCTTCAACTATGACGACGCGGAGTGGGCGGACTACATCGCCAACAACACCCTGGTCTACTAATTTTATCTGGCAGATTAAGGCTTTACGTTTCGCCTGAGCACACGGGCATGGGGTCTCCCCATGCCCGCGTTGCACTGATTATCCTCCGGAGGCCAACGCATGACCAAATATATTATCAAACGTATCCTGCTGATGTTCCTGACGCTGTTCATCATCACGGTGATGTGCTTCGTGCTGATCAAGCTGCTGCCGCTGCCTGCGGTGCGTGAGATGGGCAAGGACATTAACCTGGTGCTGATGCGCCGGGAAAAGATGGGCTACAACCGCCCCATCATGGTGCAGTTTTTTCTGTACGTCAAAAACATCCTGACCGAGTGGGACTGGGGTGTGGGCGAACAGATGTACGAGGGCCTGGAAATCTGGGACGTGATGATGCAGAAGCTGCCCTATACGGTGGTGGTCAACCTGTATTCCATCCTGGTTTCCATTCCGCTGGGCCTGGGTCTTGGCATTTATGCGGCCCTTAAAAAGAACAAGTGGCAGGACGCGTTTATTTCCACCATGGTCATGGTGTTCATCTCCGTGCCCAGCTATGTGTACGCTTTCCTGGTGCAGTATATTTTCTGCTTCAAGCTGAACTGGTTCCCGCTGCAGCTGGCTTCCCTCAGCAAAGCCGGTTCACTTTTTTCGGGCACCATGTTTATCTCCATGGTGCCGGCCATCATGAGCCTTTCCTTCGGCGTGATCGCTGGCTTCACCCGGTATACGCGCGCCGAGCTTTCCGAGGTGCTGACGGGGGACTACATGCTCCTGGCCCGCACCAAGGGCCTGACCAAAGCGCAGGCCATCAGCCGCCACGCCATGCGCAACGCCATGGTGGTCATCCTGCCGATGATTTTCGGTGAGTTCATCGGTATCCTGGGCGGCTCCATGATTATTGAAAACATTTTCGGCATTCCCGGCATCGGCAACCTCTATGTCAACTCCATCAACGTCCGTGATTATAACTTTTTTATGGCGCTGAACGTCTTCTACACCCTCATCGGTCTGGTGAGCGGCATCGTGATTGACATCAGCTACGGCTTGATCGACCCGCGCATCCGCATGGGCTCGAAGAAGTGATGGAGGGCAGCATGACAACGAATATTCCGAACATACCGAAAGAAAAATTTGCTTTCGTCCCGCGGAGCGAAAAGATCCACGACGAAAAGCTGCAGACCAAGGCCGTCGGCTATCTGGGCGACGCCTGGAACCGCTTCCGCACCAACAAGAGCGCCGTGGTCGCCTTTGTGCTGATCATGATTCTGCTGGTCTTTGCCCTGGTGGTGCCGGAAATTTCCAGCTTCTCTGTCGCCTTCCGCGACGGCTACTACAAGCTGTCCCTGCCCCGCAGCGATTTCTTCTATTCGCTCGGCTGGGACGGCGGCAAAAACGAACAGCAGAGCGAGGCCGGCTATCTGTATCTGAACTCCATCGGCGTGGAGAGCGGGGACAGCGCCGTCATGAAAGTGTACGACAGCTTCCAGGACGCCACCGGCCAGACGTTCTACAACCTCCGCTCGGACAGCTACAGCTCCGTGGGCTACGTCTTTGTCAACCTGAGCGAGGCGGAGTATCAGGCCCTGATGAAATATCAGGACGATACCGGCATCCAGGTGATGTATCCGCTGCAGGCCACGATGAACAAGCACTTTGTCCGGGCCAACGACGGGGCCAACTTCTGGTACAAGCTCCAGAGCGAGGCGCAGGGCACGACCGGCGCCCCCGTGCTGGATGAAAACGGCCAGTATATCCCCAACTACCTGACCTCCAACGATCCGGCCAAGGCCGGCTATGTTTCCAGCCGCATCAAGGGCGACGGGGAAAACGGGGTCTGGTACACCTATGCGCAGAAGAATCAGACCGGCTACCGCGTCCGGGTTCACTATAAAGAATATTTCAAGTATATCAACGGCTTTTACTGCTCCTTCCTTTTCGGCAGCAACGTCTACGGCCAGGACATCCTGACCTGCCTGGCGGTCGGCGCGCGCTTTAGCCTCCTTTTGGCCATCTGCGTCGCCACGATCAACTTTATTCTGGGCGTCATTTACGGCTCCATCGAGGGCTATTACGGCGGCTGGGTGGACATGATCATGGAGCGTATCTCCGACATCCTGGCGGACGTTCCGTTCATCGTGGTCGCAACGCTCTTCCAGCTGCACCTGGCCAACAAGGTGGGCGTCGTTCCGTCTCTGCTGTTTGCGTTTATTCTGACGGGCTGGGTGGGCACCGCTGCCCGCGTGCGTACCCAGTTCTACCGCTTCAAGGGCCAGGAGTATGTACTGGCCGCCCGCACCCTGGGCGCCAGCGACAGCCGCCTGATCTTTAAGCACATTTTCCCCAACTCCCTGGGCACGATCATCACCGGCGCGGTCATGACCATCCCGGGCGTCATCTTCTCTGAATCCATGCTCTCCTACCTGCACATCATCAACCTGGATACGTCCTCGACGCTGACCTCCATCGGCACCATGCTCTCCAACGGCAAGGACTATCTGAGCACCTATCCCCACATCCTGTTCTTCCCGGCGTTCTTCATCGCCATCCTGGAAATCTGTTTCAACCTGTTCGGCAACGGCCTGCGCGACGCGTTCAATCCGTCGCTGAGAGGAGCGGAGGATTAATATGGCAAAGAAATTAGAGGTCAGGCATCTGACCATTTCCTTCCGCACGACCAATGGCGCAGTCCGGGCAGTGCGTGACATTTCCTTTGACCTCAACGAGGGCGAGACCCTGGCCATCGCCGGCGAATCCGGCTCCGGCAAGTCCGTCACCACCCGCGCGGTCATGGGCATTCTGGCGGGCAACGCCATGGTGGAGGACGGCGAAATCATCTACGACGGCCGGGATCTTCTGAAGATCCCCGAGGAGGATTTCCACACCCTGCGCGGGCATAAGCTGTCCATGGTCTTCCAGGACCCGCTTTCCGCCCTGAACCCCATCATGCGCATCGGCAAACAGCTGACCGAGGCGATGATCCTCAACAACAAGGAGCGCCGGGCGGACGGCAAAAAGCGCTTTAACCACATGCTCGAGGAGCTGGAAAAGAACATGACCGCCGCCGGCGTGACGGACGCCAAGGGCAAGTGCGAGGAGTTCAACCGCTTTACCGTGGCCGCTGTCAAGCTGGAAAACGCCTGGAAAAACGCCCAGGAGCAGGCCATCGGGATGCTGGACAGCATCGAGGAGACTGAAATCGCCCTGCTCAAAAAGGATGAAAAGGGCGTCCGCGAAACCTGCGGCCGCATCGTCCGGGCGGATCGGGTGGTCCGGGACGACTGGCTGATCCCCGCGGACGACAGCGCCTTTTCCGCCATGATCGCCGAAGTGGAGCGCCTGGGCGATGGCTTTTCCATGGAGCGGGAGCAGGAGCTCCGCCAGGCGCTGGAGCGCCTCAAGGAGCGGCTGAACCGCGAAACCGATCCCGACACCGAGAAACCGAACTTCTTCCGCATCGGCTATCTGCTGACCCACGGGGGAGAGGCGAATATCAAAACCGAATCCGTGGCCCAGATCAACCAGAAGGCCCGCAAGGCCCTGGACGACGGCTTCATGAAGTCCTTCCTGCTGGACGTGGAAAAGGCCCTGGATCATTCCGCCAGGGAATCGGAAAAGGGCAAGGCCCACGCGGTGGAGGTCCTGCGGCAGGAGCTGCCGGTGTTTACCGGGACGCAGCTGAACCAGAAACAGTGCAAGGCCTCCGCCAAGCGCTGCGCGGACGAGGTCGAAAAGGCCATCGACCGCCTGGCGCTGGATAAGGACAACCGGGCCTACGTTTTCCGCAGCAGCATGAACGCCTATATCAACCGGTATTTCTACGGAATACGCCACAATCCCAAGGAAGAAAGCCGGTTTAAGCGGGATACCGTCAAGCACGATAAGCTGGCGGCCAAGGGCAAGTTTGCTCCCTCCGTCGTGCCGATGAACCTGGTGGACATGGACAAGGCCAGGGCCAACCTGGAAAACACCATGAAAAACATGATCGACCATTTCAGCCAGGCGGACCAGCGGACGCAGGACCGCGCCGAGCAGGCGGTCGGTCTGGTGGACTGGCTGAAGGACCGCTCCAGCGAGTACGCCTACCACCTGAGCCAGAGCATGGCCCGCCACCGCGCCATCGAGCTGATGAAGGAGGTCGGCATTCCGGAGCCCCAGCGCCGCTTCTCCCAGTATCCCTTTGAATTTTCCGGCGGCATGCGCCAGCGCATCGTCATCGCCATCGCCCTGTCCGCCAATCCGGACATCCTGATCTGCGACGAGCCGACGACGGAGCTGGACGTGACGATTCAGGCGCAGATTCTGGAGCTGATCAACCGGCTGAAGCGCGAGCGGAACCTGGCGGTT
>DGRV01000007.1:0-5565 GCA_002391225.1 Christensenella sp. UBA4379
TCTACTTCAGGGGGAGCATATCATCCTGAGGGCGGCTCCTGTTGTCAGAATGTCCTGGTCAATCCCTGACCGGCACGAAGATATACCCATTCGCCTGGGCGAAGTTCCTCACCAGATCAGTCGATCCGTAGATATAGCGCACGGAGCTGCCAGAGAAGGGATCCCCGGTGATGCTGGTCACGCCGGCGGGGATCAGCACGGCCTCGGCAGCGATACCGGAGAAGGCTTCGTCCTCTATGGCGGTCAGCCCGGCAGGCAGCTCCATGACGCCGTTGGGCTTGGGGATCAGCCAGCCCGCGTACAGGGTGGTGTTCCCCGTAACAGGAACGGCGAAATCATACAGAGCATCCGCCGCGCATCCGGGAACGGTATACCAGCCGGTAAACAGCGCGCCGGCCCTCATGGGATCGCCGGGCTTTTCCGCGGTTCCGCCGAAGGGAACTCCCTGGGATTCAACCGCGGTTCCGCCCAGAGGATCGAAGGCCACCGTCAGCGTCAAGCCGGTGACGAGCTGCACGCCTGCGTCCACCGTCAGTTCCGCGCTGCCGTTTTCAAAGGTCACAAACCCGTTTTCCTCCGTGCGCGCGCCGTTCGCGATGGCGTCCAGCAGCAGCGGACAGCCGGTGACATCCAGGCTGGTCAGACCGGTATCCCTGCACGCCAGCAGGGAAAGGGCCGGCTGCCCGCCCAGCGTCAGGCTGGCCAGCGGGGTGCGGGTGATGACACAGGATTCAGGCGTCAGGCCGCTCAGATCCAGCGCGGTCAGGCCGGTGTCCTCCATGCCGATCTCAGCGATCTTCGAGTTCGCGCTCAGGCTGATTTCGGTCAGGTCCGGGCAGTCGGAGAGGATGAAACGGGAAAGCTCGGTGAACATCCAGATGCCTTCCAGGCTTTCCATTCCGCTCGTATCGTATTCATTGGCGTTGATCTCCCCGGCCAGTGCGATTTCATTTTCGCCCAGCCAGCCAGAGCCGTTCCTGTCGAAATGCGCCGAAACATAGGCGCGGAAGGCGCCGTCCGGGAAGTGGGCCGCGTCCACCGGAACCGTGTCCGGGAGGAGCAGCTCGGTACCGGGGCTGACGCGCAGGCAGCGGCCGGTGTTGATCTTGTACTCCGCGTAGTCTGCGGTCACGGTCTTTTCGCCGTTGTAAACGCAGTCCAGCAGCAGCTGGCAGCCGCGCAGATCCAGGGTGTCCAGATCTGTGCCAAAGCAGTACAGCCGCTGCAGATTGGGCTGGCTGCCCAGGGTCAGGCTGGTCATGGGGTTGTTGTAGCAGTACAGCTCCTTCATATCGACCATGCTCACGTCGAGAGACGTCAGGGCGTTTCCGTCGCAGACAAGCTCTCGCAGCGCGGAAAGGCCATTCAGGTTCAGCTCTGTCAGGGCGTTGTCGAACACCTCCGCATGGGTCAGCCCGGTGTTCGCGGTCAGGTCCATGCTGGTCAGGCTGGGCGCTCCGTCCAGCATGAGGAAGGTCATTCCGGTCAGGTATTCCATTCCCTGAACCGTGGAATAATCCGTATCCTCCGTGCAGAAGCTGTCCGCTGCGGCGATTTCCGAATCGCTGAGCCAGCCGCTTTGATCCGTGTCAAAAGCGTTTGCAACGACCGAACGGAAGTTCTCATCCGGGAAGTGAGCGGCGTCGATGCGCAGCTCCTCGGGATCGAAGTGGATATTGCCCGCGTCCGTCAGGCAGCTGTTCCCGTATGCGCTGACGCTGATCTGCTTCCACTGGGCGGAGGAACCGTCAAAGTATACATGACCGTCGGACGATGCCAGCGCGGTGCAGTTGGCAAAGGCGCTTTCGCCGATCCTGGTCACCGTAACGGGGATACAGATTTCATCCAGCAGGGAGTCATTCAGGAAAAGCTGACTATGGATCCACGTGAGCCGGTTCGGGAGCCATACCTTTTCCAGGTTGTAGCAGTTCTGGAATACGCCGGTGCCGATGTTTTCAATGCTGTCCGGCAGGTGGAGGATTTCCAGATAGCTGCAGTTCTGGAAGGCATAATCGAGGATGGCCGTGACACTGTCCGGCAGCACGAAATCTTCAAGGCTGGAGCAGTGTGCGAAGGCCCCGTAGCCGATCTCCGTCACCGTGTCGGCGACATCGATGGTGCGCAGATTCGTGAGATTCCTGAAGGCATATTTGCCGATGCCGGTCACGCCGGATTCAATGCGCAGGGAAGTGATCACGTCCTTGTAGTCCGCGTACCAGGGGGTGACGGTGTAGCTGGCATAATCGGGAATGGCCGTATCTTCTCCGTCCCCCATCAGGTCGTCATCCAGCCATATGCGCAGCAGGCCCTCGTCATTCACGCTCCAGGACAGGTCGCCGGTCAGCTGTCCCACGTGGGGCTCGGTGTGCCGGGCGGCGCTGAGCAGCGGCTCGTTATAGGGGCGGATGGTGATGCTGTCCCAATCGTACGCTGAGCTGTCGTAATAGACATCGGTCATCCTGGTGCAGAAGCTGAAAGCCATATCATCCACCAGGGTCACGCTGCTGGACAAATAGACCTTCTTCACCTCGGTGCAGTCGCGGAAGGCATCTTCCCAGATGGTGTCGACGCCCTCCACCCGGATGATCGTGATGTACTGCTTCACATCGTACCAGGGCGGCGTCAGATGCACGGTGCTACCGCCGGAGCCGTAGATCCTCAGGCTTCCGTCGTAGCCGCTTAACTGGTAATGCACGTCGGTCGTGCCCAGCCTGCCCGAGCGATAGAGATAGCCCACGCCGGCATTTTGCAGACAGCTGTTACCCTCTGCGAAGCGGATGGCATTCCACTGGCTCCTGAAGCCGTCATAGTATACATAGCGCAGGGCCTTGCAGTTCTGGAACGCGTTCCGGCCTACTTTGGTCACACTGACAGGGAGGACGGCATTTGTCATGTTCGCGCAGTTGATGAAGGAATACTGCCCGATGCCGGTTACCCCGTCTCCGATGACGAGAGAGGTGATCTCGTTCCTTATGGAATACCAGGGCGGCAGCGCGGAGGCCAGGTTGCCATATTCATACATCGCTCCGGTGCCGCTGATGGTCAGGGTGCCGTCGGCAAATGTGGCAGTCAGGCTGTCGCCGCAGGCAAAGGCGGCCTGCTTATTGACCGCAAAAACCGTGCTTGGGATATATTCATCCTGTTCGCCGTAGTAGGCGCGGATGCTCCACTTCTGAGATGAAACTGCCTGATCATAAGACAGCACATCGGTCATGGATTTCTGCAGTCCGCTGCTCAGAACCTTCACCGGCGTCCAGGAGCTGTTTTTCATATAGCCGATCTCTGTCCGCGTCGGGATAAAGTTCGTGGTCCATGAAAGCTGGCAGGAGGTCCACGGATACACTGTGCCGCCCGCTGGCTGCCTGGTAAAAGCGCCCGCGACGCTCGTCATCTGGAAGGGGCTGCTGGTCACAAACTTGTCGTTCCAGGATTTTTCGGTGACGACATAGTAGGCCCGCACAAAATACGTGCCGGAATCGGCGGGATCAAAGGGCTGCACCGTGTGGGACATGGTTTTTTTCAGGCCGCTGGTGATCGTTTTGACCACGCCATTCAATTTGCTGACCAATTCCACCTTTTTGGGAACAAAGGTGGTTGACCAGTTCAGCGTATGCGTTTCATTCAGATGGATGGTGCGGCTGTAAGGGCTGGTCAGGAAAGACGCCGCCACCCTTTCCACCTGGAAGGTGGTTTCCACATAGCTGTTGATTGCGTAGTAGGCCCGTACATACATGGTGCCTGTCTGCGCTTTTTCCCATTCCAGATCATAGGACATGGAAGGGTCCATGGTGGCTTTGATGATTGTCGCCATGGGGAAAATGCTGCCGTCGGTGTTCTTTATGCCGAGCGTCACGTACATCGGCACAAAATTGGCGTTCCAGGTAATCGTTTTCACCTGGCCGGGTTCGATGGTGAGATCCGGCATGGTGCCGTTAAAGCCGTAGGCGGTCTGAAGCCTGGTCACCGTGAAGGTCTGGCTTTGTTTATAATTGCTCTCATTATAGTAAGCACGGATCCTCAGGGGGCGGTTATTGCATTCCTGATAGGAAAGATCATAGTTCATGGCCGGGCGCAGGTTCTTCGTGATCTCGACGATCTGCACAAACTGATTGGAATCATCCAGATAACCCAGGACAACTCTGGTGGGTTTATAGGTGGTTGTCCATTGGATGGAATAGCGGCCCAGTATGGCAACCGTGCCGTCCGAGGGCTGGACGGTAAAATCCAGCAGAGAAAAGTCCTTGGTAAAATGGTCGGAATAATCGTTGAAATAGTCGCTGTATGCGCCAATATAGTAATAGTCCCCGTCGGCATCGTGGGTAAAGGGCAGCTCACATGACATCTGATGGGCCAGCCCTTCTGTGAATTTCTCCTCTATGTCCGCGCCTCCGGCCGTGTTATGCCAGAGCCAGGCGTACTCCGGCACAAAGCCCGTCCACCATTTGACCAGGAAGGCGGTGCCTTCATTGTTGATGGACACCTTGGGCTTTCCGGCAAACCCCACGGAATGCCAGTCGGCCTCAAAACTGCGGGACACGATAAAATCGTGCGGACCGTCCCCGTAGTATGCCGCCATGAAGCTGTTGCCCTCTCTGGCATCGCTCAGGGGAACGAACGTCCAGCTGGGCATGGGGCTCTCGTCCGTGTGACTCCGTCCGCCCATATGCACGGTCACCTTCCTGGGATGGAAGGTGGTCTCCCAGTCGATCCTGAATTCCTCATACTGAAACAGATACCCGCCGGAGGGCTGCTTTGTGAACTTCAGGCTGTCCCAGTCCGGCACGAAAGTATCGGACATGGCATAGTTCGTGGAACCTACGCTGTCGTGGTACGCGATCACGCGGTAGTATGCGTCATCGGAATACTTGTGCATCGGGATGGGCCAGGACATCGACCGCTTCAAATCAGCGGCATCCGTGACGGCTGCCACTTCCTCGACGCTGTCGTACGTATATGCTTTGATTTCCACCTTCAAAGGAAGGAAGTTCGTCTGCCAGGAAATGATAAACGTACAGTCGCTGCCGTGCAGAGAGGTGGAAGGCTGCGCAGTGAATGCATAGCCGCCCGCTGCCAGGGCCGCGCCGCAGCCAAGGGCCAGCATCAGCAACCCCAGGGTCAGGATGATCAACAGTTTCCGTTTCATGCTCTTTCTCCTCCTTTGGATGATCTGTTTCCGGTGCGGTCGTCCTCGTGGACCACCAGCCCCAGGGTCTTGGCGTTCACCGCCAGGTCGATCCGGTTCCTGAATCCTGTCTTTTCCAGCATATGCTGGATGTGGGTCCGCACGGTGTTCACAGAGACGCCCAACTGCCGGGCGATCTCCTCGTTGGTGCCGTTGCGGGTCAGCTCCCGCAGCACGTCCAGCTCCCGCTCGGAGAGGTCCGCCTTCACCGCCGCGCCGAATGCCGGGTTGGGCGGGCTGTCCGGGTACACTGATTCTCCGGCCATGGTGCGGTCCATCACCTCGGTCAGGGAGACTGCCGAGTACTCCTTGAACCAGAAGCTCTCTACCTTCGCCCGCCTGGCCTTCCCGATCCATTCCGCCTCCGCCATGGAGGTGGCGAG
>DGRV01000007.1:5695-18439 GCA_002391225.1 Christensenella sp. UBA4379
CATCATCACGTCCATGATCACCAGGTCCGCCGGGTGGTCCAGGCACCAGGAAACCGCCTGCTCCGCCGTTGGTAGGCTCGCGGCCAGCACATAGCGCTCCGACATGCGCACCAGCCCCTCGAAAAACCCTCGGGCCAGGTACTGATCGTCCACCACCACGACTCGAACGCGTTCGCTCAAGCGCATCACCCGCTTTCCCGGAAGAAGATCATCTGTCATATACAAAGACGCGGCGTTCCGGGAAAGAACGCCGCGCCTCACAGCCGCGGGTCTCGTTTCCGATACCTATACAGCATCAGTATAGCGAAAAAACCACGGCTTGCACATCGTCCGGTCGGACGATTTTTTATTACAAATTTGTTAAATCTCTCAAGGTTCCCGCTCCGGCAGGAAGATCGTCAGCCGGAAGGCGGGAACGCTTGCCACCTCCATACGGCCGCCCTTGCTCTCTGTCAGGGCACGCAGGGACAGAAGCCCGCCGGATTCCCGGATAGGCTGTGCAGGCGCTCTGCCGTTGTTTTCCAGGGTGAAGCGCAGACCGTCCGCCTCCTGACCGATCCGCACCGTGAGAGCATTGCCGCCCGCATGCTTTACGGCGTTGGCAGCGCATTCCTGGATGGCGGCGGCGAGCACGCCGCGCCCGGGCTCCTCCGCCGGCGCTCTCCCCGTGATGGTTACCTCCACCCCGATGGCTTCCGCCATATCGACGGCGTCGGCCAGGACATCCCGGGCAGTGTCGTCCTGCTCGTATTCCCGCAGGAGGTACGTATTGGTATTCTTCAGCGACTGCAGCAGCAGCGCCGGGTTGAGGGCCGCAGAATCATTCAGGTAATGCCTGCTCTCCAGCAGGATGTGGCCCAGCTCGTCGTGCACGGTCATCCGGGCGGTCAGCAGCTCCTGGGCGATGATGATCCGCTCTGCCTGACGATTGTAGATTTCCAGGCGCAGGCGGATGTCCTTCAGCTTTTTGTTGTTGGCCTCCAGGCCGGCGAGGATCCTGGCCTGCTCCGTGATGTCCGTAGCGGTGAGCTGTGTGAGCGGTTTGACTTTAAAGTCATGGAAATCGAGCTGCCACACCCTGCCATTCAGCGCCAGCGGCTCCTCACCTGCCGCGGCCCGGAAGCGGGGTAGATCGGTCAGCAGCGCGCCTGTCAGCGACAGGGAGAGCTGGTCCATCACCAGGTTGCGAAAGACCACCGTTCCGTCCGCTTCGGCAAAGGCGACGCCCACCGGGAGCAGGTCCATCGTCTCCTTGAGGCTGTCCGGGGTGAGGTGGCTGTCCCGGTAGCGGCGGGTCTCCCGCGCGGCGTAAACCAGCGGAACGGCCAGGAGGCCCTCTGCGAGCGCCAGCGCCCACGCCGGGAGGGCCCCCACCGCCTTGAGCCATCCCGGAAGGACCCCGAACCCGCCATGGGTATTGTTCTCCCAGCTGATGAAAGCCATGCAGAGATACAGGATTGCCATGCCGAGGAGGAAAGGCGTCAGCAGAGCGAGCTTCGCGCGGTTGCTTCGCCCGTCCCTTAGGGCGGCCACCATCAGCGCCATCCAGCCCGTCAGGATCAGGAACAATACACCCAGCAGCGGCTGCCGCCAGACGGAGAAGATGCTTTCGTAAATCGTCACGCCTGATCACCGCCCTTCTGACGCGAATAGCTCCAGGTAGAGGATACCCTCCTCCTCCCGCGCCAGCGAGGACACTGGAAGGGCGGCTGTGCCCGGTACGTGCGCAGTATCCGCGGCGAGGACGACGGAATTTGGCCTCATGGAAACCATCAGGGAATGCGCATCGCCGATCATCTGTTCCGCCGCCGCCTCAAAGGCGTCGTACAGGGCGATGACCCGGCCGGCGGGAAGGTCCGCCTCCTCCGGCTGGGCCACTTCGGTACGCAGCCCGGCCTGCGTCAGATCGACCGCGGATTCCTTCAGCGCCAGGTACAGGTCGCGGGTGGTGAGGGCATCCTTCTCCGCCGAAAGCAGCAGCAGGTTGGTCTTCCGCTTGACATAGGCGTTCAGTACGCAGACAAAGGCCAGCCGGTCCCGGAAGGTCGGCGAGCCCGGCTCCATCTGCCCGAGGAGTCTTTCGATGCGACGCTGCACCGGATACATGATCTCAGCGATCTCGTGATAGACGCGGTGCCGCGACTGCAGCCAGGCGTCCTTTTTCCGTTGGTCAGTCTCGGCCCGGATCAGGCTGTTTTCCGATTCGATCAGTTCGTTGGCTTCCGCCAGACGTTCCTGGGCACGGTGTATCTCGGTTTCATCCTCGGCCCAGAAGGCATACCCGCCGCGGATCTCCCGTCCGGAGAGCCTCAGGTCCGGCGTCAGGTACACTGGCGCGGCGAGCGCGGATTGCAGCTGCTCAGTGTCCGCCTGGAGCGCTGCCCCGGATCGCCAGGCGGAGCGAAGCGTCCTGTCCGTGACCAGCGCCGGTGTTTTGAGCGCCTCGAAAAAGGCCGCGTAGTTCGCGTTGTGCGGGATCAGACGATACCGGATGCAGACCTCGAACACGCCCAGCATCCCGAACATATGTATCTCGGGGCTGTTATATATGTGCGGCCCATAGATTCCGTCCTGATACAGGATAAATACAAGCAGCATGCCGAACCATAAGGCCACAACAGCAAGCAGGGACAAAAGCGCCTTCCCTGGCTGCCGCGCGGTCTTCAGAAACAGCAGGAAAAGGCCGACGGCAAAGCTCAGAATCATCCAGGCGTACAGCGTGTAGAAAACCGGTCCATGGGCATAGGTTCCGGTATCCACGGCAAACACGCTGAGCGCCACCCGGGGCGCATACACCAGCCCGTGGAGATCGTTGGTCAGCACCAGCAGAGTCAACAGGCCCTGCGGTATCAGCAGCAGGGCCTCATTCCAGCGTCCCGTCCGGTTTCCCCGGAGGATGCGCAGGCAGGTCATCAGGAAGAGCGTCGGGATCAACGTCATGGGCACAAAGTACAGATAGATCGCGTACCGCATGGCGGCGGGTTCCACCGCGAAACGATACTTGAACACCCGCAGCAGCTGGTACAGGAGCATCATCCGCGCCGCTCCCGTCACCCAGGTCTTCGTCCGGGACTTGAGCAGCCTGGCTTGCACCGACTGGAGCCAGAATAGCAGCAATCCTGTGTAGATCAGGTAATTGGTCTCGGTCATCAGCGTTTCGAGCGCCGGAATCCCGGCCCAGGCCAGCAGATTCGCGACGCCCGCCAGCAGGAGGAAGACGATAAAAAGACAGGTGTTGCGCTTGAGCTTCTTTTCCTTCATGGCTGTCCCTCCCGGAAAAGCGCGTTTATCGTTAGACCATCATGCATATCGCGACGGCGTTCTGTCCTTTTGACTCTAATATTCAGAAAACTATTCGCCGCGCATGCGCAGATTCCTGCCTTCAGGGAGATATCACGTTTTATTGTGATTTTATCATCTTACAGCGAACGCAATGGAGAGTATCTCCGGAGCCAGGCGGACTTTGGCTCTGCTCTGGAACAGGCGGGCTATAAGCGCAGCAGAACGAACTCAGGAAGGTATGTTTTGGGGCTAAAACTCAAGGACAGATTGTCCGGGGATGAAACGAAGCAGCCTTTCTATCCAGGAATACAGCTCGGGTACCGTACCCGATCGGGAAGACTTTTTTCTGAGATTGAGAATTCTTCTCGATCGTTTTTATCCTTAGTGTTGACATGATAGCGATCGGGAATATTACTACTTCATTTGTTGGTCCGTCTGTATAACCCCTTTTGCATAACCTCTTGTTATTTTTTTACAGCAAGGGGTTATAATGCATTTAGCAGATGCGAAAGGAGGAAGCATCCATATGGCAACGGAAAAGCAGAACGCGGATGAACTCAAGGCAAGGATTGCTGAGCTTCCGTCCGGTTACATGGCATCAGTTCGCTGTTTCTTCTACTCCGTGATATTCTGAATACATCATCATCCGTTGACGATAGTGGCTGTCTTGTGTTATTTTATCCATGACAGCAAACCCGTTCTGACATACGTTTTTTAAGCAACTTTACTATATCACTTGACTCTCTGTTTTTCTATGCCCTTTGTTGCCGATGTATTATAACTCAACATTCCAAACTTATAGAAATATTTCATGATGCTTGCAAAATCAAAGCAAACGGGTTATAATCGTTTCTAAGTTCACAGAAAGAAGATGTTTCTTTAAAGAAAGGAGTGATGCGGCATTTTCAATATCGGGTTTTCGGAACTGATCATCGTGCTGCTGATCGCCTTTCTGGTGGTGGGGCCGAAGGATCTGCCCAGGGTGGCCCGGTGGCTGGGCCGGATGGTGCGGAAGCTGCGGCTGATGATCCGCGAGGTCAAGAAGGAAACCGGCTGGGACGATCTGGAAAAAGAATACAGGAGCACCAGGGCGGACGTGAATCAGACCATCAGGGACATCAAAAAGGATGTGGACATTACCCCGGAACTGAAAGGCGCCTCGGCGGATATTAACCAGAGCGTGAACAGCGTCAGGGATGAGCTTCAGCAGGCCGGGAAAGATATCCGGGAAGAGACAAAGGAAATCGAAAAAGAAGCCATGAAATCATAAACGCCTCTTTGGCAGGCGAAACGGGAGGATACCATTATGCGTCTGGGAACTACGGAAATCATTCTGATCGTTGTGCTGGCCCTGGTCCTGTTCGGCGGCAGCAAACTGGCCGGCGTGGGCAAGGCCCTGGGCAAAAGCATCAAGGACTTCAAAAACGAAGTGAAGGACGACGATGACAAAAAGGCGGACAGCGCCGAAGAGAAAAAAGAATAAGGCCGTTCCGATCCTATGAGGAAAAAGAATCAGAAAGAGCCGGAGCCGCAGGCCGGGCAGGAGCAGGCAGTCGCCGAAGAAGCTGAGCAGGACGTTCAGCAGGAGGGCGGCGCGCCGCTGATGGCCCACCTGCTGGCCCTGCGGCGTGTGTTTATCGTGTCCGCGGCGGCAGTAGCCATCGCGTTTTTTCTGGTGTATTACCTGGCCATCGACTGGCTGATGGCGTGGATCACCGGGCCGATCATCAGCCGCGGCATCGAGATCATCTATACCGCCATGTCCGAAGCGCTGGTGACCAAGTTCAAGGTTGCCCTGATCGCGGCGATCATCGCCGCCAGCCCGGTGATCATCTGGCAGATCTGGAGCTTTATCAAGCCCGCCCTGTACCCGAAGGAAAAAAAGGCGTTCCGCATTCTGTTCTTCATCGCCCTGATCCTGTTTCTGACAGGGGTGGTATTCTGCTATCTGGCAGTCTACATGCTGGCGGTGGACTTTTTCCTGGTCGCGGGGGACAATCTGGCCCGGCCCATGCTCTCCATCGACAAGTACGTGAGTTTCCTGTTCGGCTTCATCGTGCCGTTCGGGGTGGCGTTCCAGCTGCCGGTGGCCCTGTACCTGACCACCCGGATGGGCTGGACAAACTACCGCTCCCTGGCTTCCAAACGGAAGTTCGTCATTCTGGGTATTTTTGTAATCGCCGCCATCCTGACCCCGCCGGACGTGGTCTCCCAGCTGGCCCTGGGCCTGCCGATGGTCCTCCTGTACGAGATCGGCATCCAGGCCTGCCGCCTGACCAAACCAAGGGAAAGGGAATAACCTTTCATAAACCAGCTGAAAGCCGGACAGGTTCCTTTCACGAACCGTATCCGGCTTTCAGCTTTTAAACAATATGGAAAAATACCCCTTCAGTTTGTGCCAAACACCTCTTTCGCCACCTCCACCAGTTTCCCAAGCATCGGGGACATGGGTTCGCGGTAGACCAGGCCGACGGACCAGCTCATGTCCATCTTCAGGGGGACGGCGCGGAGAGGCTGGAACTGGGTTTTCACATGGGGCGGCACCAGGCTCACGTGGCCGTCCTCAAAGGAACGCACCAAGGAGTAAAAGTCGATCATTTTCGGTTCCTCGCTAAGCTGGATCTCCGGGTAATTCGTTTCGACATATTCCCGGAAGCCGGGGATGCGGTCAAAACGGTAGACGATGATATGCTGGCCGCGCAGATCAGAAAACGTAAGTTCTTCCCTGGCGGCGAGCGGGTGGCCGGGGGACATCAGAACGTCCCGCCCTTCCCGGATCAGGGGCACGAAGCTGCGGCCCGCAGCGTGGACGCGGGGGCTCTCAAAATACTCGACCGCATCCAGGGCGCCGCTGTCCAGGTCGCTGAAGAGCTGGTCCTCGCTCTCCATCACGGGCTTCTGCACGACATCCGGATATTTCTGGTAAAACGGCCCGCTCAGTCGCGGAAACAGGTCCGGCTGCAGGCCCAGGATCGCCCCGATCCTCAGGCACTTGTTCAGCGAATCCGCATCCCGGCAGCGGGTCATCAGCTGCTCGGTATCGGACCGGATCTTGATCATCCCCTCCTGGAACAGCTTGCCCGCCAGCGTCAGCCGGATGCCGCCGGGCCCGCGCTCAAAGAGCCTGAAACCGATCTCCCCTTCCAGGCGGTTCAGCTGCTGCTGCAGGGCCGGCGGGGAGATGAACAGGGCCTCCGCCGCCGCGCTGATGCTGGCATATTCGGAGACCGAGAGAAATGTGTCGATATTTTTGGTATTCATGCGTCCTTCTCTCCCTTCCGGCAGAAAGTTTTTCCTTTTCACTATGATAAACGAATCCTTCTTGAAAAGCAAGCGAAAAAAGATTATAATGGAGCAAAACAAGCCATATATGGCAAATGAAAGGGGTCTTTCCGATGAAAAAGAACATTTCCCGCCGCTCCTTCCTGAAAGGCGCTGCCATCGGCGCCGCGGGTCTGACCATGGCGGGCGCCGGCCTGAAAGTCAACCAGGCCAGGGCGGAAGACGAGATCGCATGGGACGCCGAATATGACGTAGTCGTTCTGGGCTACGGCGGAGCCGGCGCGAACGCCGCTGTCGCCGCTTATGAAAACGGCGCGAAGGTCCTGCTGGCCGAGAAAGCGCCCGAAGGCGCCGAAGGCGGCAACACCGCGGTATCCGGCCAGTTCGTCATGGCCACCGACGATGCCGACGGCCTGTACGACTACCTGACCACCCTGATGGGCAAGTTCCAGAACTGGGATCCCGAAGCTGTCCGCGCCTACTGCGAAGGCTGCGCCGAGAACTACAACTGGATGGTCGGCCCCATGGGCGGCGATCCTGCCATCATCTCCCCGGACGAGCATCCCTCCGCCGGCATGGAAGCCAGAAACAACGACTGGAAACTGGCCGGCAGCGAAGGCAACCTGGACGACCCGTACAAGATCGGCCGGAACGGCTACTGGTACTACAACTGGGCCGAGTTCCCCGAAATTCCCTCCAGCAAGCACTGCCTGTGCCTGACCGCCACCGGCACCCGCTTTGACCGCGGCTACTATAACCTTTGCCAGAACGCCGTGAAGGCCCGCCCGATCGACGTGTGGTTCTCCGCCCCCGGCAAGAAGCTGATCACCGACGCGGAAGGCGCTGTCATCGGCGTCATCATCAGCAGGGACGGCCAGGACCTCAAGGTCAAGGCCAACGGCGGCGTCGTGCTGACCTGCGGCGGCTTTGAGCACAACCAGGAAATGATCACCTCCTACCTGCAGATGCCCTATGTCCATCAGCAGGGCGGCCTGTACAACGACGGCGACGGCATCAAGATGGCCCTGGGCGCCGGTGCGGACCTGTGGCATATGTCCAACTCCGCCGGCTTCACCTGGACCCACAAACGGCCTCACCTGGATACCGTCAGCCTGTTCGGCGGCCCGAACTCCGGCAGCGGCATCTACGTCGGCCTCGGCGGCGACCGTTTCATGAACGAGTCCGCTGCGACCCGCCACGGCCGTATCTACATCGGCGGCCGCTGGATCTCCACCCCCATGCCCCTGCCCGCCTACCTCGTGCAGGATGCCGATCAGCTGGCTGCCGGCAAGAAGCTGGTCAGCGCTTTCTCTGACGGCTATGTGGATGAGCTCAAGACCGGCGAAGTCCTGATGGGCAACACCCTGGAAGAGCTGGCTGAGGCCATCCGCCAGTCCGAAGGCGGCAAGGACGCCCCCGACTTCAGCACCGAGCGCTTCGTCGCCACCGTGAACGCCTACAACAAGCGCTATGACGCCGGCGAGGATGCCGACTACGGCCGTCCCTTCAGCACCATGGTGCCCGTGAAGACCGGCCCCTTCTACGCCACCAAGATCGGCCCGACCTACTTCAACACCCAGGGCGGTCCCCGCAAGAACAAGTTCGGCCAGGTCATCAACACCGAAGGCATGCCGATCGAAGGCCTCTTCGAAGCCGGTGAAATGGGCTCCATCTTCGCCGATATGTACAACGGCTCCGGCAACCTGGGCGAGACCATGGTCTTCGGCCGCATCGCCGGCACCAACGCCGCCAAGCGCGCCAAGGGCGAATTCAAGAGCGAGACGACCCCCGTCACCACCTGGGTCGGCGAGATCTACACCCCCGGCACCACCCGCCCCGCCGCTGACAAGGCTGCTGCCACGAACGTCACCGGCACCTTCAAGGACGGCGAATACGAAGGCGTTGGCAACGGCATCGGCGGCAAGATCGTCGTCAAGGTCACCATCAAGGACGGCAAGATCGAGAACGTTGACATCGTCAGCCACAACGAAACCGAGACCCTCGGCGGCGTCGCTCTGCCCGAATACGCCAAGCAGACCGTCGAAAAGCAGGGCCTGGACATCGACGTTATGACCGGCGTCACCGTCACCCTGGACGGCTACAAGGAAGCCGTCAACGACGCTCTTTCCAAGGCGCTCTGATTGGTTCCCAATTAAGAGATATGTTTCACAGGGAGCTCCGCTTCGGCGGGGCTCCTTTAACAGACAAATCGTTAACTTTATCTGGAGAGGAGGATCGTTTTTTGTGGTTCCCGTAGGTTTATTTCGGATGAAATGAAAGGAAGGATACCCATGAAAAAAAGCACTCGCATCCTTGCTCTGGTAACAGCGCTGTTGTTTGCCTTATCGTTGGTGCTGATCATTGGCATTGATACCAACTGGGGCAAAGCTGAACTGACCAATATGACGCTGGTCACGCCCGACGGCGATGAGATCAGCGCCCTGATGTGGCGGCCTCTGAGCGCCACGCCGGAGAATCCCGCTCCCTGCGTGCTGTACTGCCATGGCGGCAACGACATGAAGGAACAGGGCAGTTCCTACGCTGTTGAGCTTGTTCGCCGCGGCTATGTGGTGGTGGCGTGGGATTATTCCAACTGCGCCCGTTCCGACATCGCCACAGGCACCAGCGAAACCGCGTCCAATCCCGTGACAGGCGCGCCCACCATGGGCGGTGAAACGGTGTGGAACACGATCAAGACCTTCAACTTCATCGATCACGGAAAGATCGTCACCGCCGGCCACTCCATGGGCGGCCAATACAGCATGGGCCTGGCCATGAAGCACCAGCAGGAAGTGTTCCTGCAGGTCACCCTGGGCATGAACTTCTGGGGCGCGGCGGACAATCAGCAGCGTGACTTCAACTTCGCCAACGTTCTGGGCGACTCCGATGAAAGCACGCTGGCCCGCAACCCCTCCATCGCGAAGGTGTTTGAAAACGAACAGCTGCGCCGCATCTTCTTTGGCGATTATACCAGCGAAGCGGATCAACTGCCCTCCATCGAGATCGGCCAGCGCTATACCGTCACCGGCACCGACGGCAAGGAATACCATCGTGCCGGTTATATCCCCGACAGCTGCCACGCTTATTACCTGGTGGACAATGACGCCATCCGTACCATGGTTTACGCCATTACCAGCGAGGTTGGCCTGGGCCTTGACGAAGGCGTGAATTCCTGGGCAGACGTCAACAAGATCAGCCTGGTCTGGCAGATCAAGGATCTGGGTTATATCCTGATGCTGGCCGCCACGGTGTGCGCCATGTTCACGATGGCCAGCTTCCTGTTCAGCACGCCTTCCTTCGGCAAGCTGCAATTGAAAGCGCAGCCTTCCGTCAGCTTCAAGAAAGGTACCTGGCAGTGGTGGGTGTGCTTGGCTGTACTCTGCCTGCTGCCCCTGGTGCTTTATCGCCCCGGCATCCTGGCGTCCCGCAGCTTCCTGGGCATTAACGTGAACAGCCTGTGGTTGCTGGGCGGCACCAACAACTCCTACATCAGCTGGCAGTGGATGGTCTCCATCGGCATGCTGGCGCTGTTCCTGGTGTATCACTTCGTATGGGGCCGCAAGCACGGCGGCAATGCGGCGGCTTATGGTTTTGCGTCCTCTGACAGGGGTGGCTTCTCCCTAGGCTATGTGTGCAAGAGCTTCGCGTTCGGCCTGCTCACCGTAGGCTGCGGCTATCTGGTGTTCGGCCTGATCTCTTCGTACACCCAGCAGGGTATGCATATTGCCACCTTCATGTTCAACACCATCAAGTTCAACCGCACCCTGTGCATTCTGATGTATTTCCTCTTCCAGATTCCCTACTTCCTGACCAGCAGCCTGGCGATGAAGAGCGTGGGCATCGGCGACGGGGACAACAGCGTCAAGGGCACCCTCAAAACCGTGGTATTGGGCACCCTGATCTCCCTGGGCGGCCTGTTCCTGCTGTGGCTGTTCTTCGTGCTGGTGCTCAACCTGGGCAACACCATCACCAGCGTGGGCTACTTCAAGAATGACCGCATGTACATCTACACCATCGCCATCCTGCCTCTGGCCATCGGCATGACCATCGCCAACGCGCTGAACATCTACATGAGCAAAAAGACCCACAGCATCTGGCCGGGCTTGTTCACGGCGTTGCTCTGGGGCAGCTGGATGATCATCAGTTGCGGCGGCATGACCAAGTATCTGTATTGACGGTTTATCAAAAGAAACAACACAGGCTCTGACGCATAATACAGATTCGATGTAAATCAATCAATGATGACCCAGGAGCAATTCCTGGGTCTTTATTTTGCATGATTCAGCATCATAAAAAACACCAAGTTTATGCTGCTTTTCTTTCATTACGGTTTCCTTTCTCTTTAAAAACAGGCCATACCTTCGCGAGAAACTCTCGAAGAAACTTGGCGTTTTCCTTCCCCTGGACAAGGCTGGCGTGAAGAAACTGAAAACCCTGCGGCAAGAACTGACGGTACAGAATGAATCACTTCGTCCCAAATTGGGACATATTCAATCAGAGCTGGATCAGCTGAGCAAGCTCCGCTACTGGACACGAAAAGCAATCCCGGACGCGCTGCCAGAACGAGAAGACTTCGCAGAGCAGATGGAAGTGCGGGAAAACCGGCGAGAGCTGGAACAGGTCATGGACGCTGCCATTGAAGCAGTGACGCAGGAGGCTGATGAGGAGCCTGTGGCGAAAAGACAGGTACAGGAAAAGAAGCGCGACCAGGAACGGTCATGAAAAGCTCCCCAGCCGGGCTGTGGAAGGCCTGCCGGGGAGAACGATAAACTGGAAGCTGTATGATTATCTTCCGAGATTCCTTACCAACAGGTATCCCGACAAACCTGATTTATCGCTTCATTTGTTTTTCAATTCAAAGAAGTATTCTAAGGTATTGACAAACTCACCGTTATCAAATAGCTCTCTTATCTCTGACTCTTTCATCCATACAGCCTGAGCCACTTCTTTTGTCGTTGCCATTTCAAGATTAATGGGACCATTATATTCAAACAGCCAAACATCAACAATATCAGAAAACTTTACACCGTTGACAATCCTTCCTACCATTGATTTAAGAATCTTACCTTCTTCTGGAGAAAGTTTTACTCCTACTTCCTCCTCAGTTTCCCGCAGTGCAGCAGAAAGGCTATCCTCACCTTTCAGAGCAGAACCTCCTACACATTCCCACATGAGCGGAAAAGCTGGACGGTCTTCGCTGCGCTGAGAAATCAGATACTCGCCCTTTTTATTCTTGATCCAAACATGAACAACGAGGTGATAATATAATTCATAATAATTTAGAGTTGTGCTTGAAAGCTAATGTATGGGATCACTTTAAGCTACTCCAAAGAGCTAATGAGTTTAGTGCTGAAAACGGAGGAATTCTAATCGGACAACTTAACCCCGCTGAAAAGCAAGTTTTGATCACTGATTTTACAGAGGCAATGAAATCGGATAAAAGATCTAGATTTCATTTTTTCCGGTCAGAAAAAAGCCATCAAAAGGTGATGGACGATTTATGGGAAGAATCCGACTTTACAAAAACGTATCTTGGAGAATGGCATACTCATGATGAGGACGTACCTTCTCCATCATCTACAGATAACAGGGAGTGGAAGAGAATATGTAATAGGCAGCATAACTCGCCTGACCTATTCTTCATAATAGTTGGCAAAATGGAAATTGGAATCTGGACAATTCGTCATGGCATTGTAACCGCCGTGAATGGAGGGAATCAGTAATGAGACTTATTCATTGGGCAAGCAAAGGAGTTCATAGAATCCCAGGTTTTGTTTTTGCCATCATCAATTCCATTTTGATAGCAACAATTGCTATTTCAGCAAGTGGAGGAGCTATTCTTTCCAAAATACAAATTGGAGATGTTAGCGCTGCATATCAAACGCTGATCAATCTTTGCCCGGATATAGAATCTATCAGTAAGTCTCCCTGGATAGGACCGGTTGCTATTGCTCTTAAAGCTGATTTGGACTGGAAGCTCCGAAGCGGGCAGACCAGCGAAGAAGATTATGAAAAGCAAATTGAAAACACCGGATATTATTACGTCGTCTGCGGAAAGCACAGACCGTTGGAAGCAGTAACATTTTATGTCATGCTTTCGGCTGCTGGTCTGCCTGTTGTGCTGGACGATGCGGACGAAATCCTGGCTCGTTTTAAAGGCAATGATTATATCGGCATTGT
>DGRV01000091.1 GCA_002391225.1 Christensenella sp. UBA4379
CCTTGCCGGTGCAGTCGTCCTTGAAGAGCAGTTCATAGTTGCCGTTGGGCAGAGCGTAGACGTTCTTGGTTTTTCCGGTGTAAACAAGCTGCTTTTCCATAGCTTCCCGTCTCCTTTGATCTGTGTCGTTGGGCTTTCAGAGTCTTTCCATGATGCCAGCGTCTTTTTCAAGTACCTTTTCCGCGTCTTTGATCCGTTTGTCGTCCAGCTTTTCCGCCAGGGCTTCGTCTTCCACCGCCAGGATCTGGGCGGCGAGCAGGGCGGCGTTCGTGCCGCCGTTGACCGCCACGGCGGCCACGGGGATGCCGGAGGGCATCTGCACCGTGCTCAAAAGGGCGTCCAGCCCGTCCATGCACGGCCCCATGCAGGGGATGCCGATGACGGGCAGGGTGGTGTTCGCCGCGACCGCGCCGGCCAGATGGGCGGCCATGCCCGCGGCGGCGATGATCACGCCGAAGCCGTTCTTCCGGGCGTTCAGGGCGAAATCTCGGGCCTGAACAGGCGTGCGGTGGGCGGAAAAGACGTGCGCCTCATAGGGGATGCCGAGGGCATTGAGCTGGTCCGCCGTTTTCCTGACCACCGGCAGATCGCTGTCGCTGCCCATGACGATGCCGACTTTCTTCATACGGTTTCCTCCTTCGCGTTCCGGAAAACAGCCGCGCTGGGCCGTTGCTCCGGCTGGAACAGGCATCATTTTATCGTAAAAGGCGAACATTGTCAACATTATTTCTTTAAATGTTCCGGAAAAATTGAAAAAACACGAACGTTCGTCTTTTTTAACGTTCGTGTTTATTGGCATTTCCTTTCCCGGATTTTACAGGACGGCCGCTTTGGTCTCGCAGTACAGGCAGCGGTATTCCTTTTTCGTCCGGTCGGAAAGGCGGAAAACCTGCGAAAGTTCCTGCTCGCAGCTGGTGATGCACCTGGGATTTTTGCAGCGGATCACGTTGACCAGGGTTTCCGGCATGTCGATCTGCTTTTTTTCGACCAGCACGCCGTTTCGGATGACGTTCACCGTCGCGCCGGGGTCCACATAGCCGATGACATCAAAATTGACCTCGATCTCCGCGTCGATTTTGATGATGTCCTTTCGGCCCAGCTTGGCGGAGGCGACGTTGGTCAGCATGGCCACCGGCACGTCCGTATTTTCCAGACCCAGCAGCTGATACAGCTTCCGCCCGCAGCCCGCGGTGATGTGATCGATCACGATTCCGTCCCGGATGGAGTCCACGTTCATAATCTTCCCGCCTCCTTGAGCAGCATCAGGATCAGCGCCATGCGCATGTACTTGCCGTTGAGGACCTGTTTAAAATAGCAGGCCCGGGGATCCTCGTCCACGGCGACGCTGATTTCGTTCACCCGGGGCAGGGGGTGCATGACGCACAGGTCCGCCCGGCCCTTTTTCATCTTTTCCGGCGTGAGGATATAGCTGTCCTTGAGACGCAGATAATCCTCCTCGTTGAAAAAGCGCTCCCGCTGGACGCGGGTCATGTACAGGATGTCCAGATCCCCGATCACCTGCTCCAGGTCCGTGGTCTGGATATAGGGGATGTTCTTTCGTTTCAGGCAGTCGTTTTTCACATAGCTGGGCAGCTTCAGCTCCTCCGGGCTGATCAGCACGAAGCGCAGGCCCTCGTAGCGGCTCATGGCGGTGATCAGGCTGTGTACGGTGCGGCCGAATTTAAGGTCTCCGCAAAGGCCCACGGTCAGCCCGTCCAGCCGGCCCTTTTCCCGGCGGATGGTCAGCAGGTCCGCCAGGGTCTGGGTGGGGTGGCAGTGGCCGCCGTCCCCCGCGTTGATCACCGGGACGGAGGCGTTCCGGGCGGCCACCAGGGCGGCGCCCTCCTTGGGGTGGCGCATGGCGATGATGTCCGCGTAGCAGGACACAGTCTTGGCCGTATCCGCCACGCTTTCCCCCTTGGCGGCGGAGCTGGTGCCCGCACCGGTCACGCTCAGCACGTTGCCGCCCAACTCGTACATGGCCGCCTCAAAGCTCAGGCGGGTGCGGGTGCTGGGTTCAAAAAAGAGGGTCGCCAGCTTTTTGCCGCGGCAGCATTCGCTGTACGCCGCCGGACGGGCGATGATGTCCTCCGCTGTGTCCATCAGCTGCTGGAGTTCCTGAAGGCTCAGGTCCGGCACATCAATGACGCTTCTCATCTGTCCTGTTTCCTCCCTGCTTCCTTATTCCCGCCAGGATTCGTCCGAGGGGTTGTCTCGAAAGCGCAGGAGGCGGCGCACGTCCTCCGGACGGATGTATCCCTGATCCGCCGCTTCCTGGGCGATCACGTCAAAATTGGTCAGCGAAACGTTGCGCACCTCTGCCGCCGCCAGGCGCTCGACGCCCTTTTTCATCCCGTAGGTAAAGATGCTCACAATGCCCAGCACCTGGGCCCCGGCCTGCCGGAGCACGTCCACCACCTCCAGGACGCTGCCGCCGGTGGAGATCAGGTCCTCCACCACGACCACCTTCTGGCCGGGCTCCAGCCGGCCCTCGATCTGGTTCTGCCGGCCGTGGTCCTTGGCCCCGCTGCGCACATAGCCCATGGGCAGGTCCATCAGGTGGGCGGTGATGGCGGCGTGGGCGATCCCGGCGGTGCTGGTGCCCATCAGGACCTCCGCCTCCGGGTACTCCTCCCGGATGGTCCGGGCGATGGCCTCCTCCACGTGGGTGCGGACCTCAGGCGCCGTCAGCGTCAGACGGTTGTCGCAGTACACGGGGCTCTTGATGCCGCTGGCCCAGGTGAAGGGCTCGTCGGGCCTGAAAAAGACCGCCTGGATTTTGAGCAGGTCGTCGGCGATCAGACGGCTGGTTTCTTCTCTGGTCATGATGAATCCTTTCTCCGGGGCAAAGGGCCCGGACGTATGTAGATGGGGAGTTCAGCCGACAAATTCCCTCAGGCAGCGCTCGTAGGCTGCCACCGGGTCCGCCGCGGCGGTGATGGGACGGCCCACGACGATATAGTCGCTGCCGGCCTTTTTTGCCTCCGCCGGGGTCATGACGCGCTTTTGGTCGCCCCGGTCCCCGTCGGCAAAGCGCACGCCGGGGGTCACCGTCAGAAAGTCCGCCCCGCAGGCCTCGTGCACCCGAGCTGCTTCCAGGGGGCTGCAGACCACGCCGTCCAGCCCGGCCTTCCGGGCATTCTGGGCATAGTGCAGGACCACCTGCTCCATGGGCCTTTCAATCAGCAGCTCGTTTTCCAGGGCCTGCTGGTCCGTGCTGGTCAGCTGGGTCACGGCGATCAGCAGGGGCCGGGTGCCGTCGGGCCGGGTCAGGCCTTCCCTGGCCGCCTCCATCATGCCGATGGTGCCCGCCGCGTGCAGGTTCACGATGTCCGCCCCAAGGTCCCGAAGCACCGACATCGCCTTTTTCACGGTGTTGGGAATATCGTGCAGCTTCAGATCCAGGAAGATCTGATGCCCCCGGTCCTTGATGGTGCGCACGATGTCCGGCCCGGCGCCGTAAAACAGCTCCATGCCGATTTTGACAAAGGGCTTCCTGCCGGTAAACTGGTCCAGGAAGGAAAGGGTCGTTTCCCTGTCCGGGAAATCGCAGGCGATGATGACGTCTCTGCCCATCTCAGTGTCCTCCTTTAAGCTCGCTGACGCTCTCGATGTGATACCTGTCCATGGCGAAAGGCAGGTCCTGTATGATTTTCTTGCAGGCGAAGGGGTCCGTCAGGTTTGCCGCGCCGACCTCCACCGCGCAGGCGCCGGCCATCAGCATTTCCAGCACGTCCTCCGCGGTCGTGACCCCGCCCATGCCGACCACCGGGATGCTCACCGCCCGGCTCACCTGGTATACCATGCGCAGGGCTACCGGGAACACCGCCGGCCCGCTGACCCCGCCCATCACGTTGGCCAGGATGGGCTTTCTTTTTTTCAGGTCGATGCGCATCCCCTGCAGGGTGTTGATCAGGCTCAGGCCGTCCGCCCCGGCCTCTTCGCAGGCCCTGGCGATGGCGGTAATGTCCGTCACGTTCGGGCTCAGCTTCATGAGTACGGGCTTTTTCGTCACCTGCTTGACCGCCCGGGTCACCTCCGCCGCCAGGGCGGGGTCGGTGCCGAAGCTCATCCCGCCGCCGTGCACGTTCGGGCAGCTGATGTTGACCTCCAGCCAGCCCACCTGTTCCTCTTTGTCCAGCCTTTCGCAGGTGTAGGCGTAGTCCTCCACGCTGAAGCCGCTCACGTTGGCCATGACCTTTTTGTGAAACACCTGTCTGAGCGCGGGCAGCTCCTCTTCAATCACCCGGTCCACGCCCGGGTTTTGAAGACCCACCGCGTTGATCATGCCCGCCGGACATTCCGCGATGCGGGGGGTGGGGTTCCCAAAGCGGGGCTCCCGGGTCGTTCCCTTAAAGCTGAAGGTGCCCAGGCAGTTGATGTCGTACCAGCGGGCAAATTCCCAGCCGTAGCCAAAGGTGCCGCTGGCGGGGATCACCGGGTTGTCCAGTTCGATCCCGCAGAGGGTCGTGCTCAGTCTGCCCACAGGATCTCCTCCTTTTCAAAGACCGGGCCTTCCCTGCAGATGCGCCTGGGGCCGGAGGCGGTCTGGATGCTGCAGCCCATGCAGGCCCCAAAGCCGCAGCCCATCCTCTCCTCCAGGCTGAACTGGCCGGAGGTTTTCACGGATCTGTGCACCGCCCGGAGCATGGGCTCCGGCCCGCAGGCGTACACATAGCTGTATTCTTCCGGCAGAACGTCGGTGACGAAGCCCTTTTCCCCGTAGCTGCCGTCCGCCGTGGCGACGTGGACCCGGCAGGAAAGGGCGCGGAATGCCTCTTCTGCAAAGACCTCCTCCCGGGTGTTAAAGCCGAGGATGGCCGTCACCTCCCTGCCCTGTTCTTTGAGCCGTCTGGCCAGCAGGTACATCGGCGGGACGCCAGCGCCGCCGCCCAGCAGCAGGGGCCTTTCCCCCGCCTTGCTCAGGTCGTACCCGTTGCCCAGGCCCGTCAGCGTATCGAGCTTTTCCCCCGGCTTCATTTGGGCCAGCTGCTCCGTGCCGTGGCCCACGGTTTTGTACACCACGGTCACGCGGTCCTCTTCCCAGTCGTACACGGAGATGGGGCGGCGCAGGAAGCGGCCGGGCAAAAGGAGGTTGATAAACTGTCCGGGCCTTTGCTCCTCCATCCCCTTGCCGAACAGGCGGAGCCGGTATACGTTCGGCGCCAGGGGCTTGTTTTCCTCAATGGTCAGAATCATCTGCTGCATGGGTCCGCTCCTCACGCGTCGATGGTCGAAATGGTCAGCGTCGTTTCCTCCAGCACGTCCAGCAGCAC
>DGRV01000059.1:0-1555 GCA_002391225.1 Christensenella sp. UBA4379
ACGCCTACTATACCAACCCCACCCGCCATTTGTCCGACCAGGAGGCTGCCCAAATCTGCTGGCAGGACCGCCGGGCCCAGCGCCTGGCCTACGGCAGGGGCGTGTTTTTCCTGGCCAACACGGACGCCCGGATCCGCCGGGCGACCAAAGGGAAGAAATCCCTGGACGATGTGGTGCTCACCCTCCTGGACCTGGGAAGGTCCGGCGCGGAGCTTGGAAACGAGGCCTTTCTCCGGGCGGTTTCGGAGGTTTCTTCCCTTGACGTTTCCGAAGCATGGCGGGCCATGCATGAAGGGTCGCACTTCGCGCCGGACCCGGACAGCTTTGACAGCCTCTTTACCGTCGCCGAGGTGCCCGCTTTGGAGGCTGATACCGGAAAGGCGGCCGTTTCCTACCGCTGGGCCCTCCGCTGAAAGGATGCAGCATGAAAAAGCAGTTTACGCCCCATGATCTGTGGCGTTTTTCCTATCTCTCCTGGCCGCAGGTGTCCGAGGACGGGCGCTTTGCGGCCCTGACCGTCAGAAAGCCGGACGCCCTGGGCCTTTGCCGGCCTATTGTGCGGGTGATCGAGGTCAGCTCCGGGAAGACCGTCTATGAAACCCCGGAAGGACGTCACGAAAGCCAGCCACGCTTCCTCAAAAACGGGTCGCTTGCCCTGCTCTCCGATGAAAGCGGGGAGGACCAGGTTTGGCTGCTGGAGGGCGGCCGGCGGGAGCAGAAAACCTTCCTGCGCCACGGCGTCCGCCATTATGACATCGCCGCCGGGGTGATCGCCTTTGAAGCCCTGCTCTGGCCGGAGGAGATCGAAGCGGGAACGGCCTTTTCGGAAATGACGGCGGAGGAAAAAACCGCCTGGGAGAAGGAGCTGGAGCTGCGCCCCTATGTCGCCGAGGACCTGACCTATAAAATGGACGAATGGTTCGGGATGCGCAAGGGCGAACGGCCCGTGGCCGGGCTGTACCGGGGAAAAGAGGCCTTCCTCCTGATGCCGGACGGCACGGAGAGCGTCTATCCGGCCCTGTCCCCGGATGGAAAGTGTGCAGCCTTTTACGCCTATCTGGGGCACGGAGCCCATGGGCGGGACGCCCAGCTGATGCTCTGGCGCGGGGGACAGCTATCCCCGGTGTCGGAGGGGCTGTCCTTCCCGGTATCCCAGGCCCCGGTCTTTTCTTTAGACGGGGAAGCCCTCTGGACTCTGGCGGACCAAACGTTTGAAAACGGTTCCTCTCAGGCGCTGGCGAGGTTCGAACTCCGGGACTTAAGCGGCCCAGACTGGTTCCCGGACCTGACCCAAGAAACGACTGTATGCGGCGTCCAGGAAGCCGTCATCAGCCGCACGGAGAACGGGAAAAACGCCTCCTGCTTTGCCGTCCTTCAGGACCGGGTCCTGTTCCTGACCGGCTGGCAGGGCAGGACGGACCTTTTTTCCGTGTCCCTAAAGGACCCGGAAAGGCGGGCCGTTCCTCTTTCCCTGCCCTTTGAGGACATCACCGGCTTTGCCGCAAATTTCCAAGGCGACCTGGCCGTGCTGGCGGGGGACGGTCAGGCGCCCGCC
>DGRV01000059.1:1612-10969 GCA_002391225.1 Christensenella sp. UBA4379
GCCCGCCGACCTCTATCTGAACGGAAAAAAGCTGACGGACGAGCACGCCTGGCTGCGGGAATATGAGATGCCAAAAACAGAGGAATGCCGCGTCCTTTCCCGGGACGGAAAAACCGAGCTTCAGTATTTTCTGACCTATCCCGCCGGGTATCAGGAGGGAAACACCTATCCCGCCGTCCTGGATATCAAGGGCGGGCCGGAAACGATGGTGGGCCGGGGCTACTGGCACGAATTTCACGCCCTGGCGGCGGCGGGCTTCGCGGTGATTCACGGCAACCCTAGGGGCAGCGCCGGCTTTGGGCGGGCCTTCCGCGCAGGCGGCATCTGCTGGCGGGACGAGCCCATGAATGACCTGATGGACATGTGCCTGGACGCCGTCCGAAAAGGCGTCGTGGACCAAAACCGCATCGGCGTCACCGGCGGCAGCTACGGCGGGTACATGACGGTGAAGCTCATCACCAAGACGGACTTTTTCGCCGCCGCGGCGGGGCAGAGGGTGTTCGTGAACCCGGGCACATCCTACGGCACCGGGGACGTCGGCTGGGTGTCCGCCGGCGAAATCCCGCCCCACTTTACGATGCTCAAGTATCTGCAGGACCGGGCGCGGGGCAGCAACGTCAGCCGGGTGGACCAGATCCGCGTCCCCCTGCTGCTGCTCCACGGCTACAAAGATTACCGCTGCACCTTTGAACAGGCGGAGCAGTTGTTTATTCCGCTCAAAGAGCGCCATCCCGAGGTGCCGCTGCGCCTGGTGATGTTCCCCAAGGAAAACCACGCCCTGACCCGCACGGGCAACATGAAGGCGCAGGAACGCCACCTTCAGGAAATCGTCAGCTGGTTTGTCCGCTATCTAAAGGGAAAGGAGGAAGCCACGGATGAAACGCAAAGTCACGATGGAGGACTGCTGTGAGCTGGAGCGCCTGAACGGCGGGGACTGGCACGCGGGCAGGGGCCTGGTGTGCTGGGCATCCAATCAGACGGACGGGGTGAAGGTAAAATCCCTTTCCTCCGGGGCCGTCAGCGCCCTGACCGCGGGCGGACGGGGGGAAGCCTGCCCCCGCTTTTCCCCGGACGGGACCAGGGTGTCCTTCCTATCCTCCCTCCCGGGAAAAGGCCGCCAGGTCTGCGTAGGCATGCTGGACAGCGGAAGGATTTCCGCCTGCTCCTCCATCCGGGGGGCGGCCATGGATCCCGTTTGGAGCCCGGACGGGCGGTACATCCTCTTTTCCTCCTCCCAGGAGACCGAAGAAAGGCAGGAGGCCCCCTCCGACGAGGCCGTCGTGATCGAGGACTTCCATTACAAGGTGGACGGGGCCGGCTTCATCCGGCCGGATGGCCACGTGCAGCTCTTTCTGCTGGACACGCGGGAGAATACCACCCGCCAGCTGACCTTTGGGCAGGACGACTGGATGCACCACAACTGGAGCCCGGACGGGAAAACCATCGTCGCGGCCGGCAACCAAAACCGCCCGAAGGAAGAGAGCATCGGGTTTGACCTGTACGTGATGGACGTCTTTGCGGAAAAACCGTACTTCCGGCAGATTTCCAGGGACCTCACGATCGTCTCCTACCCCAACCCCATCCGCCCGGTGTTCACCCCGGACGGGAGCGCCGTTATCGCCGGGGCGCTGGCCCCGGACGCCGATCCGGCCCTGGGCTATCCCCCCGCGTACTTTTTCCGCTTTCCCGTGGACGGGGGAGAGGCCGTCCAAATATTCCGGCCGGACGAAGGCTGCTACCAGTGCGTGCAGTTTCCCTATAACGCCTTCTGCGGAAACGGGCTGGACAAGGTGCAGGTGGACCCGGAGACCGGGGATATTTACTTTGTCGCCGGATGGCAGGGCCAAGGAAACCTGTACCGCCTGGCGGCGGGGGAGGAGCACGCTGTTCCGCTCCGCGCGGGAAAGCGCGTCATCCACGGGCTGAGCCGCATCCAGGACGGAAAAATGATGATCGCGGAAGGCCTGTCCGGCCGGCCGGAGGCCTATCTGCTGATCGATCTGAAGGAGCCCCAAAAGGATCTGATGCTGGTGCAGTCGGCGGAAAAGGTTTTGGCGGAATGTGAGCTTTCCCAGGCGGAGGACTTTTTCTTTGAAACGCTGGACGGCGAGAGCCGGGTGCACGGCTTCGTCCTGCCCCCTGCCGGACGGAAGGAAGGGGAAACATATCCGGCCGTCCTCTATATCCACGGGGGCCCGCATCCCTTTTACACCTACGGCTTTACCGCGGAGTTTCAGTGCCTGGCCTCGGCCGGGTACGGGGTTCTGTACTGCAACCCCCGGGGCAGCAGCGGCTACGGCCCCGTGCACCAGAATTACGCCCGTTCGGTCGACGGCTGCGCGTTTACCGACATCCTTCAATTTGTGGACGAGTGCCTGCGCCGTTTTCCCTGGATCGACCGGGAACGCCTGGGCGTCACCGGCGGGAGCTACGGCGGCTATATGACCAACTGGATTGCGTCCCATACCAAACGGTTCCGGGCCTATATCACCCAGCGCAGCGTCGCCAGCGACCTGATCGGCTACGCCTCCTCCGACATGCAGGGAAGCAGCGCGGGGTTTGACCATTTTGAGGAGTTCATGATGGATGCCCTGCGGAAATCCCCGGTTTCCTACGCGGAAAACATCGACCGCCCCTTCCTGATCCTGCACGGGGAGGACGACCTGCGCTGCCCGGTGGAAGGGGCCCACCAGCTGTTCACCGCCGTCAAGGACACCCACCCGGACCTGCCGGTCCGCCTGGTCATCTTCCCCAAAACCCCGCACGACCAGCCCCGGATCCCTGCCCTCCTGAAGCGCTATTATCAGGAAATGCATCAGTGGTTTGACAAGTATCTGAAGGAAGGATGAACGATTGACCGACGGACCGATCCATTCTAAAAAAGCCATTGACATCCCTCTGTGAAAATGGTTATTATATAGCAAAGCGGCCTGTAAAAAACGTGTTTCATCCGGCAGAGAAAGGAGGACCCCATGGTCAAGGACGACTATCACGTGATCGTTTTCCGGGTCCTGAAGTATCTATACAAGCAGCTGAAAATGGGGAGACTGCCTGAACCGGATATGCTCCGGTGCGACAGCGAGACCTTCCAGGTCAATGCGCTTTACTGGCGGTTCATCCTGATCTCCATGCAGGAAGACGGGTTCATCCGGGGACTGAAGAAGGGAGACGGCGAACCTGGCTATGATCAGCTGGAAGATCAGCTGCAAAATCTGCAGATCACTACCAAGGGCATTGATTATTTGATGAAAATCACCGAGCGGGTCGATAAGGCGCTCAAGGGGATCGTGAAGATCGTCTAAACAAGCACCGTGATCAGCGGAGAAGTCCGTCGCCTATTCCGCCGAAGCGTCACGCAGGAACGGCGGCAGGAGGACGGCAGGGATGACGCCCCGGAAAGGATAATATTCTTATGCTGGAAGCATTGAAAGCCTATGACCTGGAGGGCCTGCCCATCAGCTGGACCCGCTTTGGATCGGGCCATATCAACGAGACCTGGCTGGTGGTGACCGGTAGGCCCCATCTGTACATCCTGCAGAAGGTCAACCATTTTGTCTTTCCGGATACGGAAGGCCTGATGCGCAACATCATCCGGGTCACCCAGCACATCCGCAAAAAGGAGCCGGACCCCCGCCGGGTCCTGCAGCTGGTGCCCTGCCGGGACGGCAGCCTCTACCAGAAGCTCGGGGACGAAACCTGGCGGATGTATGAATACATCACCGACAGCCTCTGCCTGGACAGCGCCGAAACCGACGACGACTTTCGGCAGAGCGGCGTAGCCTTCGGCACCTTCCAGCGGCAGCTGGCGGATTTCCCGGCGGAAGAGCTGGTGGAGGTGATCCCGGGCTTCCATGACACCCCCGGGCGGTACCGGGCGCTGAAAAGGGCGATCGAAGAAGACCGGGCGGGCCGGGTACAATCCTGCCGGGCGGAAATCGATTTTTATCTCTCGCGGGAAAAAACCGCCGGCATGATGACCGGGCTTTTGCAGAAGGGAGAGCTGCCCCTCCGGGTCACCCTCAACGATACCAAGCTCAACAACGTCATGCTGGACGCGGAAACCCGGACCCCTCTGTGCGTCATCGACCTGGATACGGTGATGCCGGGCCTGGCCGCCAACGACTTTGGCGACGCCATTCGATTCGGCGCATCCACCGCCGCGGAGGACGAAAAGGACCTGTCTAAGGTCCATCTTTCCCTGCCATTGTACCGGGCCTTTGCCGAGGGCTTTCTTTCCGCCTGCGGCGAAAGCCTCACCCCCCTGGAGCGGGCCACCCTGCCGGATGGGGCCAGGCTGATGACGCTGGAATGCGGCGTCCGCTTCCTGACGGATTATCTGGAGGGAGACCGGTATTTCCATATCAGCCGCCCGGAGCATAACCTGGACCGCACCCGCACTCAGATGACCCTGGCGCGGGAAATGGAGGAGCGCGAGGGGGACATGCGGTCGATCATCGAAGCAATATAAAGCAAAAGCGGTTGGAAAGGGCTGCGGCGGGGATGCTTCTGCCGCGGCCTTTCATGCTGATCTGACGAGGGATGGGAACGATGCTGTATATCATGCGGCACGGGCGGACCGACTGGAACGTCCGGCAGAAGCTTCAGGGCAGGACGGATATCCCGCTGAACGACGAGGGGCGTGCCATGGCGGAAAAGGCGAGGGAGGAATACAGGGCAACCCCGCTGGACCTGTGCTACTGTTCTCCCCTCATTCGGGCGGAGGAGACGGCGAGGATCGTCCTTTCCGGGCGGGACATCCCCATCATCCGGGACGACAGGCTCCGGGAAATGAGCTTCGGGGCCTTTGAGGGAATCGAAAACTATTTTACCAACCCGGATTTTCCCCTCAGCGCCCTGTTTCAGAAGCCGGAAGCCTATACCGCTTCCGTCGGCGGGGCGGAAAGCTTTGAGGAACTGTTCGCCCGGACCGGGGCATTTTTGAAGGAGGTCGTGGATCCATTGATGCGCCAGGGAAAAAACGTGCTGATCGTCGGCCATGGCGCCATGAACATGAGCATCATCAGCCGGATTCGGGGGCTTCCGATCCGCGATTTCTGGAGCCCCGGCATCGAGAGCTGCAAGCTGGTCCGGCTGCTGTAAAAGGGACCTGTCGGTGAATCAAAACGTCTTAGAAAGCGGAGCTTCAACATGCATTTTGTGAACGCGAAGGGAATCCTGACGGCCAGCGGCGGGCACTGCGGCATGAACGTGTACCGCGGCTGTACCCATGGCTGCATCTACTGCGACAGCCGGAGCCTTTGCTATCATTTCACCCATCCCTTTGAGGACATCGAGGTCAAGCAAAACGCCCCGGAGCTGCTCGAAAAGGCGCTCCGCTCCAAACGTCAGAAGTGCATGATCGGCACCGGGTCCATGTCCGACCCCTACATGCACTACGAGGAGCAGCTGGGCCTGACCCGGAAGTGCCTGGAGATCATCCTGAAATACGGCTTCGGCGCGGCGGTGCAGACGAAGTCGGATCGGATCCTCCGGGACATGGATCTGCTTTCGGCCATCCACCGGCAGGCAAAATGCGTCGTCCAAATGACGCTGACGACCTGGGACGACGACTTGTGCGGGCTCCTCGAGCCAAACGTCTGCCGGACGAAAAGGCGGGTCGAGGTACTGGAAGCCATGCGGGATCAGGGCATTCCCACGGTTGTCTGGCTGACCCCGATCCTGCCCTTCATCAACGATACGGAGGAAAACGTCCGTCCCATCCTGGAGGCCTGCGCTCAGGCGGGTGTTAAAGGGATCATCTGCTTTGACATGGGCCTCACCCTCCGGGAGGGGGACAGGGAGTATTATTACGCCGCCCTGGACCGGCACTTTCCCGGCCTCAAGCGGCGCTACATCGAGCGGTACGGAAACGCCTACGAGCTGCCGAGCCCATGCGCCGGCCCGCTGATGGAGATGTTCCGCACCTTCTGCCGGGATCACGGCATCCTTTCCGATCCGCAGGAATGTTTTGCGTATCTTGCTGAGTTTCCCAAGAAGACCGAGCAGCTGAGCCTGTGGGAGGAATTAGGGATGAGGCGGTAGGCAGAATGCGTAATTCGCAATGCGTAATGCGTAATGATCCGCTTTCCATGATGCCGCCAGAGAAGGAAGCAGGAGACTGGAACGGATCAGATCAAACGAGTTGGCCAGCAGCAGAATGAGACAATACGCATGAGACATTTCATTCTTGTCCCGGCCGTTGAGCTCACGGAGGGGCGTGGGAGGTTTAAAAATGGGAAAACTGAGCAAGGACGAAACATTTGAAAAGATCTTTACCGCCCTGTTCCCCGGCTTTTTTGAGCGGGAGGAAATCGGGGCCCTTCCGGATTCTTCCGTCTTTGCCGAGCTGGTCCTGGACTTAAAGGAACCATTGCCCTGGACAGCCCCGCTGCCCTTTCCCAAAGGGATTTCCTTCGGGCTGTACGAGGGGCCGATCGGGGCCCTGCAGGAAGCGGTTCAGACGGTGGAAGAAGACTGGGTGCAGTATTTTGACGGGGGCGGCAGGTATTTCTGCGCCTTTGACGAAGGCAGGATCGCTTCCTTCTGCGCGCTGACGGACATGGGGGCTGCGCAGGGCCTTCACATCGGCGGCCCTGGATGCGTCGGGACGCTGCCCGCCTGGCGGAAAAAGGGCATCGGCCTGGAAATGGTGCGGAGAGCTACCGAAATCTTTGTCCGGGAAGGCTATGACGTTTCCTGGATCCACTGGACGCACCTGGAAAAGTGGTATCAAAAGCTGGGATACCGAACGGTGCTGCGCTGGAACAAAGACGGTTTTTTTATGATGGGACAGAGGGAGGAAAAACGGTGATCCATGTAAGACTTGCGAAAAAAGAGGAACTGGACCGCGTCAACGACCTGCGCAAACAGGTGTACGACCTGCATGCCTCTGGCAAACCGGAGGTGTTTAAGCCCGTTTTCTCCCAGGAAGTCAGGGATTATATTCACGTCATCTGGGACGACCCGGAGCAGGACATCGCCGTGGCGGAGCTGGATGGGAAGATCGCTGGGGTGGCCATCCTCCACCACATCCAAAGGCCGGAAACCCCTTTTATGTATGTCAGGGATTTCCTGGACATTGACGAGCTCTGCGTGGACGAAGCCTGCCGCCGCCGGGGCGTCGCATCCGCTTTGATCGATTTCGCCAAAGGGTACGCAAAGGAAAAGGGTTATCACCGGCTGGAGCTTAATATGTGGGAGTTTAACCGGGACGCCCTGGCGTTCTACGAAGCGGCGGGCTTTACCACCTACCGCAGATATATGGAAATGATGCTGTGAAGGCGCTATGGCGCGGACGGATCCCGGGGAGGAAAACAGGATGAACATCAGACCCATGACCATGGACGATTATGACCGGATCTATGCCCTCTGGATGTCCTGCAAAAACATGGGCTTCAACGACAAGGACGATTCCAGGGAAGGCATCGGAAAATATCTTCAGAGAAACCCGGATACCTGTTTTGTGGCGGACCGGGACGGGAAAAAAACCGGCGTCATCCTGTCCGGCCATGACGGCCGGCGGGGCTTTATCCATCACCTGGCTGTCCGGGAAGACTGCCGCAGGCAGGGAATCGGGCAACAGCTGGTGACGCGCGGCCTGGAAGCCCTCAAGGCCCAGGGGATCAACAAGGTCGCCCTGCTCGTATTCCGGAGGAACGAAGCGGGCAATGCTTTCTGGGAAAAGCAGGGCTTTACCGCCCGGGATGACGTGGCATACAGGAATAAGGCGCTGGCGGAACTCATCCGGATCAATACGTGAGGAAAGAAGCATGACGGGATATATTCAGGAAATGCGGAAGCTGGTCGGCCACCGGACGATCATCCAGTGCGCAGCCAGCGTGATCTGTGTGGACGAATTGGGCTGGGCCCTTTTGGGCAAACGGACGGACAACCATCTGTGGGGCTATTCCGGCGGCTCGGCGGAGATCGACGAAAGGGCGGAGGACTGCGCCAGAAGAGAGCTCCTGGAAGAAATGGGCCTCACCGCGGAGAAGCTGGAGTTTTTCTTCGTGAACTCCGGTCCGGAGACCCATTATATTTACCCGAACGGGGACGAGGTGTCCAATTTTGAAATCATCTACCTTTGCCGAAGCTGGCGCGGGGAGCCGCGGGCGGCGGACGGGGAGATGGAGGAGCTTCGCTTCTTTGCCCCGGAGGAGATCGACCTGGAGGAGATTTCCCCGCCGATCCGCCCAGTGATGGCGGCGTTTATCGCTCAGGCGAAAGAGGGACGGGTTTGACGTTCTGGCTGAACAAGCGAGGCAAAAGCATAACAAACAGGCCGGCGCATCCCATGCGGAGCGCCGGCCTGTTTGACTTCTGATATTTTTTCTTTTATTTGAACAGCTTGGCAGTTTTTTCCATCCTGTCCGCGACGGGGACGCCGAAGGGGCAGCGGCTTTCACAGCCCCGGCAGCCGATGCACTCGTCCGCGTGGTGGGAAAGGGACAGGTAATGCTCCCGCAGGGAGGCGGGCACCTTTGGCTGCATGACGGCCAGGTCGTAGAGCTTATTGACCATCGCGATGTCGATGTCCGCGGGGCAGGGCTTGCAGTGGCCGCAGTAGGTGCACTCCCCGCCGGCAAAGGTGTGGCGCGGTGCCTTCGCCAGGACGCTGGCGTAATCCTTTTCGCTGTCCGCCGCGGTTTCGTAGGCCACGGCCGCGTCTACCTGCTCCTTCGTATCGTACCCGCACAGGACGGAAGCTACGGCGGGCTTGGTCAGGCAGTAGTGGATGCACTGGACCGGCGTCAGGGCGACGCCGAAGGGGGAGCTGTGCGCGTTAAACAGACGGCCTCCGGCAAAGGGCTTCATGCAGGTGAGCCCGACGTCCTGCTGTTCGCAGATTTTGTACATTTCCACACGGACCGGGTCGACGCCGTTCAGACCCTCGGCGTAGGATTCGGCAAAGTAGTTTTCCAGGTTGTCCGTTGGCGGCATCAGGTCAAAGGCGGGGTTGACACTGAAGAGGATCATCTCCACCAGCTCGCTTTCCGCCGCTTTTTTCGCGATCACGGGGTTGTGGGTGGAAAGGCCGATGTGCCGGATTGTTCCCTGGGCTTTGAGCTCCATCACGTAGTTCAGATAGGAGCTGGGCTTGGCCAGGTTGTTTTCCCAGTCGCTCTCCAGGTCCACATAGTGGATCATGCCCAGGTCGACATAGTCCGTTTTGAGCCGCTTCAGCAGGTCCTCAAAGGCGATCCTGCACTGCTCTACGTCCCGGGTGCGGGTGTACTGGCCGTTTTGGTAGGTGGAGCCCACGTGGCCCTGCACATACCAGCCCGCCCGGTCGTCCGCGATGGCTTCGCCGATGATGTCCCGCGATTTGGGGTCGGGCATCCAGCAGTCGATGATGTT
>DGRV01000059.1:11085-23267 GCA_002391225.1 Christensenella sp. UBA4379
CGCTCCAGCCACTCGCCGCCAAAGCCCACCTCGCTGACCATCAGATTCGTTTTTCCAAGCCTTCTGTACTGCACGGTATTGCCTCCTTGCTGAAATGATCAGGTTCCGCTTTTCCGGCCGGCCGGGCAGCCGGTGCAGCCCTCGCAGCCGCATCCGCAGCCGGATTTCTTTTTTTTATGCATCCTGCGGGCGGCGAAAAATACGGCGCAGGCCACCGCCGCCAAAATGAGAATGTCCCAAAGGTTCATGTTTTTCCTCCTCAGCTCAGCCCCAGTGCCAGCCCGATCAGCCGGGCGATCAGCGCGGCGACCCAGGCAAAGCCGCACTGCCAGAGCACCACGCCGATGGACCATTTCTGGCCCAGCTCCCGGCGGATGGCGGCGACGGCGGCCACGCAGGGGGTGTACAGCAGGCTGAATATCAGCATCGAAATGGCGGACAGGGTCCCGATGGAGGTGACGCCGCCGACAAACAGGGTTTCCATCACGGTGACCACGCTTTCCTTGGCCATGAAGCCGGAAACCAGGGAGGTCACGATCCGCCAGTCGCCCAGGCCGATGGGGGCGAACAGCGGGGCGGCCACGCCGGACACGGCGGCCAGGATGCTGTCGTGGGAATTGTCCACCAGATCAAAGCGGAAATTAAAGTGACTGAGGAACCAGACGACCATTGCGGCAATCAGGATCACCGAGAAGGCCCGGTGCAGGAAGTCCTTGATCTTCTCCCACAGCAGCTGCCAGACGTTCCGGGGGCTGGGGAGGCGGTAGTTGGGCAGCTCCATCACGAAGGGCACCGCCTCGCCTTTGAACAGGGTGCGCTTAAAGATGAAGGCCGCCAGGACGCTGGCCAGAATGCCCAGGATGTACAGCCCGGTGATGATCAGCCAGCTGTACCCGGGGAAGAAGGCGTTCACAAAAAAGCCGTAGATCGGCAGCTTGGCCGTGCAGGACATGAAGGGCGTCAGCAGGATCGTCATCCGCCGGTCCCGTTCGCTGGGCAGGGTGCGGGTGGACATGACGGCGGGCACCGTGCAGCCAAAGCCCAGCAGCATCGGGACGATGCTCCGGCCGGACAGGCCGATGCGCCGAAGCGTTCTGTCCATCACGAAGGCGACCCGGGCGATGTAGCCGCTGTCTTCCAGCAGAGACAGGAAGAAAAACAGGATCACGATGATCGGCAGGAAGCTGACCACCGTGCCGACGCCCTCAAAGATGCCTTCCAGCACCATGCTCTGAATGGAGGCGTTCACGTGGACGGCCTCCATGCCCCGTTCCGCCAGATCCGCCAGGCGGTCGATGCCGGCCTGCAGCAGGTCCTGAAAGAAGGGGCCGATCAGGAAGAAGGTCAGGTAAAACACCAGGGCCATGATGCCGATAAAGACGGGGATGGCGGTGTATTTGCCCGTCAGGATCCGGTCAATCTTTTCGCTGCGGATGTGCTCCTTGCTTTCGTGGGGCTTGATGACGCACTCGTCGCAGACCTTGCGGATAAAGTCAAAGCGCATTTCCGCCATGGCCGCCGCGTGGTCGAGGCCGCGCTCCTTTTCCAGCTGGAGGACGATGTGCTCCAGCATTTCCTCTTCGTTTTTATCCAGCTTCAGCTGATCGGCGATCAGGCTGTCGCCCTCAATCAGCTTGCTGGCGGTAAAGCGCAGCGGCATCTGGGCCCGCTGGGCGTGGTCCTCGATCAGGTGGCTGACGGCGTGCAGGGCCCGGTGCACCGCCCCGCCGTGGTCCTCCGCCCCGCAGAAGTCCTGGCGCAGCGGCTTTTCCTGATATTTGGCGATGTGGACGGCGTGGCGCACCAGCTCGTCCACGCCCTCGTTCTTGGACGCCGAAATCGGCACCACGGGGACGCCCAGCATGGCCTCCATCGCGTTGATGTCCACGGTGCCGCCGTTGCCGCGCAGCTCGTCCATCATATTGAGGGCGACCACCATCGGGATGTTCATTTCGAGCAGCTGCATGGTCAGATAAAGGTTCCGCTCGATGTTGGTGGCGTCCACGATGTTGATGATGGCCTTGGGCTTTTCGTTCAGTACGAAATTCCGGGAAACCTGTTCCTCGCTGGAATAGGGGGACATCGAATAGATGCCCGGCAGGTCGGTGATCAGGGTGTCGCTGTGGCCGCGGATGACCCCGTCCTTGCGGTCCACGGTGACGCCGGGGAAGTTCCCGACGTGCTGGTTGGCCCCGGTCAGCTGGTTGAACAGGGTGGTTTTCCCGCTGTTTTGGTTGCCCACGAGGGCAAAGGTCAGGGTCGTTCCCTCCGGCAGGGGGGTGCCGGTGCCCTTGGGGTGGAATTTGCCCTCCTCGCCCAGGCCGGGGTGGGCGGTGCGCCGGGGCCCGCGCTGTTCCTGCCTGCCAGCGGCAGTTTTTTCCACCGGGCTGACGGCGATTTTTTCCGCGTCGGCCAGCCGCAGGGTCAGCTCGTACCCGTGGATTCTCAGCTCCATCGGGTCGCCCAGCGGGGCCAGCTTGATCAGCGTCACCTCCGCGCCGGGAATCACGCCCATATCCAGAAAATGCTGGCGCAGCGCGCCTTCCCCGCCGACGGATTCGATTTTCGCGCTCTGGCCGGGCTTGAGTTCATTCAGTTTCATCAGGTACCCCGCTTTCGTTTTCCATAGGATTTCCAACTGCCATTATGCTTCGTTTCAGTTCCGCTGTCAAGGACTTTCGGCAGGCAGCATGAAGCGGGCAGTTTTTCCCGCGGATTGTGGACGCCGAACTTTACACGGGGCGAAAAAAGTGATACAATTTTTAACAGGAATTGATATGGGAGGGGGAAGCGCCGTCAGGGCGCTGATGAATCTTTATGGAACAGTCGAATGAAGTGATTCAGAAGAAAAATCTGTTTTCGGGCATCCAGCCGTCCGGCAATATCACGCTGGGCAATTACTTGGGGGCCCTGCGGAACTTCGTGCTGCTGCACGAGCAGTATAACTGCCTGTTCTGCGTGGTGGACCTGCACGCCCTGACGCTCCGGCAGGATCCGGCGGCGCTGCGGCGGAATTCCGCTTCCCTGGCGGCCCTGTACATCGCCTGCGGGCTGGACCCGGAGAAGAACATCATCTACTGCCAGAGCCACGTGCCCGAGCACGCGGAGCTGGGCTGGATCCTCAACTGCTTTACCTATATGGGCGAATTGAGCCGCATGACCCAGTTCAAGGACAAGAGCCAGAAGCACGCCGACAACATCAACGCCGGTCTGTTTACCTACCCGGTGCTGATGGCCTCGGACATCCTTCTGTACCAGACCCACGTGGTGCCGGTGGGGGCGGATCAAAAGCAGCATCTTGAAATCTGCCGGGACATCGCCGGGCGCTTTAACAGCATCTACGGCGACGTGTTCGTGATCCCGGAGCCCTATATCCCCAAGACCTCCGCCAGGATCATGAGCCTTTCCGATCCCACCCGCAAGATGAGCAAGTCCGACGCGGAGGACAGCTATGTGGCCGTCCTGGACGCCCCGGACGCCATCCGCCGCAAGTTTAAGCGCGCCGTCACGGACTCCGAGGCGGAGATCCGCTATGACCCGGAAAACAAGCCCGGGGTTTCCAACCTTCTGAGCATCCTGGCCGCCGTCAAGGGCACCACTCCGGAGGAAGAGGCCTCCGCCCTGAGCGGCCTTGGTTACGGGGCCCTCAAGGAAGCCACCGCCCAGGCCGTGGTCGAGGCCCTGGCCCCGATTCAAGCCCGCTATCAGGAAATCATCAAGGACAAGGACTATCTGAACGCCATCCTCAAGACCAACGCCGAAAAGGCCCACGCCATCGCCTTCCGCACACTGCGAAAGGTCTATAAGAAGATTGGGCTATACCAGATTTGAGAAAAGGGAGGAAGTAGGAGGGAGAAGGTAGGAGGTAGATAGCGAATGCGTAATTCGTAATGCGTAATTCCCGTTTCCTCCCACGTCCTTTCATCAGACCAATTTCAACTCCTCACTCCTCATTTCACATTTCACATTCTGCCTAATGCCTATTGCCTAATTCCTAGTCCCCAATCCCTAACCAAGGAGAAAAGCCATGGCTGTTTCTGCCGTATGGAATGTTCAATCCCCGCATCGGGACGATATTCAGGCTTCTGTCTGGCTGCCGGCCGGGCGGCCCCGGGCCGTTATTCAGATCTTCCATGGGATGGCGGAGCATATCGCCCGCTACGACCGGCCCGCGACGGAGCTGGCCCGGCGGGGGTATGCCGTCGTCGGCCACAACCATCAGGGACATGGGCCCGAAACGCCACAGGAAAAGCTCGGCTATTTCTACGATAAGGACGGCTGGATCAACATCATGGAGGACGGTTATGCCGTCACCCAGATGATCAAGAAGCAGTTTCCGGGGATCCCTGTGGTGCTTTTGGGCCACTCCATGGGCTCCTTCCTGGCCAGGGAATATGTGCTGCGCTACGGCGACGCGCTGGGCGGGCTGATCCTGTCCGGCACGGGCTGGTATCCCGCGCCCGTATGCTCTGCCGGGGCCCTGGTGGCCGGCGTGGCCAGCCCGAAAAAGCCCGCGCCCTTTGTGGACAAGATGGCCTTTTCGGGGAACAACAAGGCATTTACTCCGGCCAGGACCCCCTTTGACTGGCTCAGCCGGGACAAGGCCGAGGTGGACCGCTACATCGCCGACCCCTACTGCGGCTTCACGTTTACCGGCCGCGCCTTCCGGGATTTCTTTGAGGGCCTGAGGGCGCTGACGAAGCTGGAGCGCCTGAACGCCATGCCGGTGAAACTGCCGGTTTACTTTATGTCCGGCGACCGGGACCCGGTGGGGCAGATGGGCAAGGGCGTCCTGGAGGTGGCCGCCCAGTTCCGCCAGGCGGGGCTGACGGATGTATCCGTCCACCTGTATGACGGGGCGCGCCATGAGCTGTTCAACGAAACGAACCGGGACGAGGTGCTCCACGAGCTGACGGTCTGGCTGGATGAACATTTCCGCTGATTGGATGAGAAGGTGATTATATGCTGTATTCAGGAGATATTACCAGGGTCCACGGGATCCGTGTCGGGCAGGCTGAAAGCGAAACCGCCCGCACCGGCGTGACCGTGGTGCTTTGCAAAAAGGACGGCGCCGTCGGCGGCTGCTCTGTGCGCGGCGCGGCGCCCGGCACAAGGGAAACGGACCTGCTCCGCCCGGGCAACCTGGTGGAAAAGGTCAACGCGGTCGTTCTGGCCGGGGGCAGCGCCTACGGGCTGGACGCGGCCGGCGGCGTCATGCGCTATCTGGAGCACAATGGCATCGGCCTGGACATGGGGGACACGGTGGTCCCGATCGTCCCGGCGGCGGTGCTGTACGACCTTTCCGTGGGGGACAGCAAGATCCGCCCCGACGCCGCCATGGGCCGGGCGGCCTGCATGGCCGCCCGCAAGGGCTTTCAGCAGGGCCGCTTTGGGGCCGGGACCGGCTGCACGGTAGGCAAGCTGGTGCCGGGCAGCGTCCCGCAGGACAGCGGGATCGGCAGCGCCTCCATTACCCTGCAGGAGGGCGTGACGGTGGGCGCTGTGGTGGCCGTCAACGCCGTGGGCGACGTATACGACCCCCGCACGGGAGAACTGATCGGCTCTGCCCATATGCCGGACGGGACGGCCATTTCCTCTGAAAATCTGCTGTGGGGCAACGCTCCGGCGCCCCAGCAGGTGCGCATCCCCGCTCCGGGCAGCAACACCACCATCGGCGTGGTGGCGACGGACGCGCGGCTCACCAAAGAGCAGGCCAACCGTCTGGCGGATGTCGCCCACGACGGGCTGGCCCGCACCATCCGTCCCGTGCATACCCAGATGGACGGGGATACCATCTTCGCCCTGGCCACCGGTCAGATGGACCGGGAGGTCAATTTCCTCAAGCTCTGCGCGGCTGCCGCGGAAGTCACCGCCAGAGCCATTGTCAACGCGGTGCTTTCCGCCCGATGATCCGGGGAATCGGGCTGGATCTGTGCGAAATCAGGCGGATGGAGGAGGCAATCACCCATCCGCATTTTTTGAGCAGGGTTTTTTCATCGGAAGAGCAGGCGTACATCCTCTCCAAGGGGAGCACCGGCGGCCAGACCGCCGCGGGACTGTACGCCGCCAAGGAGGCCTTTTTGAAGGCCGCCGGTACCGGTATCACCCATCTGAACCTCTGCGAGATCCGCGTATCCCATGATGAAAAGGGCGCGCCGTTTTATCTGCCGGGCGAAGAAATGAAAAAGCAGCTCGCCGCCCTCCAGGCGGACAGCGCTTTTCTTTCGATCACCCATGACGGCGGCATGGCCGCCGCCCTGTGCGTACTGGAGGGATGCTGATGCGCCCCGTGCTTTCTCCCGCTCAGATGCGGGCCTTTGAACAGGAAGCCTTTGCCCGCGGGCTGTCCCCGCTGCTGCTGATGGAGGACGCCGCCCGGGAATTGCACCGGCAGATCCGCCTGCGGATTCCGGAAAACGCCCGGACCGCCGCGATTTTCTGCGGCAGCGGCAACAACGGGGGAGACGGGCTGGCGCTAGCCCGGCTGTTTCAAAAGGACGGCCTCAAGGTAAAAGTGTTCCTCCCCGTCCCGCCGAAAACGGCCGAGGCCCGGGAAAACCTGGGCTGTCTGACGGCGCTTAAGGTGCCCGTCCTTCAGGAACTGCCGCCGGAGCTTTCGTTTGATTTCTGTGTCGACGCCATCTTCGGCACCGGCTTTCACGGTACGCCCGAGCCGCCCTTCGACGGTTGGATCCGGGCCATCCGCGGGGGCCGTTTCGGAACTGTTTTTTCTGTGGACATCCCGTCCGGCATGGACGGGGCCAGGGGAACGGCTGCCCGGGACGCGGAGGGCGCGCCCCTCTGCGTCCGGGCGGACTGGACGCTCATGCTGGGCTTCCCGAAAGCGGGCCTTTTGACGGGGCCGGACCGCGCCCTCTGCGGAGAATTGGCGGACTGCCCGATTCAGCTGCCGGACGCAGAACCTCAGACGGACCTGTTTTTGCTGGAAAAAAGGGATATTCCCGCCCTCCTGCCAACGCGGGAGAGGGGGATGCACAAGGGCAACGCCGGGCGTGTCCTGCTGTACGCCGGCAGTATCGGCATGGCGGGGGCGGCGGCCATGGCCGCCCAGGCCGCCCTCCGGGCAGGGGCTGGGCTGGTGACCGTCGCCTGTGGAGAGGAGCTGATCCCCATCCTCCAGACGCTGGCGCCCAACGCCATGTGTGTGCCCATCCGTCAGGCGGTCCGCCGTCCTCCCGCCCATGACGTGCTGGCGGCCGGCTGCGGCTTGGGTACCGAAGCGTGGGTCAGGGAAAACCTGATTGCCCTGCTTCAAATGGAAACCGGCCCCGCCGTGCTGGACGCGGACGCGCTGAACCTGCTGGCACAAAAGCCCTTCCCGCTGCCGGAACATACGCTCTTGACCCCGCATGTCGGGGAAGCCGCCCGCCTGCTTTACACGGATACGGGCGCGGTGCTTCAGGACCTTCCCGGCAGCGCCCGGCGGATCGCCGAAGCCTATGGGGCGAACGTCCTGCTCAAAAGCAGCGTATCGCTTTCGACGGACGGCGCCAAGGGCTATCTGAACGCCCTGACCGCCCCGGCCCTGGCCAAGGGCGGGAGCGGAGACGCCCTCTGCGGCATGACGGCCGCCTTCCTGGCGGAACGCGTAGCCCGGGGCATGCCCCTCCAAATCCCGGAAACCGCGGCTCTTTCATCGCTGCTGCTCTCCCTGTGCGGAAGACGGGCGGAGGCCGTCTACGGCTCCCGCGGCGCTCTGACGGGAGACATTCTTTCCTTCCTGCCGGAAGCACTGGGGGAATGCGGAAAGAGGGAACAAACAGAAAACGGCTGACCCTCCAAGGCCTTCGTCCGGCACCGCCCTGCCCGGCGCCGGACAAAGGGAGCTTTGCCGCTTTGTATGTGGCTTTAAAAAACCGATCAAAAAATATGAAAAACTGCAAAAATTTCAGTTGACAGAAATCCATAAATGTGATATATTATCAACGTTGCCGAACGGGGCATTAGCGCAGTTGGTAGCGCACCACACTGGCAGTGTGGGGGTCAGGAGTTCGAGTCTCCTATGCTCCATGGAAGAGAAACCCTTGAGAAATCAAGGGTTTTTTCTTTTGCTTCGGGTAATTTTGATGGAAAACGGCTGATTTAGTCACATTTTGGTGAAAAACAGATGGCTAAAACGCTTCGAAAAGCCCTGATATGACAAGGGCATTTGTTCTCTCATGCTATGGAACATTTCAGTCACATTATTGGAACAGAAGAGCGTGCATATCAGCAGTTGCTTTGGTAATTCTTTCAGGGCAGGCATGCTCATATATTGCCATTGTAGTGCGGATATCGCTGTGACCAGCCACAGCTTGTATGGTTTTCGGGGTTGCGTCCGTGTATTCGCTCAGCAGCGTAGCGTAAGTATGACGAAAACTGTGCGCAGAATAATTGGCAAGAGCGGGAATTGCTTTCAGAATGCGTCGCCAGGTATTATTGTACATGGTCATTGTCATTGGTTCGGTTGGAGAAGCACCTGCACAGATGAAGGCGTTGGGCTGTTGACCTGTCGGATTAATGAGTATGCGGATGGCCGGATCATACGGCACATCTCGGACGCCGCTTTTGGTTTTCGGTGTGCCGACAATCGGAGCATTTCCTCCGGCATGGGTAACATTGCGACGAATATGGATCACACTGGCTTCAGGATCAATGTCTTGCCATTGCAGGCCTACCGGAGCAGAAGTCGGCTTTGGCATGGGAGCACTTGCGGGTATGGGTGTCGGCACCGCCGTCGGCGGGGCTGTCGCCGGTGTCCCCGGCGCTCTGACAGGAATGCAAGTCGGAATTGCGGTCGGCGCGGTAGGCGGCGCTGTCTACGGCGGGATCGTCGGCTGCACCTCGATTGCAGAAACTGCGGACGGCCTGATGACAAAAATCAGGCGCCTCTTCTGATACCGGTTTTAAAGATTGCTCCCGAAGCCACGCGTCCAATACTGAGAGCGGTGGAGGAGCGAATGCTGCCCGGCGCAATCAAAAAACGATGACATGAAGCAACAGGAAAAAACCACCATATCATCTGCCCTAATCATCAGGGCAGGGACGTCAAAATGAAACGGGGGCCGCTGCAGCTGATTTTCTGCAGCGACCCCTTTCAAGTTTACTCAATCGGAAAGCAAAGCTCCGTCACATATTCGTCCGGGTTCTGGGTTTCGTGGGGGCTGACGTGGTAAATGTTGAACATGGGGCCGGCGATCTGATAACCGTTCCCGCTGATCCAGGACGCCACGGCGGCGGTCGCGGCGCCCATCTGGGCATAGCTGCCCTTGATCACGCAGCTGGCTACCTTGACCGCCGGAAGGGTCTTAAACTTCACGTGTTCCGTATCCTCGTAGCTCCCCCGGACGGTCATGGAGACCATGATTTCCACATTCTCTTCTTTATATTCCTGGTCCAGGAAGGTGGCCGCGGCCAGGCAGGGCTCTGCCGGGACCAGCGGCGTTTTACATTCGGCCATCATGGCCCAGAGCATGCCCTCGTCCTCGTAGCGGGGGACGACCATCCGCACGGTGGCGGCGTATCTTTCGGGAATGGTCCGGACGGTCACGTCATAATTCATATGCTGCTCCTTTCTCAGCCGGTTTCTGGCTGTTTCAAGAAGCGTCAGCCTGTACTCCGTTTCCTTTGACAGTCTGGTCAGCTCTTCTTCCCGGGTCTGGAGGAACGCGTCCAGCTGATCCCGGTCTTCGTAGATTTCCAGGATCCGGACGATGTCCGCCAGGGAAAAACCCATATCCTTGAGGGCGGTGATCCGCCCGATGACGAGGAGCTGCTCTTCCCGGTAATACCGGTAGCCGGTGAAGGCGTCGGTCTGAGCGGGTTTGAGCAGGCCGATGTCGTCGTAGTGGCGAAGCATTCTGACGCTTACTCTGGATAGTTTTGAAAAATCTCCGATTTTCAGCATGTACGGTACCCTCCATGGACGGTATTTCTGAGCTCGATATCATTCTAATCCCTGCCATAGTGTGAGAGTCAAGCCCTGTTTGAAAGTTTTCTTTCTGTTTGAAAGGAGGGAAACCGTTGCGGCGTTCTGCCGCCCTGTGTTATATTGAAGGAGATAGGGAAAACCTGGAAAGACGGGGGGAGCGGATGCCATGAGGCTGTATCACACTGGAGACAGGGAAATCAAAACGCCCAATATCACCATGGGCCGCAGGAACGCGGACTTTGGCCCTGGGTTTTATCTGACTCCCGACCGGGACTTTGCCTACCGCTGGGCGCGGGAAAACGCGGTGGTCAACGAGTACGAGCTGGAGGAAGGGGACCTGGATCTGTTCCGTTTCAGCCGGTCCGTCGAATGGGTGGAGTACATTTTCCATAATCGCCGGGGAAAGGATCTGAGGACGCACGACGTGATCGTGGGCCCCATCGCCAACGACACCATCTTTGACACCATGGGGATCATCACCAGCGGCTTCCTGCGCATGGAGGACGCTTTAAAGCTGCTCATGATCGGTCCGGAATACACCCAGGTGGCCGTGAAGACGGAAAAAGCGGCCGGACAGCTTCGCTGGATCGGGGCGGAAAAAATCAGCCGCCCGCCGGTCAATGCTGAGGAGCAGGCCGCCTATCAGGACGCGTTCGGCGCTGCTCTTTCGGAGATTCTGGACCTCAAAGAAACCTGAACCAGCCCTGGTCTTTCAAGGCAAAATCCGCGGCTTTCGGGGATGGTTCACTTTTTCCCAATTCTGCCCGCTTGACAAGCGGCGGACAACATGATATTAATACATAGGTACCGGTCTTTAAGTCGATACAGAGATGTCGGCAAGATTCGGAAGCTGATCCGCCGCGGCGGAGCCGGGGGAGAGAAACTCTCCGGGCGTATTTCATGCATTCCGAGCCCCTGCCCTCTCTGCGGCGGGGCTTTTGTTTGTATCCGGGCGGTACCGGAAGGAGCGTGCGGGATGTCTTTGAACGCGAATGTGAGGCCTGTGTTTATGGGGCAGGACGGGCAGCTTGCCCGTACAAAAGAAGGATATGCTGTATTTCCCGGTTTCTGTGACGTGCATGTGCATTTCAGAGAGCCCGGGTTTTCTTATAAGGAAACCATGCTGACCGGCAGCATGGCGGCAGCGCGGGGCGGGTATACGGCGGTCTGCGCCATGCCCAACCTGAACCCCGTGCCGGACAGCGTCGAACACCTGGAGGAAGAGGAAAGGCTGATCCGGGCGGCCGGGGATCTGGTCGACCTCTACCCATACGCCGCCCTGACCAAAGGCGAGCGCGGGCAGGAGGCGGCGGACCTGGAGGCCCTGGCTCCCAGGGTGATCGCCTTCAGCGACGACGGAAAAGGCGTGCAGAGCGAGAGCATGATGCGGTCCCTGATGGAGCGGTGCCGGGCCCTTGGGAAGATCATCGCCGCCCACTGCGAGGACGATTCCCTGGTCCGGGACGGCTACATCCACGACGGGGAATACGCGAGGACCCACGGCCACAAAGGCATCTGCTCAGAGAGCGAATGGGGCCCCATCGCCCGGGACCTCCGGCTGGCAAAGGAGACGGGCTGCGCCTATCACGTCTGCCACATCAGCTGCAAGGAAAGCGTGGAGCTGATCCGAAGGGCCAAGCGGGAGGGGGTCAACGTGAGCTGCGAAACCGGCCCCCATTACCTGTTGCTGGACGAAGGGGACCTTCAGGAGGACGGGCGCTTCCGCATGAACCCGCCCATCCGCGGGCGGGAGGACCGGGAAGCCCTGGTCGCCGGCCTGCTGGACGGCACCATCGACATGATCGCCACGGATCACGCCCCCCACAGCGCCGAGGAAAAGAGCCGCGGCCTGGCGGGCTCGGCGTTTGGAATCGTAGGCCTCGAATGTGCGTTCCCGGCTCTGTACACCGGGCTCGTCCGGCCGGGGATCATGACGCTGGACAAGCTGGTCCGGCTGATGGGGGAAGCGCCGAGAAAGCGCTTTAACATCCCGCTTCATGAAGGGGATTATTCTGTGTGGAACCTGGACGCGGCGTACACCGTCGATCCGGAGGAGTTTCTTTCCAAGGGCAGGGCGACGCCTTTCGCTGGGCGGAAGGTGTACGGGCGCTGCCTCAAAACGTCGCATCACGGCAGGACGGTCTATCAGGAGGAGGACGAACGGTATGGCAAAGCGGACTGACATCAAAAAGGTACTCATCATCGGCAGCGGCCCGATCGTGATCGGGCAGGCGGCGGAGTTTGACTACGC
>DGRV01000032.1 GCA_002391225.1 Christensenella sp. UBA4379
CCCTTGATGCCCATGGTGCCGTCTACCGGCGTCAGCCGCATCCCGTGCGCTCCGTCCGGAAGCGTGAGCGGGGTAAGGTCCTCGTCCCGGATAAAGCACAGGCGTCCGTAGCGGTATTCCAGCCGATAGACAACGCCGTCCATGACGCGGATGTCGTGCAGCTCGCTGCCCGTGACGGCGGGGATCATTTTCCTGATTTCCCCGCCCTTCATGACCCGGTATTCCCAGATTTCGCTTTCCTCGTCCTTCACGGGCAGGGCATACGAGTAGTACACGCCGGTTTCGTCCCGGCTCAGGGCTCCGCCTTCCCAGTCGGGGTTGGCGCTCCAGCTGAGAACCATTCCCTGCGGGGAGGAGAAGACTTCCTGTCCGTTGATGCGATAGGTAAATCCGCCGCCGGGATGCTGTCCCAGCGTGTGCACCTCCCCGCCCGCGACGAGGAACCCCAGGGGTGCCTCCTCTCCCGGGTAGTCAAAGAAGACATTCCCGTCGCAGGCGATGGTGGTTTTGAAGCCGTCGGTGAACTGGGTCCACAGGTGCCCTTCCTGGAAGGTGTGCCGGTCGGGCTGCGGCTGGTTTCCCGCGTCCAGCATCCTCAGCGGAGCCGTGTCCTTGAAAAGAACCAGCCTGGCACCCTGGGTCTGCCCCTTCCGCCAGTTTACCGAATCGGGAAAAACAATGGCCGTGGAGTAGACGCTCCGGGTGTACCGGGCCGTGTCGGGAGGAGATGGCGGGGGAACGCGCCCGCCGCTTCCCGTACCTTCACGGGCAGGTGTGTCAAAAAGGGGACGCTGGCAGGAAAAAAGAGCGGCCGCCATGAGGAGAAGGTTGAATAGTTTTCGCATAGAGCAGCACATTTTTATGCCGCCAAGGTGGGAAAAGTGTTTGGAATAATTGCAATGTGGCTAAAAAATAGTGTGGTTTTAGCTGCTTTTTGTTATGTTTTGACCGATTTGTGGCGTATCTTTGCCTCCATGATCTCTAATCCGAACGTAAAAATCAACCTGGGACTCAACGTTCTCCGGAAGCGGGAGGACGGATTTCACGACCTGGAAACGCTTTTCATCCCCTATCCCGGCATCTCCGACTGCCTGGAAATTATTACCGGGGAAGACTGGTCCCGCACCCTGGCGGGGCTTAAGGAAAAGTACGGGAAACTTACGCAGGCCGTGTCGCCGGACGGAAAACTCCTCATTACCATCGCCCGCGCGGAAGGCGTGGACTGGGACCCGCTGAAGGACCTCACGGCAAGGGCCTACGCCCTGCTTGCAGAAGATCATGACCTCCCGCCCATGAAGATTTTCCTGGAGAAGCGTTCCCCGGTGGGCGCGGGGCTGGGTGGAGGAAGTGCCGATGCCGCCTTTGCGCTCAGAATGATCTCGGAGCTGGGCGGGCTGGGCCTTGACGACGAAGCGCTGGCCGGCTATGCCGCCCGCCTCGGAAGCGACTGCGCCTTTTTCATTTACAACCGGCCCATGCTGGGAACCGGCCGCGGAGAGGTGCTGGAGCCCTTTGAGGTGGACCTGACCGGTTATCGGCTGGAAGTATTTATCCCGGAGGGAGTTGCGGTCTCTACCGCCGACGCCTATCGCGGCATTGTTCCCGGCGTGCCTGAAAAGCCGCTGCGGCAAGTGTTGGCACAGGATATTTCCACCTGGAAGGAAGACCTTCGCAATGACTTTGAGGCTACGGTTTTCCAGAAGTATCCCGCGCTTTCGACGGTCAAGGACATGCTCTATGGACGCGGCGCGGTCTACGCTGCCATGAGCGGCAGCGGCAGTGCTTTCTTCGGAATATATAAAGATTAGTACCTGAGCCAGCCCTCCGGATTCTGGGGGGTGCTGCCCTTCCACAGTTCAAAGTGGAAGAGGTCTTCTCCGCCGATGGTGTCTACCGTTCCCACCACCTGGCCGGTGGTGACGTTCTCGCCCACCTTGACGGATACGCTCCTGAGCTTGCTGTACAGGGTGAAATACGCGCCGTGATTGACCAGCACGCACTGATTGTAGCCGGGCAGCACCACAATCTGCGTCACTTTTCCGTTGAAGACGGCTTTGGCCTGGGCTCCCGGGCGTACGGCCAGCGTGACGCCGTTGTTCTGCGGCAGTTCCACGTTGGTATAGACGGGATGGTGGTGTTTGCCGAAGTGCTCCACGATGGCGCCTTCCACCGGCCAGGGCAGACGCCCCTTGTTGGCGGCAAACTCATTGGACAGCTTGGTGTCTACGGCCGTGGAGGTGGTTTTCCCGCCAGACGACTTCTTGCCGGATGCTCCCTTGGAGGCCTTCTGGCTCTCCTGCCGGATGAGGTCTGCGATCTTCCGGTTCAGTGCCTCTTTCTGGCGGTTTTTCTCCTGCAGTTCCCGCTGGAATTTCTTGCGGTCCTTGCTCAGCTGGTTCACCAGTTTGTTGGCATCGGCCTCTTCTCCCCTCAGGCGCGAGCGTTCGCCCACTACCTTCTTCCGCATGGCGGCCTCCTCTTTCCGGAGCCCGTCCAGCCGCTCTTTTTCCACCGCCAGCCGGGCCGATGTCTCCCGGATGCGGAGGGCCTGCGTGCTCAGCTGGGCGCTCATCCCGCGCAGGTATCCGGCGCGCTTGAGTCCCTGGCCGATGGACTCGCTGGAGAGGATGTACATGTACCACAGGCGGCTGTCACGGTTCTTGTAGGCCCCGCGGATGAGGCGGCTGTAGTAGTAGGAAAGGGTGTCGTGGCGCTGCTGCAGCCGGTTCATCTCCTCCTGGACCACGGCGATGGAGTCGTCGAGGACTGCCAGGGTCTGGTCGCAGCCGGTGATGAGTTTCTCCCGGGCCTTGATCTTGCTCCTCAGGAGCGACAGGCTGGAAAGGGCTGCGCTTTTGTTTTTGGAATTCTGCTCCAGTTTGCGGTTGAGGAGCGCAATGTCCTTCTCCAGCTGGGCACGCT
>DGRV01000058.1:0-291 GCA_002391225.1 Christensenella sp. UBA4379
GCATGATGTGGATGCCGAATTTGAGGCCCATATTGTGGATCTCTTCCGCCAGCGGGGCGAAGCCCTTTCCGCCCGTGGCGGAAGGAAACCGGTTGACCGCCGGAAGCAGGCGGCCATATTCGTCCATGGTCAGCTCGGAAAAAGGTTCATAGGCGTGGCTGGACGCGGAGGGCTGATACCACTCGATGTCCACGACGACATATTCATAGCCGGCTTCCTTCAGATGGTCCCGCATGAAGCGGGCGTTTTGCAGCACGGTTTCCTCGGTGACGGCTGCGCCCCAGCAGTCCC
>DGRV01000058.1:345-5570 GCA_002391225.1 Christensenella sp. UBA4379
TAACAGTCCCAGCTGTTCCAGCCCATCGGCGGCGTTCTGGCAATCATAAAACGGATATTCCTCCTTTTTTAAATACAGATCATCCTGTGAATGATGGCATTTTGAATGATTCCAGTATACCCGCGGGGAAGAGAAAAATCAAGCAAAATTTGCCGCGCTTCTGTCCCCGGTAAAAAAAGCAGCCCGAACCGGATCCTTGAAGAGGATCGACTCAGACTGCTTTCTATTTAGTTCATGGTTTTCAGCCGAGGAACTGCCCCCCGATCCAGATGATGACGGGCAGAGTCAGGGCGAAAAACAGGGTGGACATCAGCACGGAGCGCGCGGCGTATTCCGGCTCCTTCCCCGTCTGGATGGCGTAAATCGAGGTCAGCGTCGCGCAGGGACAGGCCATGTAGACCAGCATGCACAACTTGTCGGAGGCCTCCAGGTTCACCAGCCGGAAGACCAGCATGGAGAGCAGGGGAATGATCAGGTTCCGCATCAGGGTCACCAGGAAGGCCCGGCGCTCCGACAGAATGTCCGACAGCTTGCTTTCCGACATCATCACCCCGATGATGATCAGGGACAGGGGCGTGATCATCGCGCCGGTGCTGCTGGCGACGGTCTGCACCGGGTCCGGCAGGTGCCAGCCCAGGGCCAGCATCACGACCAGCACGGCGGTAGCGATGGTGGGCAGGGTGCAGAGGTTGCGCAGGCTGAACTTTTTCCCGGTAAAGGCGCTGATCTGCCAGGTGAAAAACAGGATGTTGAAGGCCACCAGGAACACGGCGTTATACAAAACGGCGATGTCCCCAAACAGAGCCCGGCACAGCGGAAGCCCCAGGAACGTGCAGTTGGGGAAGGTCAGCAGGGACGCCGTCGTCACCTTCGCCGCCTCCGAAACCCCGCGCGCGGAAGAGATCCGGACGGATACGAAGGCCACCAGGGCGAACATCAGCAGAACGAGGCCGGTCATCAGCCCCAGGTACAAAAGTTTGCTCCCGCTGACGGTTTGGCTGGAGGCGCTCACGATGGTAAACGGCAGGATCAGATCGGTGCAGATGCGGGTCAGGTATTTGCGCTGATCCGGGGAGATCAGTTTGCTTTTCCCGGCGATGAACCCGATGACCACATACAGCAGGATCACCAGGATCTGGGTCAGAACGATGTCCATGGAAATCATTTCGGAATGTCCTTTCGGCTGGCTTTTGGCTGGATTTCGTGTTATACTGAAACTGAATCAAAACAAAACGGAGGATCTGTACATGCTGTTCATCTGGCTGGCGCTGCTTATCTGTCTGCCCCTGCTCTTCTGCCGCCCCGCCAAAGGGGAAACGCTGACGGAAAGGAGCTTTCCCGCGTCGGAGCCCTATGTGAAGCTGACGGGCCGCACCGCCCTGCATAACGGCGTCCGGTGGCTGATCCACTCCGCCTCCAAGGCGGAATTCCGCTTTCGGGGCACCAGGGCGGCCGTCGTCATTGCCGGGGACGGCTCTGTTTCGGGCGAGGAAGCATCCCAGGCCCGGCTGGCTGTGTATCTGAACGGCGAACGGGTGATCGACCACCTGGTCGGCCAGGCGGAGGAAACGCTGGAAATCTTCTCGTCGGACCGGGAGATGGAAGCGGAGGTCTGCATCATCAAGCTGTCCGAGGCGGCCAATTCTGTCTTCGGCATCCGGCGCATCGACGTAACTTCTGCCGGGAACATCGAGGCCCTGCCCGAAAAGGATCTCAAAATCGAGTTCATCGGGGATTCCATCACCTGCGGCTACGGGGTGGACGACGAGGACGCAAACCATCATTTCGTTACCGGCACCGAAGACGCCACCAGAGCCTACGCCTATAAGACGGCGGCGGCGCTGAACGCGGATTACAGCCTGGTATGCTACAGCGGCCACGGAATCATCTCCGGCTATACCGGGGACGGAAACCGGGTCAGCGGCCAGCTGGTGCCGCCCGTGTACGAACAGCTCGGGAAAAACTACGGCAGCGCCGCTTCCGTGATCGACCTGAGCCAGCCCTGGGTTTTTTCCGCCTTCCAGCCGGACGTCGTCGTCCTTAACCTGGGGACGAACGACCAAAGCTTCACCGGAAGCTCCGCGGAGCGGCGGGAGGAATTTACCGCCTCTTACGCCGAATTCCTGAAAACGGTGAGGAAACACAACCCTTCCGCCCTGATCATGGCCGTCTACGGCGTCATGGGGGATGCCCTGTTCCCCTGCGTTCAGGAGGCTGTCCGGAGGTATTCGGAGGAGACGGGCGACGCCCATATCCAGACCCTGCGCTTGAAGCCCCAGGACGGCTCCACCGGCTATGTCGCCGACTGGCATCCGACCGAGGCCACCCAGGAGCAGGCGGCGCAGGCGCTGATCGAGCGCCTTTCCTCCCTGATCAAAGGGACCTCAGACTGACCCCTAATCCATGGGGTTTCCCTTTTCCCAGTGATATTCGCCCGTTTCATCGATGCCCAGCTGAATTTCGGCGGGCATCGTTTTTGTCAGGCACAATCGAACATTGGGCATATCGCTGAAATCCACGAAGCGGACTGCCGCTTCCTGCTGGACGCCCGTGCGGATCTTCCGCTCGATCAGGCGATTCCGCAGCATGGCCTCCGGGGCGCGGAGAGATACGGTATCGTCCGCGAAGCGGGAAAGGTCCCGCCATCCGTCCTCGTCCAACAGGAGATAGTTCCCTTCCAGCAGCACGATGTCCCCGTCTACGGTCAGGGCGTTTTCGACCGGGTTGTGCAGGAGGCGGTCGTACTTGGGCCAGCCGCAGACGGCGCCGGAGGCCGCCAAACGGATGCTTTCGGCCAGCCGCTCCAGGTCAAAGGTCACCGGAGCGCCTTTGATTTCGACGAGGGAGACCGTTTTTCCTTCCCGCACGGCGGTGTGGCGCAGCAGGTCCTCCTGGCGGCGGTGAAAGCCGTCCATGCCGATGGCCTGAACGGGGCAGAGCCCGGGGACGCTCCGGGAGAGCTTTTCCAGAAAGCTCAGCAGGGTGCTCTTTCCGGCTCCGGGCGGGGCGGCGAACATCACGAGGAGCCGGCCTCCTTTTTCCGCCTGCATCTTCGTCCATCGCTTGAGCAGGGGCAGAAAGATCTCGTTCACCGCCTGGTCGCTGTACCGGGCGTTCACTTTTATGCCGTTGATGATGACCTCGTGTTCCGTCATGGAAAGCTCCTCTTAAAAAGACCGGAAAGGAACAGGATGCGCCTTGCTATTCCGCCCGTTCCGGTTTATAATTTCGGGGATTGGCGGCTCAGCCGCCGGACAGGCAGGTGAATGTTATTATGGAAATGCAGATGGAATTTATCCGGAAGCTGCCGGTCCCCCAGGACCTCAAAAAGCAGTTTCCGCTGGATGAGAAGGTACACCAGGTCAAGGAACAGCGGGACCGGGAGATCGCCGATATTTTTGCCGGCAGGGACAGCCGGCTGCTGCTGCTGATCGGCCCCTGCTCGGCCGACAGGGAGGACGCGGTGCTGGAATACATGTACCGCCTGGCCCGCGTGCGGGAACAGGTACAGGACCGGCTGATGATCGTCCCCCGGGTGTACACCAATAAACCGAGGACAAAGGGCCTGGGCTACAAGGGCATGCTGCACCAGCCGGACGTCCATAAAGAGGAAGACATGCTGGCCGGCATCATCGCCATCCGGGAGATGCACAGCCGCATCGTCAGGGAAACCGGTTTCACCTGCGCGGAGGAGATGCTCTACCCCAGCAACCACCGGTATCTGAGCGACCTGCTCAGCTATGTGGCCGTCGGAGCCCGCAGCGTGGAAAACCAGGAGCACCGGATCGTGGCCAGCGGTATCGGCGTCCCGGCGGGGATGAAGAACCCGACCAGCGGCGACCTGAGCGTGATGATGAACGCCATCGTGGCCGCCCAGAGCGTGCAGAAATTCATCTACCGCGGCTGGGAGGTCAAGACCCACGGCAACCCCCTGGCCCACGCCATCCTGCGCGGCTATGTGGACCGCTTCGGCCGCTCCCATCCCAACTACCACTATGAGGACCTGAGGGAGACCCTGGAGCTGTACCAGAGCAATCCCACCCTGCAGAACCCCTCCGTGGTGGTGGATACCAACCATTCCAACAGCGGCAAAAGGTTCCTCGAGCAGATCCGCATCAGCAAGGACGTCATGCATTCCCGCCGCGTGAACCCGGACATCCACGCCCTGGTCAAGGGCCTGATGATCGAGAGCTACCTGGAAGACGGCGCCCAGACCATCGAGGAAGGCGTTTTCGGCAAGTCCATCACTGACCCCTGCCTGGGCTGGGAAAAGACGGAGCGGTTGATCCTGGAATTGGCGGAGCTGAACTAAAGGGAACGCTTACTGGTTGATGTCCCGGACCTGCCGGTAGCCCCGGCCCGCCAGGAACTCCTCCACCTCTCCCATGTCCTGTGTCTTGAGGATGGCGTAGGGGAGCTTGCTGGTAAGGGAATAGGTCACGTACAGGTAGTCGATATTGATGTTGCCGTCTGCCAGGACGCCCAGCAGGCGGTTCAGACTGCCGACAGCGTCGGAGATCTCGACGGCCAGCACCTGTTCCGCCCGGCACATGTATCCCGCGTTTCGGAGGACGTCCACCGCCCGGTCGGTATCGTTGACCAGCATGCGGATGATGCCGTACTCCGCGCTGTCGTTGGTGATCAGGATGCTCATGTTGATCTGGGCATCCTCGAGCACCTGGGTGATGTGCTTCATGGTGCCCATCGCGTTTTCAGCGAAGACAGAAATCTAGCGGATCATGGGATACGCTCCTTTCAGGCTGATTTCAGCGGGGCCGCTTTTAAAAACGAGGCTCCGGCTGAACAGCTTCATCCAGTATATCCCTCTTTTTCAGCAGGACGCAAGGCCTTTGAGCCCGGTGCCCTGCATTTCTTTTGTATACCTGCACGGATAAATAAAAAACTTTCAAACCGAAAGGTCTGAAAGTAAAAGGTGATGAAATTGGTGGCTCCGAGTGGATTTGAACCACTGACACCCCGGGTATGAACCGAGTGCTCTAGCCACTGAGCTACGGAGCCAAAAAATGGTTGCGGGGGAGGGACTTGAACCCTCGACCTCCGGGTTATGAGCCCGACGAGCTACCAAACTGCTCTACCCCGCGACATCACGCACGTTTGTTTCGTGCGAAATGTATAATACTACTTTTTCACAGTCTTGTCAAGCTTTTTTTCGATGTTATTTGAGTGACTGATGTTTCGTAGTAAATTCCCAAAGTAACTTCCAC